>CAYZTQ010000094.1:0-7077 GCA_964481445.1 uncultured Christensenella sp. | reverse complement strand
GGCAGCATGCTGAGCCCGATGCATATCCCGGTGCTGCTCTGCGGCCTGATCTGCGGCTGGCCCTGGGGCCTGCTGGTCGGCCTCGTCAGCCCCATCCTGCGCAGCTTCCTCTTCGGCATGCCGCCCCTGATGCCCATGGCGCTGGCCATGGCCCTTGAGATGGCGGCCTACGGCGCGGCGGCCGGGCTGATTTACAAGGCCCTCGGCAAAAAGCCGCTCAATATCTACATAGCTCTGATCGCCGCCATGCTGATTGGCCGTGCGGTCTTCGGCCTGGCGATGTTTGCCTTGCTGGGCCTCTCCGGCGGCAGTTATACCCTGCAGGCTTTCCTTGCCGGCGCTTTCATCAAAGCCTGGCCCGGCATCATCCTGCACATCCTCATCATCCCGCCGATCGTGATGGCGGTCGAAAAAATCAAGTAATCCTATCATCCCACCGATGAGCAAGGCCGCCTCGCAGACGCAGGGCGGCCTTAATTATGATTCAAGTCAACACACGAGGCTATTCCAGCTGCCCCGGCAGCACCAGCTTCTCCTTGTAGGGATAGCGGCTGTCAAAGGCTTCCACCGCGGCGGGATCGAGCTTTCCAAAGGCCGCGTCCTCACGGTACACCCCGCCAGTTCCTAAAAGAGCATCTTGGTACAGTTCCAGCGCCATCAGGTGGGGCGGGCTGCTGCGGTCGGGGAAGGTGATGCCAAAGTCTCCCGCCGGGCGGAAGCCGAAGCGGTGGTAGTAATCCGGGCTGCCGGTGATGATGACCGCCCGCTCCCCCATCTGTCGGGCCATATCGAGCGAGCGGCGGATCAGCAGGCTGCCGATGCCCTGCCGCTGCGCCTTTGGATGCACGCTGATGGGGCCGAAGGTGAGGGTGTCGATCGTCTTCCCATCCTCCTTTTCCACACGGGAGCGGCTGTAAACGATGCTGCCGACGATTTCTCCCTCTTTTCCCGCCACCAGATGCAGCCCGGGCAGATAGCCGCCGCTTTCCCTCAGGATGTGCAGCAGGTAATGTTCAAAGCAGCCGGGGCGGTACACGTTCCAGAAAGCCTCGCGCGTCAGCGCCTCCACGGCGGCGTAATCTGCCTCGGTCTCGGGCCTTAAATCAATCTTCATTTTTACCGTAGGCCTTGATGATGGCCTGCGTGCCGTCGTCGGCAAGGCCGCGCGCAGCCAGCTCTTCATACATCGCAAGCGCCTTGTTCAGCACGGGCAGGTCAAGCCGCCTGTCCTCCGCCTCTTCTCTGGCAAGCCCCATATCCTTGATAAAGTGCTTGATGAAAAAACCGGGGGCATAATCCTCTTCCAGCATCTTGCGGCCGTTGTTGTTCAGCTGCCAGCTGCCCGCCGCGCCGCCCGATATGGCGTCCACCATCGCCGAGGGGTCGAGGCCCGCCGCCCTTGCGTAGGCAATGGCCTCCGCCACGCCCGCGACCGCGCCCGCGATGGCGATCTGGTTGGCCATCTTGGTGTGCTGCCCGCTGCCGGCGCGGCCCATATAGTGGATGGATTTGCCCATGCACTCAAACACGGGGAGGGCGCGCCGGAAGGCTTCCTTCTCGCCGCCGGCCATGATGGCGAGGGTGCCGTTTCTGGCGCCGCTGTCGCCGCCGGAAACAGGGGCGTCCAGCGCGAAGAGTCCCTTCTCTTTGGCCGCCGCGAAGATGCGTTCCGCCAGCTTCGGGGAGGTGGTGGTCATATCCGCCAGAATCGCGCCCTGCTCGGCGCTGTCAAGGATGGCGTTCTTTCCAAAGTAGACCTCTTCCACATCCTTCGGGTAGCCGACCATGGTGATCACCATCTCGGCGCCCTTCACGCAGGAGGCGATGTCCTTCTGCCAGACGGCGCCCTGCTCGACCACCGCGCGGGCGGATTCTTCCCGTCTGCTGTACACGTTCAGGCTGTAGCCCGCCTTCAGCAGGTTCGCGGCCATGCCGCGTCCCATGACGCCGATACCGATAAAGGCCAGTTTTTTCATCGTTGATTCTCCTTACAGTTTCATCATCAGGCTCTGATAGAAGGCCTGCATTTTTCCAAGGGCTTTGAGGCTGATGCGCTCGTTGTAGCTGTGCATCAGCGCGCGCTCCTCACGGCTCCACTGGAGGGCGCTGAAGCGGTACACATGCTCGCACACGCGGCTGTAGTGGCGCGAATCGGTGCAGGCCATGTACATAAAGGGCACGGGCACGGCCTCGGGCCATACATCCTGAACCGCCTCGCAAAGGGTCTGCCAGACTTCGTCGTCCGTCCTGCTGACGGGGCTGGGCTCGCTGAAAACCTGCGCCTCCACCTTGACGCCAAGGCCCCTGACCAGCCGCTGGGCGCGGCGTCTGGCCGATTTGCTGTTTTCGCCCGGCATCATGCGCGTGTTGGCGCTGGCCATGGCGCGCTGAGGCAACACGTTGGTAACGGCAGAGCCTTCCGCCATGGTAAAGGCCGCGGTGGTGCGCAGCTGCGAGGAAAACTCGCCGCCCTTCAGCCCGGAAATCAGGCTGATGAAGGGCTTGAGCGGCGTGAGGTTGGCGTAGACAAAGCGCCAGGGCAGCCGGGCGTAACGGCCCAGCGTCTCCATCATCTGCCGTACAACGGGCGTGTAGCGAAGCGGCCAGGGAAAACTCTCCATCCTGCGGATGGCGCGCGCCACCTGCCCCAACGCCGTGTGGCGCGGCGGGCGGGAGGCGTGCCCCGGCAGGGCTTCCGCCGTAAACACCAGCTCCGCCTGCCCCTTCTCGCAGGCGCCGATTTGGGCGCAGAGCCTGCTGACGCCGGGCAGCGGGTCGGCGACAATGCCGCCGCCTTCATCCAGCACGAAGAAGGGCTTTGCCCCCGCCTGCTGCAGGGTTTCAAGGATAGCGGGCGCGGTCGGCCCCGCCACCTCCTCATCGCCCGCGAAGCAGAAATAGATATCGTTCTCGGGCACATAGCCGCTTTCGATCAGCTGCTCCGCCGCTTCCATGGCGGCGACCAGCGTGCACTTGGTATCCAGCGTACCGCGGCCCCAGACAGAGCCGTCAAGGATGGCCCCTGAAAAAGGCGGATGCACCCATTTCTCATCCGGCGCGGGCACCACATCGTAGTGGCTCATCATCACCGAGGGCTTTTCGCCGCTGCGGCCGGGCCAGCGGTAGATGATGCCCTTGCCGCCCAGCAGCATGCGCTCGCAGCGCTCCGCCACCCGGGGGAAAAGGCTGTGCAGCTTTTCCTGAAAGGCCTCGAACACCTCGGGGTCTTCCCCCTCGCCTTCCATGTAGGAGACGGTCGGCAGCTTCACCAGCTCGCTCAACTTGACCGCGGCCGTCATCTCCGTCACCGCGGGCGCGCGCACAGGCTTTCTCGCCTCCTCCCCGGGGGGCGTAAAGCGGACAGTGTTGTAGACAAGCAGCCCGATATAGGCCAAAGCAATCAATAGCAGTATCCACCACAGCATGCGAAGAGGGCCTCCTGTCCGTCAGAATGGGGATGGTTACTTGCCGCCCAGCAGCGAGCCGAGCAGATCCTTGGGGTCGACGCCCAGCTTCTTCACCTCATCCATCACGCCCTCCAGCAGGGCGGAACCGGGGCTGTCTTTCTTTTTGGACGCCGTCTTTCGGGCGGCTGTCGTTTTTTTCGCGGCCGTCGTCCTCTTCGCGGCAGCCGTCTTTCTGGCCGCCGCTGTTTTGCCGGTCGTCTTCGCGGCCGTCTTCTTCGCCGCGGGCTTTTTGGCAGACAGTCTGTTCTTTTCCGTCTCCAGTTTCCGCTTGCGGGCGTTCAGCTCTTTCTTTTCCTCGCCGATTTTCCGGATATAGTCCTTATACTTCTCTATCCTCGCCTCGGCGGCCTTCAGTTTGGTCTCGATAGCCTTCAACTGGGTGTTCAGTTCTTTCTGCGTGGCCATGGCGCCCTCCTTGTATTCGTTCATTCGCGCAGGTGAATCACAGCAGCCGCGCCCCTTCAGCCGTTGCGCGGGTCGTCCGACCGCCTTCTGGTATCGCGGTCATCCGGGTCGAAATATTCTATTTCCATGCGGTCAAAGGGCACGCTTTCCATAAAATGCTCGGCCAGAAAGCGCGTGCGCCCGTGCCCCTGCCACTCCCGCTCATGCTTGGGCAGCAGGATGGGCAGAGACAGATCCAGCTCGCGGCAGGCCTGCGCCAGCGCCCCCTTCCAATCCCCTTCCGGGCAGGGAATAACGCTGTCGCCCGTGATCTTTGTTTTTTTGATGAGCCTTACCCAGAGCTGTCCCGCCAAGCCAGTGCCCTCCCCATGTTTCACTGGCCTCAGTATAGCATAGCCCCGCCCGCGCAGACAGGGGAAAACCAAAAAGAACCGCGGCCAGCCATTGACAGACCGCCGGATTTGCATATAATCTGTTTGAACATCAAATTATTTGATATTCAAACCAGCTGCGGTTGCCCGCCGCCAGCCGAAGGAGGCCTAACCATGACCCCGCAGGAGGAACTGAATACCTTTCTGGTGGATGTATTTCACAGCATCCTGCGCATAGAAGCGCAGGATGTAAAAAGCTTCGGCTATAGGGATCTGTCGATCTCGGAAATGCACGTCATCGAGGCCGCCTGTCAGGCAGAGCGGGAGGGCGGCAACAGCGCGCGCGGCATCGCCGGCCTGCTCGGCGTCACGCCGGGCACCCTGACCGCCGCCGTGGGCCCGCTTGAAAAGAAGGGCTACCTGGTGCGCAGCCCCGATCCCGGCGACCGCAGGCGCATCCGCATTTCCCCCACCGAGAAGGGCAGGCAGGCGGAAAGCGACCACCGCCGCATTCATGAGAAAATGGTGGAAAGCGTCGCCGGCCTGCTGGATGAAAACGAGATGCGCGCCCTGCTGCGGGCCCTCAAGAGCATTTCGGCATTTTTTACAAAGGAAAGGAATCAGCGTTTATGATTCGGATCATCACCGACAGCACGAGCGACCTGAGCCACAAGGACCGCAGGCAGCACGATATCACCATGCTGCCCCTCACCATCCATTTCGGCACCGACAGCTACCGCGACACCATCGACCTTGACAGCAAAAACTTTTACGCCAAGCTGCGGGAGGCCAAAACCCTGCCGACCACCTCGCAGGTGCCCCCAGCGGATTTTGAGGATGCCTACCGCCCCATCGTCGACGCGGGCGATGAAATCATCGTCATCACCATCTCCTCGCAGCTGAGCGCCACCTATTTTTCGGCGCTGAACGCGGCCGAGACCGTGGGGGCGGATAAAATCCATGTGGTCGATTCCTGCTCGGGCTCCTTCGGCACGGCGCTTCTTATCAGGCATGCCGTGCGCCTGCGCGACGAGGGCAGGCTTTCGGCCCTTGAGATTGCGCAGCAGCTGCGCCTGCTCGCGCCGCGCGTGCGCATCTACGCGGTGGTCGACTCGCTCAAATACCTCAAGATGGGCGGCCGTCTCTCGGGATCGCAGGCCTTCATCGGCACGCTGCTGGGCATCAAGCCCCTGATCGAGGTCAGAGAGGGTAAGGTGAACGCCATCGGCCGCATCCGCGGCGAAAAGAACGTGATCAAGACGCTGCTGGAGCATTTTGAAAAAGCGAAGCCCGACCTCAGCTACGGCGTCTCCTTCGGCAACGCCGACGCCCCCGCCCTGATGGAAGAAACCATCAAAGCCTTCACCCCCCGGCTTGGGAAGGCGGAAATCTATTCCAGCGACCTGGGCGCCGTCATCGGCACGCACACCGGGCCGGGCGTGGTGGGCGTCGGGTTTATCGTATAAAAGGCCCGGTTCCATGCAGAAAGCGCATCCTCAGGCAAAGGCCAAGAGATGCGCTTTCATTCGTTTACGTTTCAGCACAGGATTGCCGGGCTCACACCTCGTCCCTGTGTTTTTTGATAAACTTCTTGATATCGTCCTTGCAGTGGCCGCACTTGCTGCCCGCGCCTGTCGCCTCGCTGACCTCTTTGAAGCTCTTCGCTCCGGCCTTCATGGCCTCCAGAATCCGGCCCTTTGTCACCTTTTTGCAGGGACAGATCACCTTGTCAGGGTTCATCCTCCACCCCTCCTTCCCTATGTATCGAAAGAGTATACCCAGATCCCTTCGGGACAATTTCTTGCGCATACCCCGTCTAGGTATATATCCGGTGGATATATTCTCTTGCGGTAGTATGAATGAAGGAGAGATGTTGGGATGTTCAATTTCTTCGGCGCGAAGGCCGGCCCGGATATCAATCAGGCGGCGGAAGAGGCCGCCAGGGATTCTTCCATTCGTCTGTTTGACGTGCGCACCCGTGAGGAATATATGGAGGGGCACATCCCCGGCAGCGTCAGCCTGCCGCTGGACAGGCTGGACAACATTCAGGCGCTGGTGCTCAATAAGAACGAGAAAATCTATGTGTACTGCGCAAGCGGCGCCCGCAGCGCGCTGGCCGCTAGCGGTATCAAGCGCATGGGCTACAGCAATGTCACCAATGTGGGCGGCATGATGAGCTACCGCGGCGCAATCTCCCGATAATGGAGGATGAGAGGTTCAAAATGAAAGGAAAACTGTTTTTGCTGATGCTGGGGCTGGTCAGCCTCACGCTGCTTCTCAGCGCCTGCGCGCCCAACAAAGCGGCGCAGCCCGCCGCTCCCGCGGTCAGCGAGACCCCTGCTGCCAGCGAAGCGCCTTCTGCGAGCGAAACGCCCGCGGCAAAGGCCGAATACAGGAAGCTGAGCGCAGAGGAAGCAAAAGCGCGCATGGACAGCGGCGACGAATTGATTGTGCTGGACGTACGCGAGGAAAGCGAGTTCGCCGCGGGCCACATCCCGGGCGCGATCCTTCTGCCGCTGGGGCAGATTGAAGCAAAGGCGGCCGAGGCGCTGCCCGACAAGAACGGGGAAATTCTCGTCTACTGCCGCAGCGGCAACCGCAGCCGGCAGGCGGCCAATCTGCTTATCAGCCTTGGCTATACCAATATCTACGATTTCGGCGGCATCAACAGCTGGCCCTATGACATCGTGACCGAGCCCTGAGACTGATCCAAAAAGTCATTTCCTCAATGCCGCGCCCTTCGGCGCGGTCAGACTATTGACAAACCCCATGGGTGGTACAGGAGGGCCGCAGCCCTCCTGTTTTCAATCGGCCTCGGCGGTCTCAATTCGCAA
>CAYZTQ010000093.1:0-7129 GCA_964481445.1 uncultured Christensenella sp. | reverse complement strand
CTGTCAAATCAATATGAAAAGGAAGCTTCACGCCTGCCCTCCTCCTTGAGCGCTGATATTTTCCGACACGCGGCTGCGCATCAGGGCAACAGCGCCGACTTTTTCTTCTACAGTATAGCATATTCCCATCAAAATGCGGAGTAGATGCTGTGCGAACCCCGCCATTTGTCGAAACGTCTGTCGCCTTGTTTCGCAATGAAACTTTCATGCACAAATACTATCATATTGTTTAATAGATTGATTTTCAAGCATTGTAGCGTGCGGGTCAGCGCGGCATGCATTGCAAAACCATGCATCTTATTCTACAATCGCCAGAGAGATGCGAGGGAGGGAGTGTATGGAAGGGAATCTGAGCGCCTTTAACCCCAGGCAGACCATGCGCGGCGATGATATTGAAATCTATCATTATTTTGACGCGCATCCCGGAGACATCGGTCTGCATCATCACGATTTTTATGAAGTCTATCTGTTTTTGAGCGGGCGGGTGGAGTATCAGATAGAAAACAGAAGCTATCCGCTGGCGGAAGACGATCTGCTGGTCATTTCGCCCAGCGAGCTGCATCAGCCGCTCTTTCAGGCGAAAGAACCCTACGAGCGCATTGTGCTCTGGATTGACCGGCGCTATTTGCAGGAACTGGCGCAATCAAACCTGCTCAACCTGAAGCTCTGTTTTGACGCGGCCAGGCGCGCCCGCAATAACCTGATCAAGCTGCCGGAAACGGAAAGAAAAATGATTCTGCCGCTTTTTGACCTGCTGCTGCGGGAACAGCAGACCACAGACTACGGCTCTGAAGCCATGCGCGCCGCTGCGGTGACGCAGCTGTTGATCCTGCTCGGCCGCCTCAGCCCGTCGCCGCCTCTGACGACTGACCAATCGGGCGCGCGCGACGAGCTGGTGGACAGGGTGTTTGACTACATCAATGCCCATATCGCAGAAGATCTGTCGCTTCAGAAGCTTCAGACCGTTTTCTTCTTTGACGGCGGCACGCTGACCCGCAGGTTCAGGCAGCAGCTTGGCACGACCCTTTCTCAGTATGTGCGCAAGAAACGCCTGACCATCGCGCGCAACCTGCTCAGCGAGGGCTGTCAGCCCGGCGAGGTCTATGCACGCTGCGGTTTTTTAGATTACAGCGGTTTCTTCAGGGCCTTCAGGCAGCAGTATGGCATGAGCCCCAAGACCTTTGCAGAAACGATCGCAGAAAAATAAAAGCCGGGCAGCTTCAACTACCCGGATTATCAATGTGTGCAATGATAAAAATCAGAACTCCGCGTTGCCGACGGTGCGGGGGAAGGGCAGCACGTCGCGGATGTTCGACATGCCGGTCAAATACATGATCAGCCGCTCAAAACCGATGCCGAAGCCCGCGTGCTTGACGCTGCCGTAGCGGCGCAGATCGGCATACCAGCTGTAGGCCTCCTTGTCCATGCCCAGTTCTTCCATCCGCCGATCCAGCACCTCGGGGCGCTCCTCACGCTGGCTGCCGCCCACCATCTCGCCCACGCCGGGCACCAGCAGGTCGACAGCCGCCACGGTCTTGCCGTCATCATTCAGGCGCATATAGAAAGCCTTGATATCCTTGGGATAATCATACACAAATACCGGGCGGCGGAAGTGTGCTTCCGTCAGCCAGCGCTCATGCTCAGTCTGCAGATCCATGCCCCACTTAACGGGGTATTCAAACTTTCGGTCGGCGGCAAGCAGCAGGTTGATCGCCTCGGTGTAGGTGCAGCGGGCGAACTCGCTATCACGCACGTGCTCCAGCCGCTCGATCAGCGTCTTATCCACGAACTGATTGAGGAACGCGAGCTCTTCCGGCGCCTCTCTCAGAATATCCGAGATAATGGTGCGGATCATGTCTTCTTCCAGCGCCATGTCGTCTTCAAGGTCGGCGAAGGCGATTTCTGGCTCGATCATCCAAAATTCCGCCGCGTGGCGCGGGGTATTGCTGTTTTCGGCGCGGAAGGTGGGGCCGAAGGTATAGATGTTGCGGAAGGCCATGCAGAAAGCCTCGCCGTTGAGCTGGCCGGAAACGGTCAGCGAGGCGTGCTTGCCGAAGAAATCTTCTTTATACTCGATGCCGCCCTTTTCATCCCGCGGCAGCTTGTCAAGGTCAAGCGTCGTCACCTGAAACATCTCGCCCGCGCCCTCGGCGTCACTGGTGGTGATGATGGGCGTGTGCACATAGACAAACCCGCGGTCATGAAAATAGCGGTGAATGGACTGCGCGGCCAGCGAGCGGATGCGGAAAACGGCGGAAAAGGTGTTGGTGCGCGCCCGCAGGTGGCTGATGGTGCGCAGATATTCAAAGGTGTGGCGCTTCTTTTGCAGTGGAAAATCCGCGGCGCAAAGCCCCTCCACAACCACTGATTCCGCTTTCAACTCAAAGGGCTGCTTCATGCCGGGCGTCAGTGTCAGCTGGCCGGTCACGGTCAAAGAGCTGCCGATGCTGATCTTGGTGACGTCCCTGAAGTTTGCCAGCGTTTCATCGCAGACAACCTGCAGGTTTTTGAAATAGGTGCCGTCATTGAGCTCAATAAAGGCGAAGGCCTTGCTGTCGCGCAGGGTCTTTACCCAGCCCTGCACAGTAACCGTACCGCCGTCTTTGGGGGTCTGTTTATATAAAGTAGATATCAGAGTCGTCTGCATGCAATCGTTCCCTCACAGTCTTCAGTATTGTCGCTTATCCTTCGTAATCAAGGCCGACCTTGCTCAGCATGGCGGCGCCGATAATGCCGGCGTCGTTGCCGAGGCTGGCCAGGGCGATCTGGCTGTAGGGCAGGGTCTTGAACATCAGATATTCCGGCAGCTTGTCGGTCACCGCGTCAATCAGAAATTTGCCCGCATGGCTGATGCCGCCGCCCAGCACGATCATATCAGGGTCAAGGAAGGAGATGATGGTGTTGATGGCAATCGCCAGATACTTGGTATAACGGTGGAAAATTTTGAGGGCGTACTCGTCGCCTTCCTTGGCAAGGTCGACCACCATGCGGCCGGTGATGTTCTTAGGGTTGCCGCCCGCCCTTTTCATCAGCTCGCAGTCAGGGTTGTTGAGGCACACTTCCTCAGCCATGTGAATCAGGGCGGTGGCGGAGCAGTAACGCTCCAGACAGCCCTTCTTGCCGCAGGTGCAGGGGATGCCGTCAATCTCCATGGTGAGGTGGCCGATTTCGGTGGCTACGCCGTGCGCGCCTGTCCAGGGCTTGCCGTCGATGACGATGCCGCCGCCTACGCCGGTGCCCAGCGTGAGGAAAACGCTGGAATGCAGCCCGCGGCTGATCCCGGCGACGCTTTCGGCAAAACCGGCCACCGTGGCGTCGTTGTCAATCAGAATGGGCAGGTTCAGGTATTTGCGCAGCTCGTCGCGCAGGGGGATATCGTACCAGCCGAGGTTGGTGCAGAAGATGACGCGGCCCGTCGTATTGTCCGCAAGGCCGGGGATGCCGATGCCCATGCCGCCCACGTCGTTTAAGGTGAGGCCGCTTTCTTCAAGCGCCTTCAGGCTGCACATCGCCATGTCTCGCGCCACGTCCTGATAGGGACGCTCGGCCAGCGTGGCGGTTTCCGCCTTGGCGACGATATCGCCCTTCTCGTTGATAATGCCCGCTTTGATTTGCGTACCGCCCAGGTCAATACCGATATAATACATACTCCCTGTTTCCTCCTCAGGCTTCTTCTGTAAAATTCATCAGGGCGTTCAGGCGGCGGTCCAGTTCTTTCGCTGCCGAATAGCCCATCTTTTTCAGGCTGAAATTGCGGGCGGCCACCTCGATGATGATGGCCAGGTTGCGCCCGGGCCGCACGGGGATTACCAGATAGGGGATGCGCACGCCCATGATTTCCGTATATTCCTCGCTCAGGCCAAGACGGTCGTATTCCTTTTTTTCTTTCCAGTTCTCCAGGTGGATTTCCATATCGATGCGCTTGTTGAGCAGCACCGAGCCGACGCCGTACATCGCGCGGATGTCGATGATGCCGATGCCGCGGATTTCCATAAAGTGGCGCACGGTTTCCGGGGCTTCGCCCGTCAGCCGCTCCTTGGATACCTTCATAATATCCACAGTATCGTCCGCTACCAGCTGGTGGCCGCGCTTGATCAGCTCCAGCGCCGATTCGGATTTGCCGACCCCGCTCTCTCCCGTGATCAGGATGCCTGTGCCGTACACGTCCACCAGCACGGCGTGCTTGGTGGTGCGCGGGGCCAGCGCCTTGTTCAGGTATAAAATGGCGTCTACGATAAAGGCGGTGGTGGAATCCTGCGACTGCAAAATGGGCACGTCGCGCCTGCGCGCGATTTCCAGCAGCTCCTTATGCGGCATCAGCCCGCGGCAGATGATGATGACCGGGATGGAAAAGGAAAAATACTGTTCAAGCCGCGCCGAGCGCTCGTCCGGCGAGAGAGATTCGAGGTAGCTGATTTCGACATTGCCCATCACCTGCGGGCGCTCATGAGCAAAATGCTCGAAAAAACCAATCAGCTCAAGGCCGGGACGGTTGATTTCAGGCGTGCTCAGATCCCAGGTGTCATGGCTCGAGCCGGAGAGGACCGTCAGGTTCAGCTCCTTCACAAAGGCCTGCATGTTGACCATCTCATCAGCTCCTTGCTTTTATCTTACCGGCTACAGTATTATACATGCTTTTGCTTTCCCTGCCAACATAAAGAGCGCTTGACGCGCCGAAGGGCGAATCGCTACAATGAACGAAAATGACCGCCGGAGGAATTGGATGAATTACTGGATTGTTGCCGATGTGTGCTCGGATCTGCCCAAGACCTATGCTTTCGCGCACAAGCGGCTCAGCCTGCTACCCATGAGCTATAGCATTGACGGGCAGGAATATACCTACAACGTGGGGGATGAGGTGCGCTGCTCGGATTTTTACGGACAGCTGCGGGACGGCAAAAAGGCCGTTACCTCGCAGATTGGCATCTCCGCCTACTATGACGTGTTTAAGGAAATTACGGCGTCGGGGGAGGGCGTGCTCTGCCTGCCCCTGTCAAGCGGTATCTCGGGCTCGGTACAAAACGCCCTGTCGGCCAGCCGTCAGCTGACTGAGAAACGGCCGGAGGCGCAGATCAAAGTGGTGGACAGCCTGGCAGCTTCCATGGGCATCGGGCTTTTGCTCGACCGGGTGATTGAGAACCGTGCCAAGGGCATGAGCCTTGAAGAAAATGCCGCGTGGGTGCTCGAAAACCGCCTCAGGGTGCACCACTGGTTTACGGTGGACGATCTCAATCACCTGTATCGCGGCGGACGCCTCAGCCGCAGCTCCGCCCTGCTTGGCAGCATGCTGCGCATCAAGCCTGTTCTCAAGGTCAACCGGGAGGGAAAACTGGTCGCCTTTGAGAAAGTGCAGGGCCGCAAGCGCTCGCTGCGGGCGCTGGCCGACGCCGCGAAGGAACACGCCAGAAAGGAATATGGAAAGAAAGTGTTCATCAGCCACGGAGACGCGCCGGAGGATGCCGAGTATCTGGCGGGGCTGATCCGGGAAGAGCTACCCTTTGTGGAGGAGATTTTCGTTTCGCCCATCGGGGCGGTCATCGGCGCCCACTCCGGCCCCGGTACGGTAGCCGTTTTCTTCATGGGGGAGGAGCGCTGAAAAGTGGCCTATACCAGCACAAAGGCCCTGGTGCTCCGGCGGGCGGACTGGCGAGAGAACGACCGTATTCTCACGCTTTTGACGCCCCAGCGGGGCAGGGTGGATGCGGTGGCCAGAGGCTGCCGCAAGCCAAACAGCCCGCTGATGGCATCAAGCGAGTTGTTTACGCTGGGAGACTATGTGCTGTACAAGGGCAAAGGGCATGAAATGGTCACCTCCTGCCAGGTGGAAGACAGCTTCTACCCTTTGCGAAACGATTTTGATAAATTGAGCTACGCGGCCATTTTGCTGCGCTGCGCGGAGCTGGCAGCGCAGCCGGAGGAGCCGCAGCGGCATCTCTTGATTCTGATCAGCCGCAGTCTTTCGCGCCTTGCCTATTCGCAGCTGGATGCGCGCCTGGTGGTTACGGCTTTTCTGCTGCATTTCTCCGCGCTCAGCGGCTACAAGCCGCGGCTTGAGCACTGTGCCGTCTGCGAAGAGCGCATCCGGGAAGGTGAAGCCGCCTGGCTGTCCTTCCCCGCCGGCGGGCTTGTATGCAGTGCCTGCCATCAAAAGGATGACGGCAGCCTGCGCGTGGAGCCGGAAGCGGTGCTTTGGCTGCGCGGCGTGCTGAAAGACGGAATAGAAAAAACGGAACCGCCCTCGGGGCAGGTTCCCTTGCTTGCGTTCAAACGCTATGTGGAGCAGGCGCTGGATCAGCGCCTTCCGGCTCTGCCGGAATTCGGGGCGAGGCTGTAAAAGCCTCAGTACAGAATGCGCGCGCGCGCCATCATCCTGTCGCGCAGCAGCCTTTCCTTGTAATTGCGGCGCATGGTGAAGCTGAATCCATATTCCATTTTTCCGTTGCTGCGGTAGACGCGGTAGCGGGAAATCTTATAGATATCCCGGGCGGCCAGCAGCGGGAAATCGCTGTAAATCAGCTGCATGAAAAGGCGCGAAGCGTCGCAGCCGCGCTTGCTGTTGCCGTTTTGCTTAAAATCAAAGCTGAGCAGCGTGTGCGCGGGCATCACCGAGGTCACGGTCACGCCGTGCTGCTCAACACGCAACTGATCGATTTCGTAGTTTTGAATCAGATACTCGATTTTGCGACGCAGCCGCGCGTACAACTCGCTGCGCCGCAAAGCGTTCAGCAGCTCCCTTTCACGCCTGCGCTCGCGCGCCATATAAAAAAAGAGGGCAAAAAACGCTATCAGCCAAAGAACTGAAATGAATGCCGCCAAAGGTTTCATTGCGCCGGTTCCTCTTTCCTACTACATATGGTAGATTATATCAGGTGACATAACAAAAAACAATACATTTTGTACCTGTTTTGAAAGAAATCCACAATATTTTCCGAAAATTTATCCCCAAAGAAGTTTTTTTCTCTACCGTAGCGCGGTTTCTTGGGTGGCCGCGCCGTAACATCTCCGCCTCCGTCCGTAACAAACTTTGGGATGCAACCCGCAGGCCCAAAGCGGAGCGTGAAACGTTCTTGCAAGGCGGTTTATGAATTGTTATAATGCTTTCTGATTTAAGAAGGCCTTGGCCGAAAGG
>CAYZTQ010000092.1:3649-7308 GCA_964481445.1 uncultured Christensenella sp. | reverse complement strand
AGAACCGCGCGCTGATCTTCAACCGCAAGCACCCGGTCTGGACCAAGCTGCGCGACGAAATGCCCGCGCAGTACGCGCAGGGCAGCAAGGTGCGCAATTCGCTGATCGCGGACGGCTGCGTGATTGAGGGCGAGGTGTACGATTCCATCCTCTTCCGCGGCGTCACCGTGCGGCCCGGCGCCGTCGTCAAAAACTGCATTGTGATGCAGGATTCGGTGATTCAGCGTGACGCGCAGATAGAAAATGTTATACTGGACAAGCAGGTGAGCATTCAGGAAAGCGCCCGCCTGATCAGTTCCCCCACCTATCCTCTGGTTGTGCCCAAGGATATGAGTATCTGACGGACTGAGCAATCAGCCCGCCGAAAGGAGCAGATGTCTATGAAAATTCTTTTTGCAGCAAGCGAGTGCGTGCCCTTTATCAAAACGGGCGGTCTGGCCGACGTGGTCGGCTCGCTCGCGCCTGTGCTGGCGCAGAAGGGTCACGATGTGCGCGTAATTCTGCCCAAGTATGCCGCCATCCCCGAAAAGTATGAGGCGCAGATGCGCCACGCGGTCGATTTTGAGATACAGCTCGGCTGGCGTCGGCAGTACTGCGGCATCGAAGAGCTGGTGCAGGACGGCGTGGTGTACTACTTTGTGGATAACCGCTATTACTTTGGCCGCAACTATATTTACGGCATGGGTGGCGACGAGTATGAGCGCTTTGCCTTCTTCTGCCGCGCGGCCCTCAATTTCCTGCCGCTGGTCGGCTTTGAGCCGGATCTGATTCACGCGCACGACTGGCAGGCGGGCATGATCCCCGCCCTGCTGCGCACGCAGTACAGCCACCTGGAGAACTACGGCCACATCAGGACGGTCATGACCGTCCACAACCTGCAGTATCAGGGCATCTTCGGCATCAACGAGGTGCAGGATGTGCTGGGGCTTTCAGACAGCCTGTTTACCGATGACAAGCTGGAGCATTTCGGCGCGGCCAACTACCTGAAGGCCGGCCTGGTCTACGCCGATGAGATCACCACCGTCAGCCCCAGCTATGCGGAAGAAATCCAGACCGGCTTTTACGGCGAGCGTCTGGACGGGCTGCTGCGGGCCAAAAACAACCACCTGACCGGCATCCTCAACGGCATCAACACCGCGGAGTTTGACCCCGCCAAGGACGAGCTGATCGAGCAGCGCTACAGCGCCGCTGACATGGCCCCCAAAGCCGTCAACAAGCGCGCCCTGCAGCAGCAGCTGGGGCTTGAGGTACGGCCCGATGTGCCGATCATCGGCATCGTCAGCCGCCTGTCCAGCCAGAAGGGCCTTGACCTTGTCGACCATGTGATCGCGGACATCATGCGCGAGGATGTGCAGCTGGTGGTGCTGGGCATGGGCGACAGCCGCTATATCAACCTCTTCAGCTGGGCGGAGCAGAATTACCCCGGCCGTGTCGCCGCCCGCTATTCCATGGATCACAGCTTGGCCCACCGCATCTACGCGGGCGCGGATATCTTCCTGATGCCCAGCCAGTTTGAGCCCTGCGGCCTGAGCCAGATGATCAGCCTGCTGTACGGCACTGTGCCGATTGTGCGCGAGACCGGCGGCCTCAGGGACACCGTGCTGAGCTACAACGAGTACACGGGCGCGGGCAACGGCTTCAGCTTCTTCAACTACAACGCCCACGACATGCTAAACACCATCCGGCGTGCTCTGTCCTTCTACAAAGAGAAGCCCGACATCTGGAAGCTTCTGATGCAGCGCGGCATGAGCGGCGATTACAGCTGGCGGCACTCGGCCGAAATGTATGTATCGCTCTACACCTCCATCCTGAGCCCCGGGCTGAAGATCGCGGCCCCGGAGCAGGAAGCGGCGGCAGAACCCGCCTCCGAAGCGGCGCCTGCTCCCGTCAAAAAGCCCGCGGCCAAAAAACCGGCAGTGAAAAAGCCCGCCGCTGCCAAGCCCGCCGCGAAACCGAAGGCGGACAGCAAGGCGGAGAAAGCCAGGGCAGCCAGGGAAGCCGCCCCTGCCAAAGCCACCGAGAAGACAGAGGAAAAACCCAAGGCCGCCAAAAAACCCCGGGCTAAAAAAACCGAGGCATAAAAGCCGTATCCTATATACAAATATCCCGACCATTGACTGGCCGGGATATTTGTATTTAACAATCGCTCAATCAGTATTATTTAAGCGCCGCGACACACTCGATTTCCACCAGCGCTCCCTTGGGCAGGGCCTTCACGGCCACAGCGGAACGGGCGGGCTTATGCTCTTTGAAGTACCTGGCATATGCCTCATTAAACACGGCAAAATCGCCCATATCGGCCAGGAAGCAGGTGGTCTTGATGACCTTGTCAAGGCCGGATCCGGCCGCTTCCAGCACAGCGCTGAGGTTCTTGAGCGACTGCTCAGTCTGGGCGGAAACGCCCTCCACCAGATTGCCGGTGGCCGGGTCAGCGGGCAGCTGACCGGAGGTGAACACCAGGTCGCCGACCTTTACAGCCGCGCTGTAGGGTCCGATTGCCGCGGGTGCCTTGGGAGCAATAACAGTTTCCATCGAGTCGTCCTCCATCATGCTAAGGTTTTAACTTATTATACCTGATTTGGCCTGCCTCTGTCACGGCCATGCCACCCTTTTTTCCATGCATCCTATTTCTCAAGGTAGTCGCACTCTACGCAGAAGTCAGGGCTTTTCCTGCCGCATCTCAATGTTCTTCCCATCGGTCAGAGCAGTCACCTTTCCCCTGCGCGTCAGATAGACCTCGGTGCCGAGGCCGTGCAGCAGGCTCAGCACAGAAGCGTCCTCCGGGTTCTTTTCATCGCTGGTAATCACGGCATAGCGAGCGCCAACGGCCCTGAAAAAGGCGGCGCTCAGCTTGTCGATCCGCCCGTGGTGCGGCACCTTCAAAAGATCGCTTTTCAGGTTTCCTTCCCGCATTAGTTCGGCCAGGCGCATGCTTTCGGCGTCACCCGCGAACAGAAAGCTCGCTTCGCCCGCAATCACGCGGATAACCAGTGAAAAATCGTTCTCTTCGTCTTCACCGTAAAAAGCCGCGTTGGCCACATCAATATCATAATGCAGGCCGTCCAGATCGAGGTCGACGTTCTTTGAGAGCGTTTCAAGGCGTGTATCAGGCGACGCCGCAAGCGCCGCCAGGTACTGCGAGCGCTGCCTGCTTTCCTTCTCATAGTCAGGCTCGATCACCAGATCGACCGGCAGGGCGTTCAGCACCTGATCCGCACCGCCCACATGATCCTTGTCAAAGTGCGTAATGAACAGGACATCGACCCGTCCAATCCCCCGTTCTTTCAAAAAGGCGACGATTCCCTTGCCCATTTTGTTGGTGCCGGCGTCAATCAGCACCGTGCTGTTTTTCGTCATGATGATGGCGGCGTCCGCCTTGCCGCCGGGCAGAAAGACCACTTCCGCCATGGGCCTGCTGCCCTCGGCGCCGGCAGGCAGCAGAAAAAGAAGCAGAAATATGGCAAGCAGACCGCACAGTTTCCGCATCCCCTTCTCCTTTCCCGCATACGCAAGGCGCAGACGCTCTTTCCGGGTTGTTTCTCAGACAGGAGACAGCTTTCAGCCGGACGCGTCTCCTCACGTCCAGTATACCATCAGAAGGCGCGTTGAGGATGTGGAAATATCACTTTTACATTTGCAGGCATCATGACGCGCGGGAT
>CAYZTQ010000092.1:0-3549 GCA_964481445.1 uncultured Christensenella sp. | reverse complement strand
GTGCCGTTCAGTCGGATGGACGGGCCCATCGTCGTGGACAGGAAGAGGCTTTTCAGGTAGGTGCCCTTGGCGCTGCTGGGCTTGGCCTTGACAACGGCCTCCATCAGCGTGGTCAGGTTCTCCACCAGCTTCTCCTCATCAAAGCTCACCTTGCCAATCGGCACGTGCGCAATGGCAGTCTTGTCGACGCGGTACTCCACCTTACCGCCCTTCACCTCTTCAACGGCTTTCGCCACATCAGCGGTTACGGTGCCGGACTTCGGGTTGGGCATCAGGCCCTTGGGGCCCAGGATACGGCCGATGCGGCCGACCACGCCCATCATGTCGGGGGTCGCAATGGCGACGTCGAAATCGAACCAGTTCTCGTTCTTGATCTTGTCCGCCAGTTCCGCTTCGCCGACATACTCGGCGCCTGCGGCGCGGGCTTCGTCCGCCTTCTCACCCTTGGCAAAGACCAGGACGCGTACCTTTTTGCCGGTGCCGTGGGGCAGAACGACCGTGCCGCGGACCTGCTGGTCAGCGTGGCGGGGGTCTACGCCCAGACGGATGGACAGTTCCACCGTCTCGTCAAACTTGGCCTTGCCGGTCTGCTTGACCAGCGCAATGGCTTCCGCCGGATTATAGAGCCTGGTGGACTCGATCAGCTTCTTGGAGTCCAAATATTTCTTTCCGTGTTTCATGCTTCTTTCCTCCTTGTGGTGGTAACGGCGCAAAGTCCTCCCACAATCTCCTCTTACTCTTCGACGGTGACGCCCATGCTGCGGGCAGTGCCGGCCACCATGCTCATCGCGGCTTCGATGCTGGCCGCGTTGATGTCGGGCATCTTGGTGGTGGCGATTTCGCGCAACTGCTCCTTCGTCAGCTTGCCAACCTTGTTCTTGTTGGGCTTGTCGCTGGCGGTCTCAAGGTTCAGGGCCTTCTTGATGAGCACCGGAACCGGAGGCGTCTTGGTGATAAAGGTGAAGGAACGGTCGGAGTATACGGTGATGACGACCGGGATAACCAGGCCCGCCTGCTTGGCGGTACGCTCGTTAAACTCTTTGCAGAAGCCGGGGATGTTCACACCGTGCTGGCCCAGGGCCGGGCCGATCGGGGGAGCGGGCGTGGCTTTCGCCGCGTTCACCTGAAGCTTGATATATGCTGAAACTTTCTTGGCCATTTTAAATGGCACCTCCTCATCAATGTGGTCATGTCGGCGCCTTCAGCGCCTCCCACGCGGGGAAGAGGCCTTTGCCTCTTATAACTTCTCTGCCTGGTCGATATCGATCTCGACCTGCATCTCACGCCCAAGGAACATCTTGACCTTCACCTGCATCTTGGAGCGCATCAGGTCGATGGACTCCACAACCCCGGTAAAGTTCTCCAGCGGGCCGGACAGGATGCGGATCTCCTCGCCCACAACCATCTTGCAGGCTTCCGCCTGCGGGCGGCTGTTGAGCATGACGTCGACTTCTTCGTCCGTCAGAGCGACCGGCTTGCTTTCGGGGCCAACAAAGCCCGTTACGCCGCGCGTATTGCGCACGACATACCAGGACTCGCTGGTGATGATCATCTTCACCAGCACATAGCCCGGAAAGGTCTTGTGCTGGGTGACCGTGCGCTTGCCGTTCTTGATCTCCGCGACCTCTTCGACAGGCACGGCGACTTCCTGAATCAGGTGCTGCATACGGTTGTTTTCCGCAGCCTTCTCAAGGTTGTCCTTCACCTTATTCTCGTAACCGGAATAGGTGTGAACGACGTACCACTGAGCGCTTTGCGTACCTGTGTTTTCTTGGGGCATGTTGCTTCTCCTATTGCTTGCGGCCTTGTCAGCCGATCATCAGCGCGATCAGACGGCTCGAGCCCATGTCGAGCAGGCCGATGACCACGCCCATGAACACCATGAACGCCAGAACAATCAGGGTATAGTTCAGAAGGTCCTTGCGGGTGGGCCAGGTCACCTTCTTAAGCTCGCGCCACATGTTCTGGAAGGGACGCGCAATGCGGGCGGGCAGGGTAGCGAAAAAGCGAACCACTTTCTGAAAGAAATTCGGTTTTTCCTCTGTCTTCGCAATGCTCTTCTTCTTTTCAGACATGCTGCTTACCTCGTTTCGCGGTGTTCTGTATGCTTCCTGCAGAAGGGGCAGTACTTGCTCAGTTCGATGCGGTCAGGGGTGTTCTTCTTGTTTTTCTTGGTGGTGTAGTTGCGCTGCTTGCAGTCGGTGCAAGCCAGGACAATATTTGCGCGTGCGTCCTTAGCTGCCATTGCCGAGCACCTCTTTTCTTGGTGGTTTTACTGAAGGCGCCCGCGGCGGGGTGGCCCGCCGCGAGGCCCCGGAACTTAGTCTTCGATAACCCTGGCGACGGCGCCGGAACCGACGGTGTGGCCGCCCTCACGGATGGCGAAACGAAGGCCCTGCTCAATCGCGATCGGGGTGATCAGCTGCACTTCCATCTGCACGTTGTCGCCGGGCATCACCATCTCAACGCCCTCGGGCATCTTGATGCTGCCGGTCACGTCCGTCGTGCGGAAGTAGAACTGCGGACGATAGCCGTTGAAGAACGGCGTGTGACGGCCGCCTTCTTCCTTCGTCAGCACGTACACTTCGCTGTAGAAGTGCGTATGCGGCTTGATCGAGCCGGGCTTGGCCAGCACCTGGCCGCGCTCGATCTCGTTGCGCTGGATGCCGCGCAGCAACAGGCCTACGTTGTCGCCCGCTTCCGCCATGTCCAGCAGCTTGTGGAACATCTCAACACCGGTCACGACCAGGCTGCGGCTCTTGTCCATCAGACCGACCAGCTCGACGGTGTCGTTCAGCTTGACCTGTCCGCGCTCAACACGGCCGGTGGCCACAGTGCCGCGGCCGGTGATCGAGAACACGTCTTCAACGGGCATCAGGAAGGGACGATCCACCGCGCGCTCGGGCGTGGGGATGTAGCTGTCAACAGCGTCCATCAGCTCGTAAATGCAGGCGCACTCGGGGGCGTCATGCGGATCGCCGTCATGGGTCTGCACCCACTCAAGCGCTTTCAGCGCGGAACCCTTGATGATCGGAATATCGTCGCCGGGGAAGTCGTAGCTGCTCAGCAGCTCGCGCACTTCCATCTCAACCAGCTCCAGCAGCTCCGGGTCATCCATCAAGTCGGTCTTGTTCATGAACACAACAATGTAGGGCACGCCAACCTGACGGGCCAGCAGGATGTGCTCGCGGGTCTGGGGCATCGGGCCGTCGGGCGCCGAGACCAGCAGAATCGCGCCGTCCATCTGCGCGGCGCCGGTGATCATGTTCTTGACATAGTCAGCGTGGCCGGGGCAGTCCACGTGCGCGTAGTGCCGGGTCGCCGTCTGGTACTCAACGTGAGAGGTGTTGATCGTGATCCCGCGCGCCTTCTCTTCCGGCGCCTTGTCGATCTCGTCATAACGCATCGCCGTCGCGCCGCCGGCACGCGCCAGCACCATCGTGATCGCCGCGGTCAAGGTCGTCTTGCCGTGGTCTACGTGCCCGATCGTTCCAATGTTTACGTGCGGCTTGGAGCGATCAAATTTTTGCTTTGCCATGGGTATCTCCT
>CAYZTQ010000091.1:0-7517 GCA_964481445.1 uncultured Christensenella sp. | reverse complement strand
GCGGACGAGGCGCTGAAAAAATCCGAAGAGGAATACGCGCAGGCGCAGGAAAAGAACCGCGGCGCGCAGGATGAGGTGCAGAATATCCTCAAATCCGGCGCCCAGCAGGCCAGCGAGCGCGCCCAGAGCATCGTGGACGACGCGAAGGCTCAGGCGGAAGAGATTCTCGCAAAGGCCCGCAAAGAGGCGCAGGATATTCTTGCCAACGCCCGCGAAGCCATGGCCGACGAGACCGCCGCGCTGAGCGTCGAAATCGCCTCAAAGGTGCTGGGCCGCGAGATCAGGCAGTCCGAGCATCAGCAGATGATCGACGATTTTCTTAAAAAGGTGGGCTGAGCATGGAAAATGCAGCCCGGGGCCTGCTGCTGACAGCCAAGCCCCTATCAGAAGAAACGCACCGCAGGGTGGAAGAGACCTTCAGCCGTCTGCTGGGGCGCGAGGTCAGCCTGACCGAGTGCCTGCACGAGGAGCTGCTGGGCGGCATCCGGGTGGAGTTGCTGGGCCGCGTGTACGACGGCAGCGTGCAGGCGCAGCTGCGCCATGTGCTGGCCGCCCTGCAGGATAAGGAGGACCGGCATGCTTGACTGGAAAAGTGTCGCCGAAGAGCTGAAGGGCCGCCTGCAAAACTACGAGCGCCGCGCGGATATCCGCGGCGCGGGCCGCGTGCTGTCTTCCGGCGACGGCGTGGTGCAGCTGGACGGTCTGGGCGGCTGCAAGCTGGGCGAGCTGCTCGAGTTTGAGTCCGGCGCCTACGCCATCGTGATGAACCTCGAAGAAGAGAACGTGGGCGCGGTGCTGCTGGGCAACGACGCGCAGGCCGCGGTCGGCATGCGCGCCTTCGGCACGGGGCAGGTGCTGTCCGTGCCCGCGGGGCCGGAGCTGCTGGGCCGCGTGGTCAGCCCGCTGGGCCAGCCGCTTGACAACCTGGGCCGCATCCACGCCTCCGCGCTGCGCCCCATCGAATCGCCCGCGCCTGGCATCCTCGACCGCCGTCCCGTCTTTAAGCCCATGGAGACCGGCCTGATGGCCATCGACGCCATGGTGCCCATCGGCCGCGGCCAGCGCGAGCTGATCATCGGCGACCGCCAGACGGGCAAGACCTCGGTGGCCGTGGACGCCATCCTCAATCAGGAAGGCAAGAACATGGCCTGCATCTACGTCGCCATCGGCCAGAAGGCCTCCAGCGTGGCGCAGATCATCGAAAAGCTCAAAAACGCGGGCGCAATGGCCTATACCACCATCGTGTGCGCCACGGCCAGCGATTCCGCCACCATGCAGTACATCGCCCCCTACGCGGGCTGCGCGATGGCCGAATGGTTTATGGAAAACGGGCAGGACGCGCTGGTGGTCTATGACGATCTGACCAAGCACGCGGTCTCCTACCGCGCCATGTCGCTGCTGCTCCGCCGCCCGCCGGGCCGCGAAGCCTACCCCGGCGACGTGTTCTACCTGCATTCCCGTCTGCTCGAGCGCGCGGCCAGCCTGTCCGAGCAGCGCGGCGGCGGCAGCATGACCGCCCTGCCCATCATTGAGACGCAGGCCGGCGATATCTCCGCCTATATCCCCACCAACGTGATCTCCATCACCGACGGGCAGATCTTTCTGGATACCGAGCTGTTCCGCGAGGGCGTGCGCCCCGCCGTGTCGGGCGGCCTGTCCGTCAGCCGCGTGGGCGGCGCCGCGCAGATCAAGGCCATGCGCAGGGTATCCGGCCAGCTGCGTCTGGAGCTGGCCCAGTACAGGGAACTGCAGGTCTTCGCCCAGTTCTCCTCCGACATGGATGAGAGCACGCAGGATATGCTGCGCTACGGCGGCATCCTGAGCGAGCTGCTCAAGCAGAAGAACGACGCGCCGTTGGCCATGCCCGTGCAGGTGGCCCTGCTGTACGCTGCCACCCGCGGCATCCTGTCGCACAACACCCCGCTTAATGAGATACGCGACTTCAAGCGCCTCTTCCCCGCCTATCTGAACGGCACGCACCCGCATGTGGCGCACACGCTGCAAAAAAGCGGCGAGCTGACCGTGGAGGCTGAGGAAGAGCTGGCGGCCGCCATCCGCGAGTGGGAAAATGAGTACAAGGCGCAGAAAGAACCGGAGAAGGCATGAACTCGATCGCTGAGGTGCGCCACCACATCGGCGTGGTGCGCGATACAGGCAAGATCACCAAGGCCATGTACCTGATCTCGTCCGCCAAGATGAAAAAGGCCATGCGCATGCATGACCAGAATTTCATTTACCTTCGCCGCCTGCGCTCCGGCATCCGCTTCATCATCGAAAGCAGCGATTTTAAAATCAAAAACCCCTATTACCGGCAGCACGGCAAAAAGGCCGGTTTCCTCGTCATCGCGGGCGACAAGGGCCTGTGCGGCAGCTACAACAGCGAGCTGCTGAAGCTGGCGCGCCGCACCATCCTCGAAGGAGGGCTCGACGTACGCGCGGTCTTCCCGGTCGGCCACATGGCGCAGGAGTATCTGAGCCGCCTGGGCCTTGCGACCTGCACCGACTATGTGCACATCATCCAGGACCCGGTGCTCGACAACGCGCGCGAGATCACGCTGCGCCTGTGCCAGATGTTCCGCGCCAAGGATCTTGACGAGGTCTACGTCATCTACACCATCATGGAGAAGGTGGGCCAGTGGCAGCCGACCGTGATGCGCCTGCTGCCCATCCTGCCGGAGGATTTTCGGGCCGCGGATGTTTACCACGCGCCCACCGGCCTCAGCTTCCACCCCTCGGCGCCCGAGGTGCTGGAGGCCATGGTGCCCGACTATCTGACCGGCATGGTGTATTCCGCGCTGGTGCAGAGCTACGCCTGCGAGCATAACGCCCGCATGACGGCGATGGATTCGGCCACCCGCAACGCGGGCGAGATGCTGCAGAAGCTCAGCCTTGAGCTGAACCACGCGCGGCAGGCCGTCATCACGCAGGAGATATCCGAGATCATCGGAGGCAACCCGCAGCCCCAGGAATAAGCCCCTACAAAGGAGAGAACATGGCTAAGGGAACAGTACAGAGAATCATCGGCCCGGTGCTGGATGTCAGCTTCCCCGCGGGGGAGTTTCCGCCCATCCACACCCTGCTGTATGTGGAGGACGGCGCGCGCGAGGTGGCGGTCGAAGTCAGCCAGCACCTGAAGGGCGCCGTGCGCTGCATCGCGCTGGAGGCCACCGAGGGCCTGTCGCGCGGCCTCAGCGTGCGCTCCACCGGCGCGCCCATCACCGTGCCGGTCGGCCCCGAGATGCTGGGCCGCACGCTGGACGTGCTGGGCCGCCCCATCGACGGCAAGGGGGAAACCACGGCCAGGGAGCGCCTGCCCATCCACCGCGCCGCCCCGAGCTTTGCCAGCCAGAAGCCCGTCACGCAGATTTTTGAGACCGGCATCAAGGTGATCGACCTGCTCGCGCCCTACGCCAAGGGCGGCAAGATCGGCCTGTTCGGCGGCGCGGGCGTGGGCAAGACGGTGCTGATCCTCGAGCTTATCCACAACATCGCGACCGCGCACGGCGGCTACTCCATCTTTACGGGCGTGGGCGAGCGCAGCCGCGAGGGCAACGACCTGCTGACCGAGATGAACCAGTCCGGCGTTATCGATAAGACGGCCCTCGTGTTCGGCCAGATGAACGAGCCGCCGGGAGCGCGCATGCGCGTGGCCATGACCGGCCTGACCCTCGCCGAGTATTTCCGCGACAGCCAAAAGCAGGACGTGCTGCTGTTTATCGACAACATTTTCCGTTACATTCAGGCGGGCAGCGAGGTCTCGGCCCTGCTGGGCCGCATGCCCTCCGCCGTCGGCTACCAGCCCACGCTGGCCACCGAGGTGGGCGCGCTGGAAGAGCGCATCGCCTCCACCTCCGATGGCTCCATCACCTCGGTGCAGGCCATCTATGTGCCGGCGGACGACCTGACCGACCCGGCCCCCGCCGCCATTTTCTCGCATCTGGACGCCACCACCGTGCTTTCGCGCCAGGTGGCCGAGCTGGGCATCTACCCCGCCGTCAGCCCGCTGGACTCTTCCTCCCGCATCCTCGACCCCGACATCGTGGGCGAGGAGCATCACAAGGTCGCAAGGCGCGTGCAGGAGGCGCTGCAGCGCTACCGCGAGCTGCAGGATATCATCGCCATCCTCGGCATGGAAGAGCTGTCGGAGGAGGACAAGCAGACCGTCTACCGCGCCAGGCGCATCCAGCGCTTCCTTTCCCAGCCGATGTTCGTGGCCGAGGTGTTTACCGGCATCCCCGGCCGCTACGTCAAACTGAAGGATACCATCGCCTCCTTCAAGGCCATTGTGGATGGCGAGGCGGATGACCTGCCCGAGGCCGCCTTCTTCATGGCGGGCGACCTGGAGGATGTCAGGCGGCAGGCCCATAAGATGGAGGATGGCCGCAATGGCTAAGCCCGCGCCCATTCACCTGAGCATCCTCACGCCCGAGCACGCCTTTTACGACGGCCATGTGGACCGCATCATCCTGCCCGCGCCGGACGGCGAGTTCGGCATCGAGCCGGGGCACGAGCCCATGGTCGTCTCCGTCATCGAGGGCGAAATCCGCGTCACCTATGAGAAAAACGGCAAGGAGACGACGGATATCGCCGCCTGCTCCGCCGGCGTGGCCGCCATCACCCAGCACCATGTGCTGCTGCTGCTGCAGACCGCCGAATGGTCGTGGGAGATCGACCAGAAACGCGCCGAGCGCGACGCCCGCGCCGCGCAGGCCCGCCTGCGCCAGCAAAAGAGCCTGCAGGAGTATTACCTCGCCCGCTCCATGATGTCCCGCGCCATGGCCCGCCTGCGCGTCAGCAACAGGAAGAATCTGAACAACTGATTGGGAAAGAAAGACAGAACAGCAAAGGAAGCCGAAAAATCAGCGGCTTCTTTTTTGATGGGAAGATGGGAGGAACGGAAGGGGACGGAGGGAACGCCGGGGCTTCTTGAAAGAAGCCCCGGAGCCAAGAACTTTAATGACTTGAGAGCAGGTCTCTTTAGTACCTATATAATTTACTGATACATCCAAAGTAGTAAAGAGGATCGTTCGAGGCAAGGAGTGAAAACGCAGGCGTGGCAGCGCTATATCAAGCTTCCTCCCGCACAGCTTCTGACTAAAATCACCACAGTATAACGATATTTGAACAAACTGATTTTGTGTTATTACTACATTATTATATTATTATACCGTTCGAAGAGAAACTATCAGCTACTGGAATTAAAATTTATGAACCTTAAATAAAAGCAAAGTATAATTTTATTCAGTCCTGCTGGGCATAAACGACGCAGAATGATGTCGCTGTAAATATAAGGTCACATCTTCTTTTAATTCCGCAAAATAACAATCTCTTTTCCCTTTCCCATCGAATGATCCTGTACTCAGATGCAGAAACTAATCTTATTTACATAATAAAGATAAATAGAAGAATGAAAGTCACGCTGAAGGCCTCAGCATGCACCTGATTTTTTAGAAGAATAAATATTCTTTTTGACAAAAAGTTGACATTAATTGGAGAGAGTGGGATAATTCTAACATAAAAACATCGGAGGTATCGGTCAATGAAAGCAAGAAGATATGTGCCTTTATTCTTTCTTCTGGTTCTGGTTTCTTCCCTGCTATTGCTGATCACCGCGCAGGCAGCGCCCGCTGTCAGCATCACGCTGGACAAGACTTCGGTCGAAGCCGGTGGAACCATCACCGCCACATACAGTGTAACCGGAAGAGCCGGCAATATTGATGCCTACCTGTATGTCGATGGGAATGAAGAAGACTACAGGTCTCTGTCGGCCTCAAGCGGCATCTTCACTTTTACTCTTCCAAAGTACGGAGCAAGCGGAATGATTGAAATCACCGCGGATGACGGAACAGGCGGGTATACGAGTGCTTTCTCGAAGAAATTTACGATTACAAACTCACCGCCTCCGGTGAATATCAGTTTCGTCACTACAGCCAGCACAGCTCCCGGCGGTATCGCTGCCGTTTCCTGGAGGATTGAAGGCGGCATCAATCCGAGGGTCACAGCGGTGGATATTGCTACCAGGATGAAGTATGGCCCCCTGGTTACAGAACCACATTTTATCAGCCTCCCCAATCCAACCGGCACAGGCAGGACCGGCAGCGCCTCAGTCTCTGTTCCCGGCGGCATGAATTCCGGTTTCTTCGATCTTTTGGTGGAAGATCCGGATACGGGTTATTCGGAATGGTGTTCTTCCTCTGATTTTACCATTACGGGATGCATCTATACCGGCTGGCTCAGAGGATGGGATGACACAATCTATGAGGAAGGTTGGGCCTATTTCGCAGGCGGCGTGCCTCAGACAGGCTGGAAACAGGATCAGGGCAAGTGGTATTACCTGCAGCCAGGCAACTATTTGACAAAATCCGGCTGGATGAAACATGACGGCAATTGGTATTATTTTGATTGGGAAAGCGGCGCCATGAAAACAGGCTGGATCGTTGACGGGGAATACTGGTATTATGCCAACGCCGACGGCGTGATGCAGACAAGCTGGCTGCAGCAGGGCAGCAGCTGGTATTATCTCGGCACCGACGGCTTGATGAGAACCGGATGGGTCAACGTCGGCGGTACCTGGTACTATATGAACGCAAGCGGCGCGATGCAGACCGGATGGGTCAAATCCGGCAGCAGCTGGTATTACCTGAAGCCAGACGGTTCCATGGCAACGGGCTGGGCGAAGGCAGGAAACAGCTGGTACTACATGAACGCAAGCGGCGTCATGCAGACCGGATGGATCAACGCGGGCGGCGCCTGGTACTACATGAATGGTGACGGCAGCATGCGCACGGGCTGGTTAGAGCAGGGTAAGAGCTGGTACTATCTGAAATCCGATGGCTCTATGGCAACAGGACAATACTCAGTTGACGGTACCGTCTATCTGTTTAACGACAGCGGCGTCTGGATCGGGACGCAGATCAACACTTATTAGTTTTTTACACAGATCCGTTTAAAATACCGCGTTTTCTTTCTTTAAATGTATCGCCGCTACGATGCGTTAACAAGTTGAATGGGTATTAATAAGGTTTTATGAAAACGCGATAGAGTACCCTGAAGTTCACAACTTTACCCAGGGGAAAGAATGGGCAAGCCACAGGGATTCCGCTACTATGGGTATTACTTCTCGTTTTCGTTACGTGTCATTATTGGTGTAATATTGTTTATCTATTGACAAAAGAGTATGAGGGTGCTATATTTCGTATAGAAAATTTTTATATGGAGGCGCGACATGGTAAATACGAAGAAATGCATGGCGGTTCTATTATCCCTTGTTCTTATGTTTGCTCTGCTGCCTTATACGGCTCCGCAGGCGCAGGCACAGCCTGTGATTACACTTGACATAGATAAGAACACCGTTGAGGCAGGCGGCACAATCACAGCAACCTACAGCATTGCCGGAATATCAGATTATGTTCAGCTATCTGCCCTCCTGTTTATTGATGGGAACTGGGTCGAAGAGAAAGTGTTGAATACACCCTCCGGCACCGTCAGTTTTTCACCAAAGTATGGAACATTAGGAG
>CAYZTQ010000090.1:3176-7594 GCA_964481445.1 uncultured Christensenella sp. | reverse complement strand
CAAAAACGAAAAAATCCGTCGTCTCTCTGCGCGTTAACGTTTTCGTTTGGTATGACTTTTTGCTGTTCAGTGTTTTAAGGCTTCAATAAGTATATTTATTTCTAGGCCGCGGTTCCGAAGAAAACCGCGGTTTTTTAATATTCAGTTAATGTTCGGCGTGCACTTTAGAAAGGCTCGGGTGATATCCTCCGGTTGAATAAACAGATGGAGGAAAAACCATGGAAAATGTATGGGAGGGGAAGGGACGGGGGCTGGCAGCCCTAATCGTCGCCCTGATGCTGCTGGTGGGTACAGCGAGCGCAGGAGAGAAGGACGGTTTGATGACGCCCTCCGGGCTTTCGGCGCGGACGTTTACGGAAAAGGCCGTGCAGATTGCAGAGGAAGCCGCGGGCAGCGAGGCGCGCGGCCTTGCGCTGGTCATCTTTTCGGATCAGGGCATCCTGCACGCGCAGGGCTTCGGCCGGGCGGACGCCGCGGGGGAAAAGCCCGTGCTGCCGCGAGAGACCGGCTTTGAGTACGGCAGTGTCAGCAAGACGCTGGTGTGGCTGTCTCTCCTGCAGCTGCAGGAAGAAGGCAGGCTCTCGCTAAAGGAGGATATCAGCCGCTGTCTGCCTGCCGATTTTTATCAGTCGCTGCGTTTGAAGTGGCCCATCACGCTGCTCGACCTGATGAACCACAGGGCGGGCTTTGAGGAGTATCCGCTCGACATGATCGCGCCCGAGGGCGTGGAGCCCATGACGCTTGAAAGAGCGCTGCTGCAGGCTCTGCCTGTTCAGCGGTTCCGTCCGGGTACGGTCAGCGCCTACTCCAACTTCGGCTGTGCGCTGGCCGCCTGCGCGGCGGAGCGGGTTTCAGGCCTGCCGTTTGAAGATTATCTGAAGCGACGCTTTTTTGAGCCGCTCTCCATGGCTTCCTGCGGCGTCAACACGGATCGCGCGCCCGGCGGCATGGCGCAGGGCAGCGCAGCGGACGGGGCGGGCGGCTTTTTGCCCGTCGCTCCTTCGCGCGTATCGCTTTACCACGCGGGCGGCGTCCGCGGCACGGCGGAGGATCTGGCCCGCCTCGGCATCGCGCTGCTCGCGCGCGATCAGCGCATTTTCGCAAAGGAATCCACCTTTGATTTGCTCTATCAGGACAGCTTTGCCCCCTATCCCGGCGGAGACGGCATGGCGCACGGGCTCTTCACCATGAACGCGGAGGGCGGCAGGGGCTGTCAGCATGCGGGCAATACCGACGGGTTCACCGCGCAGCTGTCGCTGGCGCCCGCTCACCGTATCGGCTTTGTACTGCTGTCGAATACCGCCTACACAAATGCGGTATGCAGCGCGCTCAATCATCTGCTGATGGGGCCCGCCGCGCGGCCGCAAAACCTTCCCGATGAGGAAACGCAGCCCCAGAGCGGCTATTATGTCTCTCCCCGCAATGCTTTCAGTTTGCCCTATTACAGCCTGCTGAGCTATGTCAACGCCTACCATCTGGAGGCGGATGGCGATCAGGCGTCGCTGACTTCCGCCCTGATGCGCATCGCCGGCTTTTTCGGCGCAGACGATCTGCGCCTTGTCGCAACCAGGCGGCAGGGCGGCCTTTACCGCGTGGTAAACCGCCCCGAGATGGTGGAAAATCTCTATCTGGAAACGCGGGACGGGCAGATACAAAGCCTCTGGTCGGACGGCAGTCAGCTGGTGCCGCTCGCTCAGACCCCGAAGAAAAGCTATCCTCTCATTTTGGGCGCCGCCCTTGCCATGCTGCTGCTGATGCTGGGGTTCCTGCTGTCTGCGCTGATCCACAGCGCCGCGCGCATCATCCGCCGCCTCAGGGGGAGGGAGAGAAAGCCGCTGGCGCCCTATCTGCTCAGATTGTCGGGCGCTTTCATCAGCCTTGTCTATCTGGCGGGCCTCGGCTTCATCGGGGGGCAGGAAAGCCCGGCCCGCGCGGCGCTGAATGGCTATACGGCGGCGCTGGCCGCGGGGAGTATTGCGGCCCTCGCGCTCATCCTGTACTATGGGCTGAGAAGCGGGAAGCGGCCCTCTGAGGGTTTCGGCTTCCTGCGACCGGCCGCCGCCCTGGCGCTGCTGATGGCGCTGCTGCTGTACTGGGGGCAATATCGATTGATCTAAAGGAGACGCAAGTGGCGCACACCATCCTGATTGCGGACGATGACCCGGATATCCTGTCGCTGTGCAGGCTTTATCTCAAAGAGCTGGGACGGCTGATCGCCGCCCGAAACGGGCGGGAGGCGCTGGAGGTTTTCTCGCGCCATGAGGTGTCGCTCGCGGTGATCGATTTGATGATGCCGGAGATGAACGGCTTTCAGCTGATGGGCGAAATCCGGCGGCTCGACCCGCAGGTACCCATCCTCGTGATCACGGCGAAAACCATGCTGGAAGACAAGGTACTGGGCTTTCAATGCGGCGCGGATGATTACCTGTGCAAGCCCTTTGACCCGGAGGAACTCTTGCTGCGCGCGAGGGCGCTGCTGCGCCGCGCCGGCCGGGGGGCGCAGCAGCAGGACGAAATACTGGTATCGGATGGCCTGCGCTTTGACCCGAAGGCCTGTCTGGCGGTGAAGGACGGGATTGCTTATGAGCTGACGGCGACCGAGACCCGCGTGCTGGAGGCGCTGATGCGGGGAAGAGGCCGTGTGCTGACGCTCGACCAGCTCTATGAGGCGGGCTGGGGTGATTTCGGCGCGGTCAATGATAACGCCATCCGCGTGTGCATCAACAAGCTCCGTGCCAAAACGGGAGAAGACCGGATCAAAACCGTTCGGGGGATAGGCTATAAATGGGAAGAAACGGGGAAGGGCTGAGCCGCTATCTCGTCAGGAGCCTGACGGTCTACACGCTGGTGCTGGGCCTTTCCACCATGCTGACCGAAAGCGTCTTTACCCTGCTGGTGTCAAAGCTGCCCGGCCAGCAGCCGGGCGGGCTGCACATCGCTGTCTATCTTGTAACGGATATCGGGCTTTACACCCTCTTCGTCCTGCTCTTTTCGAGGGTGATGCGCAGGCGCATCCGGCAGCAAAGCGAAGCGCAGCTGCGGGAACGTCTGCGCCTGATGGCCGATCTGGGGCATGATCTGCGCACGCCGCTGACGAGTATCAGGGGGTTCTCCCGCGCGCTTTCCACAGGCAGGATGCAGGCGGAGGAAGAGCGGCGGGAGGCCGCCGAAACCATCCACCGCAAGGCCCTTGAAATGGAAGAAATGCTGGGCGAGATGCTGGATTATGCCCGCGCAGGGCACGCGGGCACGGCGCCGCGGCCGGAGCCGGTTCGCGTCAACGCGCTGCTGCGCGCCGTCATCGCCGAGCATTATGCAGACTTTGAAGAAAAGAGCATGACGCTTGCCTGCGAGCTTCAGGAGGACGCGACGGTATTGGTGGAGGGACAGCGCTTCAGGCGGGCCTTTGAGAACATCCTGCTCAACGCCCTCCGGCACTGCCCGCCCGGCAGCGCCGTGCTGGTGAGAACGGAGCGCATACGCAGGGGCTTTCAAAAGCGGCTGCGCATTCTGGTTGCCGACAACGGACTTGATATCCCCCTTGCTCAGCGGAGGCGGATTTTCGAGCCCTTTGTCCGGCTGGATGAAAGCCGCGGCGGGCAGGGCTACGGCCTTGGCCTGTCTATCGCACGGGATTGCGCCGAGCAGGCGGGCGGCCGGCTGATGATCGCGCCGATGCCGCCCCCCTATACCAAAGCCTTTGTGATGGAGCTGCCGCTGAAAGAAAACAAGCAGAAAGCGGATTGCTGAGCAGGACGAGCAGATTTTGCTGTCGGCCCTGCCGGGCTTTTTTTATTTGCTTGCGTTTCCGAGCCTCCGCGCCTTCAGCTCCGCCGCGATGCGCTCGGTCTCTGTGTCGGTCAGCCTGAAGCGGCGGGAGAAAAAGACAAAGGCGGCGATCAGGCCGAGCGAGGGCAGGATGGTCATCAGGAGGCGCAGGCCCAGGATGGTGGAGGCGCTCTGCGCCGCGATTGCCCCGGTTTCCGCCGTGTCGCCGCTGAGGCCGATCAGGCTGAGACCGAGACCCGAAATGAATACCGAGAAGCCGGAGGCGGCCTTGACCACAAAGGTCTGCATGGAGAAGATCACGCTTTCCTCGCGCCGGCCGGTCTGATACTCGCCCCAATCGGCGGTGGAGGAGAGAAAGACGGTGGTCAGCACCGACTGCATGCCGTTGGCCGCGAAGATGGAGGCGCCGCACAGGCAAAGCAGGGGCAGCGAGCCAGCAAGGCCCGAAAGCGTCAGCGCGAGCAGCAGCGCGTAGCCAAAGCCCGCCATGCCGAGGGAAATCTTGAACACCGCGGGGTTGGAGAGCCGCTTTCGAAGCAGGGGGTAGAGCCCCATCATGCCGAGGATCTGCGCCGCGCCGCCCACCGTGGTAAACAGCGTGTAATCCGCCTTCCAGTTCGCGCCGCCCA
>CAYZTQ010000090.1:0-3076 GCA_964481445.1 uncultured Christensenella sp. | reverse complement strand
CGAGTTGATAAAAAGAATGGTCAGCACCGTCACCATGGCCTGGTTGTTTTGAATCAGCGAGCGGAACATCTCGCGCACGGTGGTCGTTTCCACCCTGCCGCTCTGCTTTTCGCGGATGAACAGGGAGACGACCAGCTGCGAGAGGATGAACAGCGCCGATACCAGCAGCGCTGCGCGCGCGAAGCCCGCCCGCTCGCTGCCGCCGCCCAGAAACTGCACGGCCATCAGCGTGCCCATCTGCACGATGGCAAAGCCGACGCCCGCGCAGGTGCGGCCGACCACGGAGAGGCGCTCGCGGTCTTTGGGTTCCTCGGTTACGGCGGGAATCATCGACCAGAAGGGGATGTCCATCATCGTGTAGGTGACGCCCCACAGCGTGTAGATGACGGCGAAGTAGACCATCAGAGCGCTGCCCTGCGTTCGGGGCGCGGCGAACATGGCGTAGCTGACCAGCGCGTTGAGCACCGAGCCGCTCATCAGCCAGGGCACGAAGCGGCCGAAGCGCGAGCGGGTTTTGGCGACCAGAATGCCCATGAAGGGGTCGTTGAGGGCGTCGAAGATGCGGGCCAGCATCAGGATCAGGCCCACGAAGGCAGCGGGAAGGCCCAGCAGATCCTGATAATAGTACATGACGTAGGTGGCCGACAGGGCGTACATCATGTCCTTGCCCACGGCCCCGATGCCGTAGGCCGCGGTTTGTTTGCCGGTGAATTTCATAGCGCCGCGCTCCTTATCTCAAAATCGATCGATACGCTTTCCGTCAGGTCGCAGGCGATTTCAAGCCTCGCCTTTCCGGCCTCCCCGGCGGTTTTGACGTAGGTTCCCCCGCTGCCGCCTTCCAGCGTGACGCAGGCGGGGCCGACCAGCTGCGCCGGGCCTGTCAGCTTCAGGCTGACGGGGATCTGCGCGTAGACGGCGGGGCAGCCGTATTCATCCACGATGCGGATGCGCACGGCCGCCATGTCGTAGCTCTCGCCCTCCTGCAAAAGGGTGCCGCTCGCCTCGCAGACAAGGCGCAGGGCGGTGGATTGCCCTTTGACGAGCGATTGCACGACCTGCCCGTTTTTGATGGCGTCAAAGCGCCAGCGGGTGGCCTCGCCGCCCCAGTTGCCGATGTATTTGCCGTACAGGTCGATGCCCTCCTTCATGCCCAGATGGCAGCGCAGCATGACAAAGCCCATCCGAGCCTTGTCGATGAGAGACAGGTTGGAAAGCCCCTTTTTGCCGGCGGCGATCAGCATGCGGCGCAGCGCGGCGGCCTTCTTTTTGCTGAAGCCTTCCCTGGTTTCGAGAAGACAGCCGATGGTGTCGTCCGCCTTGAGCGGGCCGTGCGGCAGCGCCGCGAAATCGCTGTGCCTGTAGGTGGTAACGTATTCGTCGTTCTTGTACAGCGCCACCTCGTCCGCGTTGGTCAGGATCCAGGCGCTGCCGGGGTCGTCGCCCGGGTAGTCGCCGATGTGCATGGGCGAAGTGACGTACAATACCGGCTTTTCTTCGCCCTGGCTCGCGTAAACCGCCGCCGCGGGCTTGGGGTTGCGGAAGGCATCCATCACGCCGTGGTAGCAGACGCGGTCGCCCGAGCCGAAATCCCGGTGCGTGGGGTAGTCAAACATGCACCAGCCAAAGCAGCCCGCGTGCTCGCCGTCCGCCATCGCGTCGTTCAGCACCCGCGCGTGGCGCAGCGCGTGCGACTGGCGGATGCGCCAGGGGTCGAAGATTTTGGTGGGGAACATGTGCCCGCTGTGCTCGGTGATGAGCAGCGCCCTGTCCTCCTCCTTCATCACGTCGCGCTTGCGGCGGCAGCCGGGGTTATCGCCCTTGTGCGAAAAATCGTTGAAGCTGTACACATCCTCCTTGAGGCTGCTCTTTTCAAGGTAGCGCACGCCGGAGGTGGCGCGGCTGGGGTCAAGGCTGTGGGCGATGGCGTTTGTGCGCTCATACAGGGCGTCGTCATCCTGGCTTTCGTTGATGCGCACGCCCCAGACCACGATGCTGGGGTGGTTTCTGTACTCAAGCACCATCTCGCGGGTGTTTTCGCATGCCTGCTCCTTCCACTTTTCATCGCCGATGTGCTGCCAGCCGGGGATCTCTGTAAACACGAGGAGCCCCTCGCGGTCGCACTGGTCGATAAACCAGCGGCTCTGCGGGTAGTGGCTGGTGCGCACGGCGTTCAGCTGCAGCTCGTGCTTCAGGATGCGCGCATCCTCCCGCTGCAGGCTTTCGGGGGCGGCGTAGCCGATATAGGGGTAGCACTGGTGGCGGTTGAGGCCGCGCATAAACACCTTTTCGCCGTTCAGGTAAAAGCCGTCCTTCTCAAAGCGCGCGGTGCGGAAGCCAAAGGTGGTTTCCTGGCTGTCGCAGGGCCTGCCTTCCTCGTCTTTCAGCGTGACGCGGCACAGGGAAAGGGAAGGGCTTTCTATGTTCCAGGGTTTGGCGTTTGCGCAGGCCAGTTCAAGGCTGACGGCGTCCTCGCCGGCGGGCAGCTCGCGGCTTGCCAGCAGAGCGCCGGAGGCTTCGTCCAGTATCTCGACCAGCAGGCTGCCGCCCTGCCCATGGCCATCCAGCGTGACCGAGACGCAGGCTCGCGTCAGCTCGGGCGTATGCACAAAAACATCCCTGATATGGCGCTCGCTGCGGATATCCAGCCAGGCGTCGCGGTAGAGCCCGCCGTAGGTCAGGTAATCGATGACAAAGCCGAAGGGCGGCACGGCGGGGTTTTCGGTGGTATCGAGCCGGACGGCAATCAGGTTGTCTTCTCCCGGGCGGATAAAGGGTGTGATTTCGGCGCGAAAGGCCGTGTAGCCGCAGGCGTGCGAGGCCGCCAGCTGCCCGTTGCAGTACAAGCCGGCGATGTGGGCCGCGCCGTCCAGCTGCACAAAGACACGCTTTCCCGTCAGGTCTTTGGGCAGCTCCAGCCTGCGCCGGTAGCCGCAGATCATCTGATAATCCTTCTCATTGATGTAGTGGAGGGGCAGCTCCTTCACCGTGTGGGGCAGGCGCACCTTTTCCGCGCTGCCTTCGCCCCGCAGGAAGGCTTCGCTCCATACCGGGGTAAACTCCCAGCCCTTGTTCAGAC
>CAYZTQ010000089.1:0-7691 GCA_964481445.1 uncultured Christensenella sp. | reverse complement strand
TGGTGTACTCTTCTTCACGGGCACGGCTGCCGATGCCGTCCGTCTCCGCGAAGTCTTCATCGCCGACAACCAGCGAGGCGATCGTATTATCGTCGTTTAAAGTGATAGCCACCGCAACAGGGCCGCCAAAGCCCTTCGAGGAAGAAGTCGCCGTTTTACCTTCAGCAGGCGCGGCAGTCTCTTCCACCGGCGATTCAGTCACTTCCGCGGCAGGGACAGCTTCCGCCGTAATGCCCAGTTTCTCAGCAGCTTTGTTGATGGCCTTGATCACTGCCGCGCTGGTCACGGTCGCTCCGCTCAGCGTATCGACATCGCCCTCAGCCAGCGGCACCTTCTTGCCGATAAAGGTCTTGGTGTACTCTTCCTCACGGGCGCGGCTGCCGATGCCATCCGTCTCCGCGAAGTCGTCATCGCCGACCTGAATGGCAGCGATTGTATCATCGTCATTCAGCCAAATGGTCACGCCAACAGGGCCGCCGAAGCCCTTGGAAGAGGCGGATTCAGTGCGTGCCCCCTCAGGGATAACAACCGCGGTTTGTTCGGTCTGCGGCTCTTCGGAAGGCTTTTCCTGAACGGCCGAAGCTTCTACAGGCTGTGCGGCCGACTCATCCACCAGCTTTTCTTCATAGGCACGGTTAATGGCGTTCACAACAGCCGTTGTTGTAATCGTGGCGCCAGATACCGCATCAATATTGTCCAGGGCAACGGGAACCGTCTTTCCAATGAACTGGTTAATGAAGCCGGGCTCTTTAGCGCCCATGCCGAAGCCTTCGGTTTCATTGAACTGATCGTCGCCAATCTCAAGCCCGGTGATGGTGCCGTCATCCTTCACTGTGACAAACACTGCCACGGGCCCGCCGAAACCCTGCTCGCTGGCGGTATAGCGCACGCCTTCAGGCGCAGCGGGAGCGACCACGTTCTTTTCTTCAATTGCCTTGTTCAGAGCGTCAACAACAGCAGTTGTCGTAATGGTCGCCCCGGAGACAGCGTCAATATCTCCGAGTGTGATAGGAAGCGTTTTGCCGATGAACTGGTTGGTAAAGGCAGGTTCCTTCGCGCCCATGCCAAAACCTTCAGTTTCCGCGAAACGATCGTCGCCAATCACAAGGCCGCTGATGGTGCCATCATCCTTGACCGTGACAAAAACAGCCACAGGGCCGCCATAGCCCTGCGCTTCAGCGGTATAGGTCGTCCCTTCCGCGGGCTTTCCGTCATCCGGGTTCAGATAAGCGTTGACCTTATCAGCCACCTTATTCACAGCGCCGGTCACCGCATTGCTGGTGATGGTCGCGGCGGTAATCGCGTCAATGGTATTGTCGCCGCGGTCAGCCGCCGACTTCACCACCCGGATTGGCGTTGCCTTTCCGGCGAATTGTTGCATGAAAGCGGGTTCCTTCGATTTGGCGCCAAGCCCGGCGGTTTCGGAGAAATCTCTGCCTCCGACCGAAATACCCGTAACCTTGCCCTCGCTGTCAATGCCGGCAATCACCTGTACGGGGCCGCCATAGCCATTGGCATTCATCATGCCGACGTAGCCGACCACCTCATCGCCCTTTTTGCCGGCAAACAGCTCGCTGAGGGGGGTGAGATCTTCCATCTCAACGGCTTCAAAGGTTTCAGCCGCGGGAAGTACATCCCTGCGCGCCTGTTCCTTGGCCTCAATCTCCTGTGTCTTAATCTTCTCACTGGTTACTTCATTTGTCAGGGCCAGCATCAGCCCGGCAACCAGTGTGATCAGCCCCAGGGCAATCCAGGCTGCAATCTTTTTCTTCATGCGAAACCTTCCTCCACCTTTTCTCTCTCCCCGTTCACAAGTGAAAATCTATCTTTCAGCGCCTGCTCCACCGGCCTGCCCAGCATCCGCTGAGCCAGATCGATATCGCCGCGCGTCAAGGCTGTCCTGATGGCTGTGCTTGAAATCTCTCTGCCGTCAGGCAGCTTCACCGCGTCCACCACACTCAAGCCCACGCCATGTTCTCTGCAGAGTTCAGCCAGAGCCTTTACATCAGTACTGCCTTTGAAGCCAAAACGGTGATCATATCCGACAACCACATGTTTTGCCTGCAGACGGCCGAGCAGGACATGAACAAAAAAAACACCGCCGTCCATGTGCATCATGTGTTGGTCAAACCGGCTGACTGCCACGGTATCCACTCCCAACCGCTCGAGCAGCGCAGCCTTTTCGGGGAGGGGGCTGATCTCTTTTACAGCCATCGGATGTTTAATCACGTTGGCCGGGGGTATCTCATAGGTGTGGACATACAGAGGCAGATTCAGTTCTGCAGCGACGGTCTTTCCCCTGTTGACAATGGCCTGATGGCCCAGATGGACCCCATCAAAAAAACCAAGGCAAATGACGCCCGGGCTAAATGTCAACTGGTCAGAATCAAGAAACCTCAGCACCTAATCCCTTCCTATCTGCGTCAACGCATAGCGCGGGGTAATGTTATCACTTAGCAGATAAGCAGTCAAGGAAAACGGCTTTATTTTGATACAATTAATGCGTGATAATTTGTTCACTTTTCTGGTGAATCCCCACATTTCTCTCTTGACGGAATCATGGGTTCATGATAAATTATAACCATAACTTGAGGAGGTTATTTTGGGATGAAAAAACTGATTGCTCTGGTTCTCGTTTCCCTGCTGATGGTCAGCCTGTTCTCCGTTGCCCTTGCCGATACCCATGGTCTGGCGCTGTTGACCAACTATGGCAAAGTGAAGGATGCCGGCACCAAAGACGGCGAAGTGTATCCCGGCGAGGCTCCTGTTGATTCCATCGTTTGCTCCGTCGTTCTGGATGACAACGGCGTAATCAAGTCCGTCCGTTTTGATACCGTTCAGATCCGCACCAAGTTTGACGGCGAAGGCAAACTGGCCGAGGGCGAGTATGCCGCTATCCCCTCCAAGATTGAACTGGGCGACGGCTATGGCATGAAGAATGCCAGCTCCATCGGCAAAGAGTGGTTTGAGCAGATTGCCGCATTCGAAGAGTATTGCGTTGGCAAGACTGTCGAGCAGGTTCTGGCTACCCCCACCAAGGCCCGTGACGAGAAGCACCCCAGCGTGCCGGATCTGGCCGACCTGGCTACTTCCGTGACCATGGACATCGGCCACTACATGGAAGCCCTTGAAAAGGCTGCCGGCATGGCGAAGTAAGAATAAACGCTACTACCTAAAGGAGCTGCTGCAAGGCGGCTCCTTTTTTTACTCGTCAATCATCTTCTATGTTCCCTTTCAAGCAGTTTCGTTGCATCAAGCCAATCTATAAAACACCCTTTGCCTCGCAGGTTCGCTTATGAAGAAGCCGAATGAATACCATAAACGAAACCCTTCCGGATTGTTGTCCCCGGAAGGGTTTCGTTTATGGGGTATCGCGCATTTTGATCTGATTAGAGAACCTCAAAACGGCGCTTCATCTTCAAACAGCTGCTGATATTCTTCGCGGGTAATCAGCGTCTTGCGCGGCTTGGTGCCCTCATTGCCGCTGATGATGTTGCGGCGGGCCATTTCATCTATCAACCGGCCTGCCCGTCCATAGCCGACGCGCAGAACCCTTTGCAGCATCGAAATGGACATCTGCCCTGCCTCCACCGCCATTTCGATGGCCTTGGGCAGCAATTCATCAAAGGAATCATCTTCCTCTTCTCCCCCGCCACCGCCATTCTGCCCGCCGCCGGATTCCTTCTTTTCTTCCTTTTCTATGTGCTCCATAATATCGCTGTTATACTCGGTCTGGTTATGGCTCTTGACATAATCCGCCACAGAGGCTACATCGGCATCGCTGATAAAGCACCCCTGCACACGCTTGGGGGCCTTGAGCGTGCGCGGGAAATACAGCATGTCGCCATAGCCCAGCAGCTTTTCCGCCCCCTGGGAATCGAGAATGGTGCGGCTGTCAATCTGCGAAGAAACCTGAAAAGCAATGCGGCTGGGGATGTTCGCCTTGATAATGCCGGTAATGACATCCACAGAAGGCCTCTGGGTCGCCAGAATCAGACAGATGCCCGCGGCGCGTGCCTTGGCGGTGATGCGCTTAATATGCTCGTCTATCGCCTTGCCGGCCGTCAGCATCAGATCCGCCATTTCATCAACAATGACAATGATACGTGGCATCGGCTCTTCATCCGGTTCAAGCTTCGCGTTATAGGCGTCAATGTTGCGGACGCGCCGCTTTTCAAGCCTTTTATAGCGCTCATCCATTTCCTGGCAGACCCATTCCAGCGCCATCACTGCTTTCTTTGGATCAACAAGCACCGGCAACAGAAGGTGAGGGCCGTCATTATATGGCTGCAGCTCAACAAATTTGGGGTCAATCAGAATCAGCCTGACATCCCGCGGCGATGAACGGTACAAGAGGCTGGTAATAATGCTGTTGATGCAGACCGACTTACCGCTGCCTGTCGCGCCGGCGATTAGCAAATGCGGCATATCCATCAGCTCGCAGATGACGGGCGAACCGTAGATGTCTTTGCCAAGCGCCACCGCCGTGGGTGATTTCAGCTCCTTCATCTTGGGGGAATCGAGTATTTCACTGAGATAGACCATGGACGCCTTCTCGTTGGAAACCTCGATGCCGATCAAAGGCGTGCCGGGGATGGGAATCTCCGCGCGCGCAGGGCTTTTTGCCAGCAGCTCCACCGAGATGTTATCCATGACATTGCGAAGCTTATTGATGTTGACGCCTTCGGCAAGGCGTATGCCAAAGCTGGTGACGGCTGGCCCATGCACCACCTGATTGACCGTTGCGGCAATGTTAAAGCTGGCCAGCGTAGAGATCAGCTTCTCCGCGCGCGCAGTATCCTCTTCCGTCGTATCATGATTGGCATCCGGCGGCGGTAAGGAAATAAGGCGCAGGGCAGGCTTCTGATAATCGTCAAGCTGCATGCTGGTTTGCTTGACAACAGGCTTCGGGGCAGCTGTGCCATCCAGCCTGGTTTCCTGCAAAGCCGCTGCCGTTGGCTTCACTGAAATGCGCTGACCGGTCAGAGGAACTGCGGAAGCGACGCCGACCTCGTTGATTCTCCCGGATGAAATGATCGACCTCGGAGAGATTGTCCTTTCCTGCCTTGTCTCTCTTTCCACGCGCTGCGGTTCAATCACAGGGTCTGTTTCCGGGCCGGCATAGACCTCATACGAGGGATGATAGACGGGCTCGACAGGCTTTGTGCGCGCTGGTACTTCATTCGGTTCAGCAGTATGGTTGACAGATTCGACCGAAGGCGAGTGCGGCGCGGCCATTCCAGCCTGCTGTGCTTCTCCGCGGTGCGCGGCCATCGGTTTCTCCTGCACGGGACTGGAAGAAGGCTCGCGTTTTTCAGCCTTTGCGGACTCTGAGGAAGCAACCGCCTGTGTCACAGGAGCAGGTGCGGCAGCAGGCTCAGCGGGCCGTGCTGATGCAGCCTGTTCATGGCAGACGGAACGTCTTGTCTTCACAGCAGCAGGCGGCACAGGGTCAAGGCGTTCATAAAAGTCCTGCTCAACAGGGGTAAACCCCTGATCTTCAGGGCGTTCTTTGCAGGCAGCAGGCTGCTGCCAGGCCGTTTGAGCATAGACTTCTTCCGGCGGGACAAAACTGCCCGGCTGTGCAGAAACGAAGGGCTCCGACTGCGGGTCTACATAATAGGGCTCTGTCTGGGGCTGATAAGGCACACTGCCGGCATCCGCACCGGCCGAGCTCTGTTCAGGCCGCTGCGCCGTTTCAAATGCCTTGGCTGCATCCTGCTGCGGCTGCACGCTCTGCGGCCGCTTTTGCGCGCCGCCCTGCAGGAAGGATTCGAATTTTTGATATATCAAGACGGGGTTGATGCGCAGCAGCGCAAACAGCAGCACAAGCATCGAAATAATCAGAAAGATCACGCCGCCGACCTGACCGAGTATTTTCCAGACCGGAAAGGCGACCAGCATACCGAGCGCCCCTCCGCCGGGCAGCGGATTCAGCTGGTTATTATAGCGATTGTAGGCCCGAACCAGATACTCACCATAGCTGTCGGGCTGGCTGATCTGTCTGACGTTCATGTTTACGCTGCGGATATACTGCATCAGCGTTCCAAAGCCGGTAACGCTCGTCAGCATGGTCAGCAGCGCCAGCAGCGCAGCGTACAGCATCAGCATAATCGTAAAGCTGCGGAAAGAAATATAGTGTCGCGCGCTGACACATAAAAGCCAGCCCATCCAGATAAACACAAATGGAATGAAACTATACAGAGCGCCGGCCAGGCCAAGCGCCATTTCTTTGAACATGACCACCGTATGCGCGGTCGTCTGTAGCGTAATGCCGATCAGCAGACCAAAGCCTATGCTGAGGGAAAGTATGCCGGCTACCAGCGTAACCGCCCCGCCTCTGTCTGTTGATCTGATATTGACTGTCGATTTATTTGCTGGCAAAACGAATATCCTTACTTCCTGTCATCGGCTTTTACAAGCCATATTGTCTTTAGTAGCCCGTCCTTATCATAATGAAGGCGAAGCTCATTGTCCCCCCGGCGATAGCTGTCCAAGGTGCCTGCTTCGAGCCCGAAATCCATCGCCGACGCCTCATCAAGCGACAGCGTACCCGCGGGCTGCCCAAGCAGTCCAAGAGCGTCATCACGCATAGAGGAACCTGTCAGCACACCCCAAAGGTTCATTCTCGTGCTGAGTATCCCAGACACAAGGCCTTCTTCAGCCAAAATAAAGGTTTCCCTGAAACGGGCATCCTCAAGCTGATGTTTTTCAAAAAGGCTAAATGTTTCCGAATCATGCAATTCGGGATAGGCTGCCAGCACGTCCTCCATCGAATCACCCAGCCTGACCGGCAGCCCCGGCAGAGAACCCGCTGTTACGCAGGCTTCTATTTTTTTTGCGGCATCGTCCGCCCGGTCGTTGAGCGCAAGCGCTGACAGATAGGAGCCTTCCGTCCTGTTTATCAAAGGGGCAATCTCATCCCAATGGAAGTTGACGGCTCCGCTTCTGCCAGCAAGGGTTGTGTAGTTCTGCTGCTCATAATAGAAGGTGATGCCACTCTCGTCTATCAGAAACTGACTGATAGGCACCGGATACAGTCCCTCCGGAGAAAGATAGTCGCTGATTGCAGGTTCAACCTCTTTTGCGACCAGTTCATCCAGCGCTGTCTGGGCCGCATTCTCTTCAAAAAATACATCGTTCGGCAGGATTCTTCTGCCAGCAGACAGGTCATACATCAGGGGAATGGCCTGGTATCCGGGTCTTCCGGGCCCGATCTTGCCCGACGCGAACAGCAAAACTGAAAGCAGCCCGAGGCCATCTTTTCCATCTATCAATGCCGCTTCCGCGTTTACCTGCAGGCCTGTGCCGGATCCGCTCAGAGCAGAAAGCATCTGATCGAAACCCGCGTAGCCCCCATCCTCATAGATAGCGGCGTTAATCTGCTCCTGCACCGCGGCATCGGGATGGCCGCTGAGCTGCGGAAGCACAATATAGGATGAGCCTGCCTCCTGCCTTGTCAGGCTCACCTGCAGCATTTCACCCTGCGCGCAGCCTGCACCGGATACAAGCAGCATGATGGCAATGGTCAGGAGGGTAATGCTTTTTTTGATTAAATGAACTGGCATATGCTGTCTCCTTCCGCTATCCATTGTATATCAAGCGCAGGATGCACGCAAGGAGAGGCAACTACACCTATCGCACGAGTCTGGCAGCCCCTTGTCCCACGGCGGCCAGGCAGGGGGTCTGGC
>CAYZTQ010000088.1:0-7740 GCA_964481445.1 uncultured Christensenella sp. | reverse complement strand
GATTTCATTTCCTCAACGTAGGCATCCCAATCCTTCTCGATGCTCTTGGCGCCGGTGACGAAGGCATCGTCCCAGCGGATAAAGGCGTCGGCCAGCGGGGTCTGCAGGCTGCCCGCGTCTTCCGCGGTCATGTCGTCAAACTTGGGCGTCGGGGGGATGGACTGAATCACATCGCCCATGGCGGCCACTTCCTGATTGATCAGGCTGTAGTTTTCATCGTACTTGGTCATCTCGCGCGCGTTCACCCAGACCATCTGGGTCACGTCGGAACCGCAACCGTAGGCCAGCTGCATGTACTTGTAGATGCCGTCTTTGGAGTTTTTGATGTCGTCCGCGTAGACGATCTTATCGCCGTCCATGGTGTAGGTGACGCCTTCCACACCAATGCACCAGAGCCTGGCCGCTTCTTCGGAGAAGAACATGGCGTCCACGGTGCGCACAATGCGCTCAAAGTCGGGCCGCTCCGCTGTCTTGGCGGGGAAGATAACGCCGGCGCCGGTCTTGCTCTTGGGCTGGTGATGCGCGCCGCCGGGGCCCGCGAGAGCGGGGTACATGTTCAGCTTGAAGCCCTCGATCTCGCTGGCAGCTTCCACGCCGCCAATCTGGTCATAGTAGGCGTAGGTCGCCATGGCGGCGCCGGTCGCCAGCTTCTGGTTCCACTTGTCGCCGTCGATGGGCTCGGCCATTTCGGGGTCAAGCAGGCCTTCCGCGTACAGCTTGGCCAGGAAGGAAACATAGGCCTTGTACTGCTCGCTGATCGCGCCGGGGAAATAGGTCTTGTTCTCATAGTCCCAGCTCAGCACAGAGCTGCCGGAGGAGGCGTTCTTGTGCAGGCTGATGCCGAAGGCCGGCATGGTCATGCGGTACAGCACGCGGGGGCCGACCAGCATGGTCAGCGGGTAGGATTCGGGGTTTTGCGCCTTGTAGGCCTTCAGAATCTCATAGAGATCATCATAGGTCTTGGGGGCGGGGATGTTGTTCTTCTCCAGGAAATCCTGCCGCATAATCAGGCCGCCGTCATAGAAGGGGCTGTCGAACAGGCCGGGCAGGTTGTATCGCTTGCCGTCGCCGAGGTTCAGCAGGTTGACATCCTCCTGAAGGCCGAACTCCTCAACGCGGGCGTTGAAGTTGGGCGTCCAGTCGGCATAGTCGCTGATGGGCACGATCGCGCCGTTCATCGCCAGCGAGGCGTTCTCGCTCTTGATGGACTGGTACAGAATCACATCCGGCGCGTTTGTGCCGGTGTTGAGGGCAAGGGATACCTTGGTCTGGTAGTCGGAAATCGGGATAATCTCAAAGTCGATATCCACATTGTATCTTTCCTGAACGGTCTTGACGGTCAGCCAGTCTTCCTTGAAAGGAAGGGTGGCGTTGTCGGAATAGTACATGGAGATTTTGAGCGGCTCGCCCTTGAGGAAATCCTCTTCCGCCACCGCGGCAGTGCCGCCGATGCTGAGAAGAAGAGTCAATGCGAGCAGCCAGCTCAGGGAACTGGTCAGGCCTTTCAACATAAGAACCTCCTTTTATTCAATCATGAGTCCCAAATTAACCGCCCGATTACGGCCACCAGACTCACTATGTTGATGTACAGAATATAACATGCGGCCAGAAAGAGGTCAAGAGAGGACTGCGGGTTTTTAACTATATCTGGGATGCCGATAACAGTTGAAGTCAATGAATTGCTAAACTTCTCTGCTTCGCCGGTGAAAATCCTCAAACCGCGCAAGGCAGTCAAGCAGAGCGCCCTTCACTTCCGCGCTATCGGGATCGGTGCCTTCTTCGGGCCAGAAGCCCTTCAGCTGCAAAGTGCCGGTCTTTTTATCGATGACAGGCTCTGCCCGCCCGATCAGCTGTTCGCCGAGCAGGATCGGCAGCACATAGTAGCCGTACCGGCGTTTGGCGGGCGGCGTGTAGATCTCCCAGGTATAGCTGAAGTCGAACAGGCACTCGATCAGCGGCCTGTCCCACATCAGGTTGTCAAGCGGGGCAATCAGCTCGCAGCGCGGGGCAAACAAGGCCCCTTGCTTTGCCTGTTCAAGCAAAGCCGCGTCCCGGGGCAGCATATAAAACGTGTCGCGCACCCCGTCGACCAGCACGGCATCCAGCTGTCCGCTTTCAATCAATGAGGAAAAGGCTCTGTTTCTCTGCTCCGCCTTGAAGTTCGGGAAGCCGAGCCAGGCGGAAGACGCCCTGTTCCACAAAAGACCCACGGCGCCGATCCGCCGCAGCAGTAAAAAGCGGTGCAGCGCTTCCTCACTTTCAAAGCCGGAGTCGCCGTCCAGCACTTCCCGCGGCAGACAGCGCTCAATCAGGTCGTAATACTTGATGGCCTTCTTCTTGTGATGAATGCCCAGCTCACCGGAGTAAAAAAGATGCTCCAGCACAGCTCTCGGCAGGCGGGTAGCGCCCCAGAACCAGTTCACCCTGCCGTCGGATTCGATGTCTTTCGAGCAGAGAGGGCCGCGGGTTCTGATTTCATTTAGGATGATCTCCCGCGCCGCGTTTATCTCCTCACGGCTGCGCATCCAGTCTCCCCGTTCTTTGCGCATATACGAGAAATACGGCCAATCCTCCGCGGGAAAGATGCACAGCTCTTTGTCGAAATAATCGACCAGACGCCTGTCCTCATACAGAAGGCTGGAAAGCGTTTGCCTGCTGTAGCCTTCCACGCGTGACTGCAGCACAAGGTCCGGGTTGCGGCCGCAGATGTCGATCGGGTCAAACTGTATGCTGCCCGCCTGCCGGATGAAGGCGAGCACACCTTCCCTGCCTGCAAATCTTCTGGGGCCAAGCAGCCCGTGCTTGAGCAGAAGAAAGCGCCTCGCCTGTTCAATGCTTAGGCTGTGCAAAGCTTTCAGCCCTCCCTGTTTTCAGTGTACCGTTCCCTTTCTTCGTATCATATCATGCGCAGCCGCAGGCCGCCACTGCCCGCGGAGCACAGAATTTTACAAAGGCATTATTGTAAGGCGCCTTCATCCGTGCTATGATGCCTCAAACCGGAAGAGCACGTCCGACCGACCGTAAAGTATATCCTCTGCTGTATCGACAACTCTTTACAGAACAATCCGGCAATACGGGAGGATGCAAAAATGAAGCTTTCCATCATACAGAATCGCTGCAAGGGCTGTGGCCTGTGCGAAAGGCTGGCCCCGGAGTTTTTCCGTGTGGATGATTACCATCAGGCGCAGGTGCTTGTGCAGCCCGGCAGCCTGAGCGACGCGGTTCGTCAGGCCATGCTGCGCTGCCCGATGGAAGCAATCGCCATTCTGGCTGAGTGAGGGCTGATGGGTACGATTCTTATCAAGAGGGTGTACGCGCCGGCGCAGCAGGATGACGGCTACCGCGTGCTGGTGGATCGCCTTTGGCCGCGCGGTCTGAGCAAAGAAAGGCTGGGTGCGCAGGAATGGGCCAAACAGATGGCGCCCTCCACCGGCCTGCGCAAAGCCTTCGGCCACATGAGTGAAAATTTTCCTTCCTTCCGTCTGGGCTATTTGAAAGAGCTTGACGCGCATCCCGAAGGCGAGGCTTTTGCCAGCAAAGTCAAAGAGCTGCTCAAAAAGGGGAATGTCACGCTGCTGTATGCCGCTGCCAATGAGCAAACGAACCATGCGCTTGTGCTGCGCGAATGGCTGAACGCGCGGTTTTGACAGGTAAAAATGTGTGCTTCCGCATATAAAAATCCCCGCCCGCTCGAGAGAGCGGCGGGGATTCGTTCTATGGATAGGGATCAGGCCTTCATCACGGCCAGCGCCACGAAGTTCAGAATGAACAGCGCGGTGGAAACCCAGATGATGGGGTGCACTTCCTTCGCCCTGCCGCGGAGAATCTTCACCAGGCAGTAGAAGATAAAGGAAGCGGCAATGCCGTAGGAGATGCTGTAGCACAGGCCCATGAAGATGCCGGCGAAGAAGGCGGGCAGAGCGTCTTCCATATCGGCCCACTTGATTTCCGCAAAGGCGGCCAGCATCATCACGCCCACAATCACGAGGGCGGGGGCGGTAGCCTGCGCGGGCACTATGCCGACCACGGGGGCCAGCAGAATGCTTAAAAGGAACATGGCGGCGGTGGTCAGAGAGGTAAGACCGGTGCGTCCGCCCGCGCCGATGCCTGCAGCGCTTTCCACATAGGTGGTGGTGTTGGAGGTGCCGAAGATAGCGCCGATGGAGGTGGCGACCGAGTCGGCGAACAGGGCCTTGTCCATCTTGGATTTGAAGCCGCTGGAGTTTTCGAGCGACTGCATGTCTTCCTCGTCGAAAATGCCGGTACGGCGGCCGGTGCCGATGAAGGTGCCCAGGGTATCAAAGGTGTCGGACAAACTGAAGGCGAAGATGGTCATCAGAACCAGCGGAATCCTGGAGGCGTCGCTGAACAGCGAGCCAAGGCCCATGGGGCCGAAGGCCGCGCCGAAGGTGGTGCCCAGATCTGCGAAGGATTGGCCAACGTTGCTGGCGATGCCGATGCGGCTGATATCCGTCACGCCGAAGGGAATGCCGATGACGGTAGCGGCCACGATGCTGATAAACACGGCGCCGCGTACCTTCAGCACTACGAGGGCGGCCATCAGAACCAATGAAATGAGGGAGAAGAGGACGGCGGGGTTATTGAACTCCACCAGCGCGGGCACAATGGAGCTGTTGGCAATGACGGTCCCCGCGCCGACGGTGATGTAGTTGCCAGGGTCGGAGGTAAAGCTGAGCAGGCCGAGGTTTTTGAGGCCGATGTAGGCGATGAAGATGCCGATGCCGCCGCCAATCGCGTTTTGCAGGCTGACCGGGATAGCCTTGATAATCATCTTGCGAACCTTGGTGATGGTGATCAGCACATTGATCAGCCCGCAGAGGAAGACCATGGCCAGCGCCTGCTGCCAGCTGAAGCCCAGAGAGAAGACGACAGTGTAGGTAAAGAAGGCGTTGAGGCCCATGCCGGGGGCCTGCGCGTAGGGCACGTTGGCAAACAGCGCCATCACGGCCGTACCGGCCACGGAGGCGAAAATGGTCGCCAGGAAGATGGCTCCGGCGGGAAAGGGATTATCCGGCGTACCGGCCTGCGACAGCATGGCGGGGTTGACAAACAGGATGTAGGCCATCGCAAAGAAGGTGGTCAGACCAGCGATAATCTCAGTAGATACCTTGGTATTGTGTTCCTTGAGCTTGAAAAACTTTTCCATCGCTACCGCTCCTCGGCAATTAATAAAGCCCCCTCGCCGGTGTTGCACATGTGAGGGAGACTCTTAACAAAAGCATCTTAGCACCCGAATAATCGAAAGTCAATAAAAAATAAAAGACATCATACGGATTATACCGCATAATGTCTTTGAAAAGGCGAAATATCTTTCGCCATCCGATCAGTAGCGCAGCAGATAGCGCGGGTCTTCCTTCAGCAGGGCCGCCACCATGGCGCGCAGCGGCCTTGCCCGCATGAGGCGTGCAGTCGCATCGCCGAAACGACCGATCTTGAGAATGCCCTGTTGCAGTGCGTCCGGCTCCAGCTTGCTGAAGGTCTCACTGCCATAGGGGGCGCAATGCGGGTATTCCTGCATATGCAGCCTTTTCCCTTCCTCGTTGATGACATATCTGTCCTTCAGCTCGGGGGAAATGGAGCCGACGGCGCCGTCCCATTCCTCGATGCCGTGGATGTAGGTGTTGCGGGTGAAGTTGACGCCGATCAAAAGAATTTGCGCGTCGCGCTCCCACAGCCGCCAGTAGGCTCCGCCTTTCCCGCAGGGGGTCTTGATGTTTTCTTCGCCCGCCAGAAAGGCTTCCGCGTCTTTTCCGTAAGCGCAGAGCGAATGCGTGGGGTGCAGCGAGCGCTTCACACCCGGGCGCTTCCTGAAAAGGTTAGGCAGGGCGCCAACACAGCTGGGTGTGTACAGTACATCCATCACCGGGTTCTGGTCGCCCACGTTGGCCCAGGTATGGGCGGGCATGACCAGCAGCCCCTCTTTCATATACTCCATCAGCGCGTCCAGCACCGTATCGCCGCGCCCTTCCACCTCGCCGATGGCTTTGTATGATACATGAACCATCAATGTTCCCTTGGGGTCGATGCCCAGATTCGCCAGCGTTTCCATCAGGCTTTGCTTGGTCTGCATGTTGCTAAAACTCCTCCATCGGCAGATTCAAAGTATCGCCCGCTCAGGGCGTCTGCATCGCCCCGCGCAGCCGCCGGACAGCTTCAGCAAACTCCAGTTTATCATTAAACAGGCTGCTGGTGCCGGCCACAATGGTATCCGCGCCCGCGGCCACCATCTTCGGCACGTTTTCAAAGCTGCAATTGCCGTCTACCTCAATGCGCACCTTTGCATAGCCGAGTTCATCCAGCATTTTGCGGGCGCGCGTTACCTTTGCGAGGGTCTGTGGCACCAGCTTCTGCCCGGCGAAACCGGGGTTGACCGTCATGACCAGCAGCATGGAAAGGTCGGGCAGTAGGTCTTCGATCACCTGAACGGGCGTACCGGGATTGATGGCCAGCGAGGGCTCCCCGCCCATCTCCCTGACAAGGCTCAGGCAGCGCTGAATGTGTGGCGTGCTCTCATAGCTTAAAGAGACGATATCTCCTTTGCGAAGCCGCAGTTTGGCAAGCATAGCTTCAGGGTTTTCCACCATCAGGTGGATATCAAGCGGCAGCTTTGTTTCCTTCGCGATGGCGTTGATAAGGTCGGGAAACATCATCCAGTTGGGCACAAAGTGGCCATCCATCGCGTCGCAGTGCAGCAGGTCGATGCCGTGCTTTTCAAGCTGCCTGACCGCGCCGCGCAGATCGAGCAGATCCATGCACATCAGGGAAGCTGAGATTCTTTTATCCATGCGGTCCATTTCCTTTCCATAGGGCATTTACAATTCAGGCTCTGATTTCCCGCCAGCCGTACAGCCCGGCGCCGATTACGCCCGCCTGCTGCGCGTCCTGCGCGATGTGAAAGCGCAGCGACCGGGAAAGCTCAGAATCCCGCAGCCTCGATTTGACCATCTGTGTCAGCGCATCCAGCGGGAAGCCCGCCATATGCACCACGCCGCCGCCCAGCAGCACCCTGTCCGGATCCAGCACCGTCAGCTGTCCGGCAATCAGCTCGGAAAGTCGCTTCAGGTACAGCCGCAGCGGGGCATCGTTCAGATGCTTTTCAAACAGCAGGCCGATGTCCTCCTCAGGATAGTACTTGCGGACGATCGACGCAAGAGCGCGCCCTGCAGTATACTGCTCCGCGCAGCCGATCCCGCCGCAGCCGCAGCGCCCGCGCAGTCCGTGCAGGGGAATGTGCCCCAGTTCGCCCGCCATGCCGTGCGCGCCGTTATAGGGCCTGCCATCAATGGCAATCAGGTAGCCCATCCCTGTGCCGATAAAAAAGCCGAGCGTCATCCCACGGGTCGGGAGGTTCAGAGATTTGATCGCATGTTCGTACAGCATGACGACATCGCGATTCATCAGCACCGTCTTCTGCAGCCTTGCCTGCAGCATGGCCGCGACCGGCACATCTGTCAGAGCCGGGATAGCCGGGGCATTGACGATGCGCCCGCAGCTCTTGTCAAGCGCCGCGGGGAAGCCGAGGCTGAGCGCCTGAACCGGCATATCCTGATGCTCATTGAGCGCCGAGCCAATCAGGTTGCCGAGCTTTTCAACGGCCTTGTCTCCCTGCGCCCACTTTGCGGTGGGCAGGCTGGCGTAGTGCGAAAGCTCTCCCTTTTCACTGACAAAACCATAGCGGGTATGCGTTCCGCCAATATCCATGGCAAAGATGCTTTTCAT
>CAYZTQ010000087.1:5236-7748 GCA_964481445.1 uncultured Christensenella sp. | reverse complement strand
AAGGGGACGGCTTTCGCCGCCCCCTGTTTTCGTTTTGGTGTGGTTATGATTTGGTCAGCTCGTCAATCCGCTTCAGCTCGTCCTCCGTAAAGCTCAGGTTCTCCTGCGCTTTCGCGGCGTCCTGAATCTGGCTGAGGCGGCTGGCGCCCACGATTACCGAGGCGGTCACCGGGCTGCGGTGCAGCCAGGCAAGCGCCATCTGGGCCAGCGTCTGACCCCTTTGGGCGGCCAGCTCATTCAGGCCGCGCACGCGCTTTAAGACATCCTCGGTGATATTGTCCGGCGTCAGGAAGATGCTGGCGCCCGCGGCCCTTGAATCGGCGGGGATGCCGTTCAGGTACCTGTCGGTCAGAAGCCCCTGCGCCAGCGGCGAGAAGGGGATGGCGCCGACGCCTTTCTTTTCAAGCAGGGCATAGAGGCCGTCTTCGGGCGTGCGGTCGAACATGTTGTAGCGCATCTGGTGGATGAGCAGCGGCACGCCCATTTCTCCCAGCAGCTGGATGGCCTTTTCCGTCATCTCCGGGCTGTATTTGGAGATGCCGACATACAGCGCCTTGCCGCTCTTAACGGCCTGCGCCAGCGCGCCCATGGTCTCTTCCAGCGGGGTATCGGGGTCAGGCCGATGGGAGTAGAAGATATCCACATAGTCAAGCCCCATGCGCTTCAGGCTCTGGTCAAGGCTGGCCAGCAGGTGCTTGCGGCTGCCCCACTCGCCGTAGGGGCCGGGGAACATCTGGTGCCCCGCCTTGGTGGAAATGATCATGTGGTCGCGCCAGGCGCCCAGATCCTCTTTGAGAACGCGGCCGAAGTTGATTTCGGCGCTGCCGGCGGGCGGGCCGTAGACGTTGGCCAGGTCGAAATGCGTGATGCCGAGGTCGAAGGCGCCGAGCACCATCTCGCGGATGTTGTCGAACTTCGCGCTGTCGCCGAAGTTGTGCCAGAAGCCGAGGGAAACGGTCGGCAGCTTGAGGCCGCTGTTCCCCACGCGTTTGTACTGCATCATAATGCTTACCTCCTTTTATTGGGCGGTGATGTCGATGTCAAGCCCCACGGGGCAGTGATCGCTGCCCATCACGGAGCTTTCGATATAACTGTCCCGCACCTTCTCCATCAGGCGCGCGGACACCACAAAATAGTCGATGCGCCAGCCTGTGTTGTTGGCGCGGGCATTGCTGCGGTAGCTCCACCAGCTGTAGGCCCCCGTTCTGTCGGGGTAAAGGGTGCGGAAGCTGTCGCTGAAGCCGCTTGCCAGCAGCTCCGTCATCTTGCCGCGCTCCTCATAGCTGAAGCCGGGCTGGCCGATGTTGGGCCTTGGGTGCCGAAGGTCGATCTCGTTGTGCGCGACGTTGAGGTCGCCGCAGTAGATGACCGGCTTAAGCCTGTCCAGCTCCATCAGGTAGGCGCGCAGGTCGTCCTCAAACCGCATGCGGTAATCAAGGCGCTTCAGCTCCGGCTGGGCGTTGGGCACATAGCAGTTGACCAGATAGAAGGCGGGGTATTCCAGCGTCAGCACCCTGCCCTCGTCCGCGTGATTGCCGTTGATGCCGTAAAACACATTCAGCGGCCGGTGTTTGGTAAACACCGCGGTACCGGCATAGCCTTTTTTCTGCGCGCTGTGAAAATAGCTCAGATACCCTTCGCAGGCGAAATCCGCCTGTCCTTCCTGCATCTTCGTCTCCTGCAGGCAGAAAAAATCGGCGTCCGCCTGACGGAAGTACTCTTCAAAGCCCTTCTGCAGCACAGCGCGGAACCCGTTGACATTCCACGAAATAAACTTCATGCAGCCCTCCAGCAACAATAATCACAGAGAGTATACCCTGTTGCCTCCCCCCTCTGACAAAAGAAAAGAGAGCCATTCGACTCTCTCAAATCGTTGGCAAACGCAGTTTGTCAACGGTCTGCGCACCCCTGATGAGGCGCTCATGCAATAGAAACAGCTCATCGGCCTTTCTGATGCATCCTTTGATGCAGCACACGCCAGATTTCGACCGTCCCCGTTTCTTCCACGACCACATAATGGATATTATAGTTTCTGATGGGGATGAAGCGCACTTCCCTCTTCATGGCGTACAGCGCAGGATACAGCGGATAACGGTAGGGCATCTCCTGCAGATTTTTCGCCGCGGCGTCCACTTCATCCAGCAGCTGCAAGGCCGCTTCCGGGGCGCTGAGTTCTTCCGCGATATACAGGACGGCTTCCTCCAGCTGTCTCCTGGTGGCGGGCAGGTAGACGACCTTATACATCGCGTTTGGACAGCGCCCGAACCCTGGCCCGGAGATCGCTCATCACTTCTTCGTGGGCAACGCGCAGGGCGGTCGTATCAGACTCCAGCTCGGCGGCGCGCAGCTCGCGCATGACCGTCATTTCGTATTGCAGCTTCTGATACTCATCGTAGGCAATCACGACCAGATCGCCATAGCCATTCTTGGTCAGAACAACCGGCTCTTTGGTTTCGTGCACAGTGCGCGAGATATCGGCAAAGTTGTTTCTGAGGTCGGAGACAGGTCTGAT
>CAYZTQ010000087.1:0-5136 GCA_964481445.1 uncultured Christensenella sp. | reverse complement strand
TCCTTCACCTGCGGGTCCTTAGTCACAATCGGGTCCATATGCACGACCAGCGAGATGCCCCGCTGCTCCAGAAAATAGCGCTCGATCTCATCCACCACGTCGTGGCTGACGGTCACATCCTCCTCCGCCGCCACTTCCACATGCACGCTGGCGAAGCGGCGGGCCGGGCCGTAGTCGTGCACCATCAGGTCGTGCGTGCCCAGCACCCCGGGGTAGGACATGATGGTGGAGCGGATCTCCTCCACCATTTTGGCATCGGGCGCCGCGCCCAGCAGAGGGTCGACGGTATCGCGGATCAGCCCCCAGCCCGACCAGAGGATGAAGACAGCGACCGCAAGGCCCATCCAGCCATCGATGTGCAGACCGAAGATACGGGCGGCCAGCAGGGAAAGCAGCACCGCCGAGGTGGTGATGACATCGTTGCGGCTGTCGGCCGCGGAAGCCAGCAGCGCGCCCGAATCGATCAGCCCGCCCACCCTGGCATAAAAGCGCGCCAGCCAGAGCTTGACCAGGATGGAAAGGATCAGGATGCCCAGGCTCAGGGGGCTGAACACGGTAGCCGCGGGACTGGCTATCTTTTCAAGGCTGGTTCTGAAAAGCTCGACGCCGATAACCATAATGAGCACAGCCACGGTCAGGCCGGCCAGATACTCATAGCGCGCGTGGCCGAAGGGATGCTCCCTGTCCGCGGGCTTGCCCGCCAGCTTGAAGCCGACCAAGCTGACGATGCCCGAGGCGGCATCGCTCAGGTTGTTGACGGCGTCGGCCATCACAGCGATGGAGCCCGATAAAAAAGAGGCCAGCATCTTGATGGCCACCAGAAACAGGTTGCACGCTATGCTGACGGCCCCGGCGCCCGCGCCCAGGCGCATGCGCCCCCCGCCGTCCGGCCTGCCCTTTGAAAGCCAGCGAATCAAACGTTCTGTCATCACAATACATCCTTATCCCTCAGCTGGCGGCTGAGCTGCAGGCTGAGATAAATCATCAGCAGGCAGATGCCCACATTGACGGCCATGGGGTAGGCGCGGTTGAGCTGCGACAGCCAGCCCGCCACCGCGCCGAAGGGCGCGGTAATCAGCATGGCCAGCATGGTGGTGAAGGCAAACATGCGCGCCCGCTGCTCCTTTTCCATCACCTGCATCCTGAGGCTTGAAATCATCGGCGTGACCATGGACAGCGCCGCCGCCTCCATCAGCACATTGATCAGGATGACGCCCATCTGCGCGCGGCCCAGCGCCATAAAGCTCAGGTCGGCCGCCGTCAGCAGCGCCATCGCCGCGACCATCGGGCGAAGGAACCTGCGCACATCCAGCTTTGGCACCAGCACAAAATAGAAAGCCAGCATCACCAGCGTGCGCACCATGCTGAAAAGCGAGAGGTTCTCTTCCGGAATGCCCAGCTTCTCGGTGAGCAGCAGGGGCAGAAAGTTGTTGTTGACCGACATGATCAGCATGAAGCAGGCCACCAGCCCAACCGTCAGCATGACATGGGGCAGGCCGAACATTTTGCGCAGCACAAAGCGGCTCTCCAGCAGCCTTGAGAAGACGGAGACGCCCTTGTTCTCTTCAAGCCGGCGCAGGCCCACGCTGGTTTCGTGGGCGTAGCGGTAAAGCAGCACGTTCTTCAAAATCATCGACACCGTCATGCCGGCGTACATCCAGCGCATGGCGGTGATCAGCGTCACCTTCTGCACGAGCACATAGGCAAGCGGCGACACAAAGCCCGCCACCAGACCCGCGATGTTGGTGATGGCGTAGAGGTGGATGATGCCCTCGGGCGGGTAATCCTCCGTCAGCAGCAGGCCCCAGGCGGTCTCGGTGATGCGCCAGCAGCCGTTGGACAGCGCGGCGATCATAAAGCTCCATGGCCCGGAGGCGGTCGCCCACAGCACGCTCGGGATGATCCAGGCAAACACATCAAAGGTGATGGTGGCCCGCTTGCGGCCCAGCTTGTCGGTCATAATGCCGGCCATGGCGGCCGCCACCGTCTGCGAGATCAGGGAGAGCGTGGTGACCAGGCCGATCAGGAAGGGGCTGAGGCCCAGCGCGGCCATGTACACGGAGGCAAGCGGGATAAACAGATTGTTGGGGATGCCGAAAAAAGGCTCTGTCCACAGACAGATGGCCTGATTGCCTTTCATATGGGTCAGCGTGTAAATAATCGGGTTACTCTGCAGGCCCTTCGGTTTCGTTTCCATGACGCCTCCTGCCCCTTGACGGGTCAAGCAGCATTATACTAATCCCTGAGTTCTTAATCAAGAAAATAAGCCGTGCCTTACCATGGCCGGGCGGGTATAATAGAAAGGGCGCTTTCAAAAGACCAAGCGGCGCGTTTCGCGCCTGAAAGGATACGGAATTGTTTGACCAACGCGATGAGCTGCGCAGAGAGCCGCTGATCCTCACCATCTTTGGCGCGACGGGCGACCTGGCGCACAGAAAGCTGCTGCCCGCCCTCTACCACCTTGTGGCGGAAGGCAGGCTGCCGGAGCAGACGAAAATCCTGCTGATCGGCCGCCGCGCGCTTGACAGCGAAGCCTATCGCGAGAACGCGCAGGCGGCAGTGCGCCGCTACTCGCGCAGCGCGGTGGACGAAGCGAAGCTCTCGGCCTTTCTTCCGCTGCTCCACTATTACCGCATGGAGTTTATCAGCGAGCCCGAAAGCTACCGCGGCCTGAGCCAAAGGCTGAAGGAAGAGGAGGCGGCCCTGAAGCAGGGCGTGGTGCGCCTGTTCTTCCTCGCCGTGGCGCCCGAGCACTTCGCCCCCATCGTGCAGAACCTGCACAGTAAGGGGCTGGTGGAAAAGGGTAACCTCAGCCACCGCGTGATGGTGGAAAAACCTTTCGGCTCCGATCTGGAAACCGCGAGGGCCCTCAACCGCACCATCTCGGAGGTGCTGGACGAAAAGCAGGTCTACCGCATTGACCATTACCTGGGCAAGGAGATGATCCGCAACATCCTCGCCATCCGCTTTGCCAACTCGCTGTTTGAGCCGCTGTGGAACCACCACTACATCGACAATATCCAGATCACCTCCTTTGAAACCCTGGGCGTCGAGGGGCGGGGCGGCTACTACGAGCAGGCGGGCATCCTCAAGGACATGCTGCAAAACCACCTCATGCAGATGCTGGCCCTGATTACCATGGAGCCTCCGGTCGACCTGATGCCCGAATCCGTGCGCGATGAGAAGGTGAAGGCCCTGCGCTCGCTGCGCCGCTTCGAAAACGCCGACTCCTGCGGCGGCATTGTGCTGGGGCAGTACGGTGCAGGCGAAAAGGACGGCCAGAAGCTGCCCGGCTACCGCGGGGAAGAGGGCGTGGACAGCGAATCCGAAACCCCGACCTATGTGGCGCTGCGCGCGCAGGTGGACAACTTCCGCTGGGGCGGGGTGCCCATCTACATCCGCGCGGGCAAGCGGCTCGACAGGGCGCGCACGCAGATTGTCATTGAGTTCAAGCGCCTGCCGGGCGTCAACTTCTACCCGGAGTTTGAGTCGCAGCCGGCCAACCTGCTGGTCATCGAGGTGCAGCCCGCCGAGGGCATGTATTTCCGCATCAACCTGAAACGCCCGGGCACCGATTTCAACATGGAGCGGGTCGCCCTCAACTACGCGCAGCACAGCCGCTTTCAGGGCAACGTGCCGGAAGCCTACGAGCAGCTGCTGCTGGAAGCCTACCGCGCCAACTCCTCCCTGTTTACCCGCTGGGACGAGCTGGAGTATTCCTGGCGCTTCATCGAGGGCATCGAGACCCACTGCCCGGCCGACCGCAGCGTCTTTCCCAACTACCCCGCGGGCTCGCATGGCCCCGCGGCGGCGGATCGCATGATTGAGCTGGACGGCCGCAGGTGGTGGGATATCGAGCTGCCCTGCGAGGATAAGCCATAAGCGCTTTATACCCGGTATGCTATGGCGCCTTTGCCGCCGTAGAGGCCGAGCGACAGTATTGTTTCTTTCCGTTTGCGCTGATATAGTGATTTTCAGCAAAGCAAGGAGACGCGCCACATGAAGTGCCCAAACTGCGGAGCTAATCTGAGTCATGACGGCAAGCCCTGCCTGTATTGCGGTACCCATCAGGCTGCGCAGCCGCAGCCGGCCGCGCAGCAGGGCCCGTCCTCCCCGCAGCAAGCGGAAAGCGCGGCGCCCTTCCTGAGGTACGAAGCAGGCCATTACGGCGTGTATTCGGATAAAAACAAATGGATTACCCTGCTGCTGTGTTTTTTCTTCGGCTATTCGGGCGCCCATAAGTTTTATGTAGGCAGGGTGGTGGGCGGAATCGTTTATCTGCTTACCTTCGGGCTCTTCGGTTTCGGATGGCTCATCGACCTTGTCACAATTCTGTTCGGCCGCTTCAGGGATCAGCACGGGCGAAGAATCGTCGGCGGGTCAGCCTTCGCCCGCAGGCCCGACAGGTACTGGTTTTGATACCGAACGAAAACGTTAACGCGCAGAGAGACGAGCCTATCACAGCGTTAAGTTGGAGTATGGTATGATACAGAAAGGGAGAACAGGATGCGCATTATTGATATTTCCATGCTGATTGAGCCGGGCATGCCCAGCTACCGTAACAGAACCGGCAAAGGGCCGATGCACAGCTGGGCGGCCAAACTGCCGCACGACGGGGTGAATGAGTCGGTCTTCACCATCAACCTGCACTCGGGCACCCATCTGGACGCCCCCCTGCACATGACGGAGAACGCGGCGACGTCCGAAGAATACCTGCCCCTCGAGCGGCTGATTGCGAAGGCCAGGGTGTTTGACCTGACCGCCGTCAAAGACGGCATCACGGCGGACGACCTTGAGCCGCTGGGCATCCAAAAGGGCGACTTTGTGCTGCTAAAAACCGCCAACTCCTTCGATGAGAAGGCGGGCGGTGAGAATTTCGTATTCATCAGGGAAAGCGCGGCCCAGTATCTGGCCGAGAAAGGCGTGAACGGCGTCGGCATCGACTCGCTGGGCATCGAGCGCGATCAGCCCGGCCACAAGAGCCACCACGCGCTGCTGGACAAGGGCATCCTGATTCTGGAGGGTCTGCGCCTTGCGGAGGCCGCGCCGGGCGAATATACGCTGATCGCCCTGCCGCTCAAGCTGGCCAAGGCCGAGGGCGCGCTGACCCGCGCCGTGCTGGTGGAAGGGCTGTAA
>CAYZTQ010000086.1:0-7858 GCA_964481445.1 uncultured Christensenella sp. | reverse complement strand
CAAAACCATAGCGGGTATGCGTTCCGCCAATATCCATGGCAAAGATGCTTTTCATGGCGTTTCCTCATCAGGGTTCAAGAAGGAGGCCGCCTGCGGGGCGGCCTCCGAAGCACGTCAGCGCATTATTCCGCGTAGGTGATAACAGGCTGTACGCTGACTGCGGCGCCGCCGTTATCGGCAGAACGGACGATAAAGCGCAGCTCATCGCCGGCCTTCAACTCCACTTCCAGCGCCTGGGTCTCATAGGGGGTCATCTGCCAGTCTTCGCCCAGCAGCTTGACGGCTTCTTTGTTTTCGGCCTTATAGTGCTCAATCTGCACCATGTAGGGCGGCCACTCGTTGCCGTCGTCCTTGATTTCAAACTTCATGGGCTCGATGGTCGCCTTGCCCTCCTTGGGAGCGGCAAAAACAAGCACCATGTCCACATGTTTGCCCAGCCAGGTGCCCGGCATCGCCTGAATGCCGTCCCACTCACAGAAGGAATGGTATACTTCATCAGCCTGCGGGGTGGCGGAGAACTGCCAGTTGTCACCCCACTCGGTCATCAGGTTCAGGTCCTTAATGGCGTTCTCCTCTTCCGAGTAGTAGCGATAGAACCAGACGGGGCCCTGCTCGCTTGTAAAGGTTTCTTCTGTCATCGGATAGGATTCAGCCAGAGCGACGGAGACGCTCAGCATCATCAGGGCGGCCAGCAGCAGTGAAACAAGTTTCTTCATAAAGGGTACTCCTTTCCTATTTGCATGCACTTGTCGTGCATCAGCATCGATTATTGCAGCCTGATTAGCAGGCTTCCATAGGGTTCCAGCTTCGCTGTATTATTCTGCACCGCGCCGCTTCCCCAGAGCGCCTGTCGGGCTTCAGGAGGCAGGGGATAATCCTGCCGTTCCGGGCTCAGGTTGATCAGGGCCAGAACAGCGCCCTCTTTGTCTTTCCGTGTCAAAGCGATGACGGGAGCATCCCTGTGCACGTAGCTTGTTTCCATGCCGGGGCGCAGATACGCCGCCCGAACGGAGAACAACTCCTGAAAGAAGGCACGCAGATCAACCAGCGTCCGCTTGTCGTACAGAGGGCTGTATTCATCGCCCTGGTATACAAAGGGCACGCCATCCGTTACGGCAAACAATGTCCACAGGGCTTTGGCCTTTTCTTCTCCATAGACCTTGACGGCGCGGGCCTTGTCCCAGGTCCAGGAAACAGTATCGTGGTTACCCAGAAAGCGCAGCCGCTGCTGGCCTGGCACGCCATAACTGTATTCGTCATCCAGCCATTGCGCGAGCGATACGGCAAAATCCTTTTCATCCAGTCCCTTCTCGCGCATATCGTACATCACGCGGTAGAGTGGCATATCATAGAATAGATTGCTGATCTTGGCATAAGCGGGCAGCGGATGAAAATTCTCGGGCAGCAGCAGCGGCCATTTGCCCTGCGACTCATAGCCTGCCCGTATTGCCTGCACAATGGACAGGCCGCCGCGCAGGCCGGAGGAAGAAGCTCTTTTCCCATTTCCGGCCTGCCAGTTGGACAGGCCGCCCATCGCGCAGTCAATCCGCCCGCCATCAGTGCCAAACCTGAGGGCGTGATCAGCGCTCAGCTGCTTTGTGTAGTCAAGATACGCGGCGTTGGTCATATCAAAGGAAACGCAATTCCATTCGGTTTGCGGCTTACCCGAGCGGTGTATCGAACACCAGTCAGGATGTTCCTGGGCCAAGGCGTCCTGAGGATAAGGCCCATGCGGCACATAGTCCAGCAGCACCCGCATGCCGAGGCGGTGCGCCTCTTTGACAAAATGCCTGAAGTCCTCATCGCTGCCGTAGCGCGGGTCAAGCCGCGCCTGGTCGCTTGGCTCATACACGCCGCGCCCGCTATGCTCAAACATCGGCAGCAGCCAGAGGTTCTTGATGCCCATTTCCTGAAGGCCGGGCAGCACGGAGGAAAAGTCCCGCATCGTCTGCGGCTTGTCCATGCCTGCATCCATGGGGCCGGCCGGGTGCAGCGAATAAACAGGGCCGATGCCGTCTGCCTGCAGGACAGGGGAAGAGTAGCCGAGGCCCTGATAGAGCATCTGAACCGCTTTTCCGCCTTCGTTTCCCTGACCGGTCAGTTGCAGGTACAGAGGACCGACAGCATAGCTTTCGTCGGGTCTTAACAGGCCCTCCGCCATGACCAGATGCACGCTTGAAAGGTTTTGTTCCCGGTCTACCCATAAGGCGGTGGACCATTTCTCCTCCTCATGCAGAAAAACCAGGTTCATGCCAGCGCAGCCAATCGGACGCTCTACACGGACCACGGGCGCGCAGTAATCGGCGCATTTGACCTTGAATGGATGCAGATGAGAGGCGGTGAAGGCTCCGTAGGGGGAATTGCCGGGAAAGCGGAAAGCTGTGTTTTCGCCGGCCCTCACCCCTCTTACGCTCAGCGCGATGCCCTGCACCTCGCTGACCTGAGGTCTTTCAGAGTGAATAGACGCCTCGACTTTCAGGCCGTGCTCACTCGGCTCAAAACTGCGAACCAGCTCCACATCGTTGATGCGCGTACGCACTTCAATGGCCTTGCCCTGTCGTTTCAATGAGATCAGCTTCGCCGTATCTTTCCATTTAGCCTTTGGAATGACCCTGGCCAGCTCCCAGGTGTTTAAATCGTAGTAGCGCTGGAAACCGAGGCTGCCCAGCAGGTATTCGCCGTCTATTCCGGCATCCAGCGCGATGTCATGCAGCGCAATGGCGCCGCGGTCTGTCGCGTAGCCCGTTAAGCGCCCATCCTCTGCAAAGGTGAGGGTGCCGTGTTCCAGTACAAACACCTCGGCTTCCGCTGAAGCAAGGAAAGCAGACAGCAGCAGAATGCCTGCGAGAACACCGAACCTGCACTTGCCCGCCATGCGCCCTCCTCAGTGATATCAAGGTAGAAAAACGATTAACCTGGTAGACGGCAGATAAAGATGCTCTGCCTTTCATATTCTATCATTGACATCATATTAAGCTTGACCTGCGGGCTTGTCAAGCCATGAATAGAAAGTACCGGGAGTTTCGGATGGAGAATCCGGCAGTTTTTTGCCTTGACAGGAGGAGCTGAGAAGGGCTATACTGTCAGCATAAGAAAAACGTTTATCCTATGTGGGATTCTCAGAGGAAGAGGGCTTCATGAGGTCGGTCATTGTTCGTTTCACATGGTTTGCGGCGCTGTTGCTTGCGCTTGCTCTGTGCGCTTCGGGTGAGGCTGCGCAGACGCCATCCTACGATGAATATCAGCAGATTTACGGCAAGCTCGCTCAGCCGTGCACGAGCATAGCGCTCGGCTTGCCGGGCGCGCGGGCGGAACAGGCGGAGCGCGACGCAGATGCGGTACCGGTAGAGCAGGCTGCGGACGCTGCGCCGCTGCGCATCCCCTTTCAAGTAGAAGAGGCGGGGCTTTATCAGCTTGAGTTTGAGTATAAGGCGCTGCCTGCCCGCCGCAGCAATATTGAGGTGACGCTGCTGCTGGACGGCGCTCTGCCTTTCAAACAGGCAGAGGGCCTGATTTTCCGCAGACTTTTTGATACGACTGGTGAAATAACACGCGATAGCCGGGGACACGATGTGCGCCCGCTCATGCAAGAGGCGCAGCTATGGCAGACCGTTCGGGCGCAGGATTTTCGAAATCATTTTGCTGAGCCTTACTTCTTCTATCTTTCGCGGGGAACGCACGAGCTCACAATCCGCCTGACCGCAGAGCGCTGGGCTCTGCGGGCTGTACGCTTTGTGCCGGGAGAAAAAATCCCCGACTACGCAACGTACGCTTCAGCCTTCCCCAAAGAAGACGTCGGAGAAAGCTTTGTAAAGGAGGCGGAGCGTGCCGCGCTGCGCAATAGCGAAGTCATCTATGCTGTGGCCGCGCGCGGCGAGGCTTCCGTTTCCCCGTGCGATCCTGTCAAAACCCGCCTCAATACCATTGGCGGGTACAGCTGGAAGCAGCAGGGAGAGTGGATCGAATGGCAGATAAACTGCCCTCAAAACGGCTGGTATGCTCTCGAAATGCATTTAATCAATGACTTTGTGCGCGGCATGCCCGCCACCAGACGCCTCTATGTGGATGGCGGGGTGCCCTTCACAGAGGCGAAGTCGCTTTCGATTCCCTACGTAAACGGATGGCAGTACTGGACCCTGAGAGATGATGAAGGCGCTCTGCTGCCGCTGTATCTTACAGAGGGAAGCCATGTGCTTCGCCTTGAAGTGACCAGCGGCCAAAACGCGCCTTCTCTGCGCAGACTGGAAGACATTCTGGTTGGTATGAACCGTCTTTACCGCGATATCATTGTAATCACGGGAGACAATGCCGACGGCACACGCCTGACCATCGACATGAACCGGGACTTTCATCTGGAAAAGAAGATACCGGGCCTGCTGGATACGCTCAGGAATACCGCGGACGCTCTGCGCGAAGAGCATGAGCTGATGAAGGCCTACGCTGGCAGAGGCAGCGAGGCTGCGTTGCTCGAACAGGCGGCCATTCAGCTGGACAGTTTTATCGACCGTCCGGATTTGATTCCAACACGGCTTGAGAGCTACAAGGGAAACCTTTCCAGCCTTTCTTCCTGGGTGCTGTACATGCGTGAGCAGCCTTTGCAGATAGATGACCTGCGCTTTGTTGCCAAGGGCGATGTATTGCGCGGCGGCGCAGGTATCGCACAGACGGTTTCGTTCCGCTGGCAGAGCTTTACCGGCTCCTTTACCGAAAATTATAATGCGGTCGGGGAAGTGTATGATGCGGCGGGCCAAGAGCCGCTCAAGGTCTGGGTTTGCGCGAATGATCTGGGCGCGACGGGCATTTCGTCTGGCCGCGATCAGACGCAGTTGATCAAAGAACTGATAGATCAGCTGTTTGTTCCATCCTTTGGCGTGCCGGTAAACGTCAGCCTGATTGACGGCTCTGCTACATTAATGCAGGCGACGCTGGGAGGCAAAGGGCCTGATGTGGCGATGACCGTCTACAAAGAGCTGCCTGTGAACCTGGCTATGCGCGGCGCGCTGCTGGATTTCATGCAGTTTCCGGGCATGCAGGATAAGCTCAGCAGATGGCATGAAAGCGCGCTGGTGCCTTACCGCTATCGCGGAGGCCTTTACGCGCTGCCAGAAACCCAGAGCTTTGACATGATTTTCTATCGCAAGGATATTTTGAGCGAGCTTGGTGTTTCCCTGCCTGAAACCTGGGAAGACCTGCGCGCGCTGGTCCCTGTGCTGCAAAAACGGGGCATGCAGATTGGCATTGCCGCCCCGACCGTGACCAACAACAACACCTCCGGTTTTCAAACACAGTTGTTTCAACGAGGACTCAACTTTTACAATGAAGATCTGAGCGCTACCACCTTTGATCGCCCCGCGGCCCTGCAGGCTTTCAAAGCCTGGACCGAACTGTATACAAAGTACTCACTGCCTGTGCAATACGATCTTTTCTCAAGATTCCGCACCGGCGAAATGCCCATCGCCATTGCCAACTACACCATGGCCAACACCCTGTCCGCTGCCGCGCCCGAGCTGAATGGGGTATGGGATCTGGCGCCTGTACCGGGTACTCGCCTTGAAGACGGAAGCATAGACCGTTCTGAGGGCGCGACGGGTACTTCGGTGATTATTCTGGCCGACACCAGGCACCCGCAGAAGGCATATGATTTTGCCAGCTGGTGGACCTCTTCGGAAGTTCAGGCTCAGTTTGGCTTGGCGCTTGAGAGCCTGATGGGCTCTTCGGCCCGTTGGCCCACCGCGAACAGGGAAGCTTTCCTTCGCATTAAATGGAATGACGCGCAGCAAAAGGCATTGCTTCGCCAGTGGGAAGACCTGGATGATATTCCGCAGCTGCCGGGCAATTATATTACCAACCGTAACCTGGCCTTTGCTTTCCGCATGGTGGTATATCAAAAGGGGATCCCGCGCGAGGTGCTGAACCGCTACAACCGGGAAATCAACAAGGAAATCGAAAGAAAATGGGAGGAGTTCGGAAAATAATGAGCGAGACTGTTTTGCGTGGCAAGAACTCCCTCGGAACGAAAAAAGCGCGCCTGAGCAGATTCAAGGGGAGGGAACATCGTCTGTCGGCCTTTCTGTTTACCGCGCCGTTTGCCATCTTGTTTTTCGTTTTCACGCTGCTGCCCATCTTCTCCAGCGTGGGGCTCTCCTTCACCTACTTCAACATGCTGCAGACGCCGCGTTTCATTGGCCTTGATAATTACATCCGGCTGCTGCTGGAGGATAACATCTTTCTCATTGCGCTGCGCAATACCTTTGTTTTTGCGCTGCTGACCGGCCCGCTCAGCTATATCCTCTCGTTTGTGTTCGCCTGGTTTATTACTGACTTCAGACGCGGCATCCGCACGGCGCTGACTTTTCTCTTTTACGCGCCTTCCCTGGCCGGCAATGTGTACTTTGTCTGGACTTATATTTTTTCGGATGACTCCGTCGGCCTGCTCAACTCCACGCTGCTGCGCTTGGGGATTTTGCGCGACAGCATCCAGTGGCTCAGCGACCCCGGGCATTCCATGGGCGTCGTCATCGTCGTCATCCTCTGGCTTTCGATGTCTGTCGGTTTCCTGTCCTTTGTGGCTGGCCTGCAGTCCATGGACAAGAGTCTCTACGAGGCCGGCGCGGTAGATGGCGTAAAGAACCGGTTTCAGGAGCTGTGGTATATCACGCTGCCGCAGATGGTGCCCCAGCTGCTGTTCGGGGCTGTCATGCAGATCAGCGCTTCGTTTGCCGTTGGCTATGAGGCGATGAGCCTGACCGGCTTCCCGTCGACCGATTATGCCACCCATACCATCATTCTCCATATCCTGGATTACGGCAGCATTCGCTATGAAATGGGCTACGCCGCAGCCATCGCCGTAGTACTGTTTTTCCTGATGCTTGTGTTCTGGTCTCTGGTGAGAAGCGGCCTGAAGCATTTCTCCGAGGTAGAGTAGCATGATGCAGCAGCAATCGGTAAAACGCCTTTGCGCCAAACAAAAAAGGGTCAGCCGCTCAAAGGGCGGCAACTTCACTGTCTTCCTCTTTCTGGGGCTGATGAGCCTCTTTATGGCCCTGCCGCTGGTGTATACGGTCGTCACCGCTTTCAAGCCCGCGAGCGAGCTCTTTCTGTTCCCGCCGCGCTTCTTTGTGCAGAACCCGACCTTCGAGAATTTTTCTACGATGGTACGGCTTGCCAACGAAATGTGGGTGCCTTTTGAGCGTTATCTGTTCAACAGCCTGTTTATTTCTATCGTCGGCACCATCGGCTACATTCTGATCGCCAGTATGTGCGCCTTCGCGCTTGCCAAGTACACAAGCCGCTGGCTTGTCGCGTTCAATATCATTGTGGTCTGGGCCATCCTGTTCAGAAGTGAAGTAACGGCCATTCCTCAGTATATTATCATTTCAAGGCTGGGCATGATCAATACCTACTGGTCGATTCTGCTGCCGGCGATGTCCGGCTCTTTCGGTGTGTTTCTGGTGCGGCAGTTCCTTGTGACCAGCGTGCCGGACAGCCTGCTGGAAGCGGCCCGTATCGACGGCGCTACTGAGGCTGTGCTGTTTTTCAAGCTGGTCATGCCCATGATCAAGCCCGCGTGGCTTACTCTCGGCATCTTTACCTTTCAGGGGCTTTGGAACAACACGGGCGTCAGTTATATTTACGACGAAAGCATGAAGGTGCTGCCTGTCATGCTGCGTCAGATTGCGAGCGCTGGTGTGGCCAGGGCCGGCGCTGGCGCCGCTGTTGCTCTTGTACTGATGATACCGCCCGTCATTTTTTTCCTTTTGTCGCAATCTTCCGTGCTTGAAACAATGTCCCATTCCGGCATCAAATAAGGAGGCATGATAAAAAGTAACTGAGGGTGATGCAGAGCAAGTCTTCATGC
>CAYZTQ010000085.1:0-7980 GCA_964481445.1 uncultured Christensenella sp. | reverse complement strand
CGCCGCTCAAGCCAAGCGTTTAATATACCGCATAGTCTCACAATTTCTGCCGAGGCCCGCGGCATAGAAAACAACCGTGCTGTCATAGGTGAAGCCGCACTTTTCAATCACGCGGCGGGAGCGGGCGTTATCCGTGAAATGATTGCAGGTAAAAAGCCGGACAGGATAGTTCTCTGCGGCCCAGTCCATGGCGGCGCGTACCGCCTCAGGCATCAGGCTCCGGCCCCAGTAATCCCTGTCCAGAGCGTAGCCAAACTGCAGCGAGGGCAAATGGCGAAAGCGCTCATCATCGGCTGCCCAGGAGGGATGAAAGCCAATCGTGCCGATCATCTTTTCATCCGCCTTATGCCAAAGCGCCAGCACATTATCGCCCGCTGTCAGAGATTCTAAAATCTGCCTGCTCTGCTCCCTGCTCTGGTGGTGCGGCCAGCCCACCATTTCCCCCACGCCGGGCACCGAGCACCAGGCATAGAAATCCTGAAGGTCCTCCATGCCAAGTGGGCGCAGCAGCAGCCTATCGCTCGCCACGCGCATGCCGCTGACGCTGATTTCTACATCCATAGCCTGTGCCTGCTTTCGTTGTTCTTTCATAATACGGCGGCGGGGCCGATCGCCTTACATGCTGATAATCTGATACCCCTCGGCCGCATAGGGCGCCATGCCCGCGTGGCCCATCATGTCGCTGAGCAGGGGCAGGCCGACGCGCTCCACCTCGGCGGCTACCTCAAACTGCATGGCGCAGGCGCGGCAGACGCCGGCAATCACCCCGGCCTCCCTGGCCTTCAGGTACAGCGGGTTCTTTTCGTCCGCCAGCTGCGGCGCGAGCGCCACCGATTTGCCCTCGAAAATGACCTTGACCTCATGGCCCTTCCCAGCCAGATCGACAGCGTTCATCAGCACGTGCAGAAAGCACATCTTTTCGCCCCGCATGGCGTAAAACAATACCTTGCTCATCCTTTTCTCCTTTTCCCGCGGAAGGCCGCGTCGTGTGTGTTGGATTCATCATACCGTTGGCGGGATGAAAATGTCAAAGAGCGGACGCGCAGCAGGGGCGAAACGACCGGCACGCGATAGGAAAACGGCCGAACCGGTATCACATAGCTAATTATTTCACCTTCTCTTTTATCCCACGCGTTTTGATGCTATACTGTATCAGTGATTGTATAATCAACAAGAGGAGGAACACACGCAAATGCAATACTCCAAGGAAGTGGAAGAGATGGTATGCGTGAAGCAGGGCTGCAACCACGGCCCCGCGCCCATCCCCGAAGAGGGCAAATGGGTACAGTCACGCGAAGTGAAGGACATTTCGGGCCTGACCCACGGCGTGGGCTGGTGCGCCCCGCAGCAGGGCGCCTGCAAGCTGACGCTGAACGTCAAAGAAGGCGTCATTCAGGAAGCGCTGGTGGAGACCATCGGCTGCTCGGGCATGACGCACTCCGCCGCCATGGCCGCCGAGATTCTGCCCGGCAAGACCGTGCTGGAAGCCATGAACACCGACCTTGTGTGCGACGCCATCAACACCGCCATGCGCGAGCTGTTCCTGCAGATTGCCTACGGCCGCACGCAGAGCGCCTTCTCCGATGACGGCCTGCTGATCGGCGCCGGCCTTGAGGACCTGGGCAAGGGCCTGCGCAGCCAGATCGGCACCATGTACGGCACCCTCAAGAAGGGCCCGCGTTACCTCGAAATGGCCGAAGGCTATGTCACCAAGATTGCCCTGGATGAGAACGACGAGATCTGCGGCTATCAGTTCTGCCACATCGGCAAGATGATGGAAGCCATCCGCAAGGGCGTCGAGCCCAACGAGGCGTACGAGAAGAACGTGGGCAGCTACGGCCGCTTCGCGAATGCCGCCAAGTATGTTGACCCGCGCCGCGAGTAAGGAGGAGAAAGACATGCCTAAGTTTGAAGGATACGAGCGCCGCATCGCTCAAATCGAGAAGGTTCTGGCAGCCAACGGCTTCTCCTCTCTGGAAGAAGTGCGCGACCTGCTGCTCAGCAAAGGGATTGATGTTGAAAAGATTGTGCGCGGCATTCAGCCCATTGCTTTTGAAAACGCCGTCTGGGCCTACACGCTGGGCGCGGGCCTGGCCGTGAAGCGCGGCATCACCAGCGCCGCCGAAGCCGCCCGCGCCATCGGCGACGGCCTGCAGGCCTTCTGCATCCCCGGCTCGGTCGCCGATCAGCGCGACGTGGGCCACGGCCACGGCAATCTCGGCGCCATGCTGCTCAACGAGGATACCGACTGCTTCGCCTTCCTGGCGGGCCACGAGTCCTTTGCCGCCGCTGAAGGCGCCATCGGCATCGCCAACACCGCCAACAAGGTGCGCAAAAAGCCCCTGCGCGTCATCCTCAACGGCCTTGGCAAGGACGCGGCCTATATCATCAGCCGCATCAACGGCTTTACCTCGGTGGAAACCAAGTACGATTATTACACGGGCGAGCTCAAAATCGTGCGCGAGAAGGCCTTCTCCGACGGCGAGCGCGCCAAGGTGCGCTGCTACGGCTGCGACGATGTCAACGAGGGCGTCGCCGTCATGCGCCACGAGAAGGTGGATGTCTCCATCACCGGCAACTCCACCAACCCCACGCGCTTCCAGCACCCCGTGGCCGGCACCTACAAGAAGTGGGCCATTGAAAACGGCAAGAAATACTTCTCCGTCGCCTCCGGCGGCGGCACCGGCCGCACCCTGCACCCCGACAACATGGCCGCCGGCCCCGCCAGCTACGGCATGACCGACACCATGGGCCGTATGCACTCGGACGCGCAGTTCGCCGGCTCCTCCTCCGTGCCCGCCCACGTGGAAATGATGGGCCTGATCGGCATGGGCAACAACCCCATGGTCGGCGCCACTGTCGCCGTGGCCGTGGCGATCGAGATGGCGAGCAAGTAAGACACAGGTTTTTCCGGGCGGGCTGTGGCTCGCTCATGCAAGCGGCGCGGGAGAGGTTTTCTCCCGCGTCGTTTGCATTGATTGTATTCTAAGTAACTAATTTTAGTTGCAAATAAGCGCAAATGGCAGTATACTGAGTTTGCGCAGAAGGAGGCAGGGATGGGAAACAAAGAGAAGCTGCTGGAAAAGCTGTACCGAAGTGGAAACACCTTTACCTTCCGCGACGCGGCCGCGCTGTTTGAAGCCCTTGGCTATGTGCTGTCAGACAAAGGCAAAACCTCTGGTTCGCGCGTCATGTTTACGCATCAGCTTCACCCGCCGATTATCCTGCATAGACCGCATCCGCAGAAAGAATTAAAAGCCTATGTCATCAGGCAGCCGCGCGATTATATTGAACAGGAGGGGCTAAAATGAAAAATACGTTGAGCTATAAGAATTACAGCGGTTCAGTCGAATACTCTGACGACGATTCCATGCTGTATGGCCGCGTGTTGGGTATACGGGCTTTAATCAGCTATGAAGGCGATACCATTCAAAGCCTCAAAGAGGACTTTCAGGGCGCTGTCGATGATTATCTGGCGCTGTGCGCGCAGGAGGGAAAGATGCCTGAAACACCATACAAGGGTTCTTTCAATGTGCGCATCAGCCCGGAGCTGCACCGCAAGCTGGCCGAACTGGCAGGCAGAAGCGGCGTATCCCTGAACGCCCTCACCGCTGAAGCGCTGGCAAAATACGCAGCGAAAACTTTGTAGAAAAAGCCTCATACCAAACGAAAACGTTAACGCGCAGAGAGACGACGGATTTTTTCGTTTTTGCTAAGTCGAACGAAGGAGGCGTAGCGGCGCTACGCTGACCGAGTGAGACAACGCTAAAACGGAAAAAGACGAGTCTATCACAGCGTTAATGTTTGAGTTTGGTATCATACCAAAAGGCATCCCGGTTAAAAAAGCCCGCGAGCGTTGCAGACCGCCGCGGGTTTTTTTCTGTTGCTTATTCAATGATAAGTGGAAAAGGGAGCGCTGTCCTTATCCCTTTTCTCCCCATTTCATGCCCATGTAGCCGTGACCTGCCCGCAGCTCCGAGAGCATGACGCCGATGCGCTTTTCGCGGGTTTCGGGGCGTTTGGCGCGGCCGATCCAGCCGATGTAGTCATTCTGCTGGTAGGGCGGCCTTGCCTTATAGGCTTCCCAGAGGCCGCCCTGCCGCAGACGCTGCGCGATATCCTCCGGAAGGTCGTGGACAGCCCGCGTCAGGCGGGAAGCATCCAGCTCGTTTTTCATGAGAAACTAAATAGGGTATGCGGCCCTTTCATCAAAGGTCGTCCACCAGCGCGCTCGACTTGGCGTAGGCCGTGCTGCGGGCCTCGAAAAAGTCGGTCTTGATCATGTTGGCGTTGCTGTACTGACTGACCCACTTCATGCTGTCGGGCTCGGTCTGGTGGCCCTCGTAGATGGGCTCCAGATCCAGCCCGCGGGCGCGCAGGTTGCCCAGGTACTGGATGTAGTCGGTGACCATCTGGGTGTTGAGGCCCTCGATGTCGTCGCCGATGACGTAGCGGCCCCAGGCGATCTCCTGCTCGCAGCCCTCGCGGATCATATCACGGTAGGCATCGCATTTTTCGGGGGTAAACAGCTCAGGCGATTCCTTCTGCAGCTCCTGCACGATATTCCGGAAGAGCCACAGGTGAGTGTTCTCATCGCGGTTGATGTAGCGGATCTCCTGCACGCTGCCGGGCATGCGGTTGTTGCGGCCGAGGTTGTAGAAGAACATGAAGCCGCTGTAGAAATACACGCCCTCCAGAATATAATTGGCCACGATGACACGCATGAAGTTCTCCAGCGTCTGCTCCTGCTGGAAACGATTGTACTGGTCACCGATGAAGGTGTTGCGCCTCAGCAAATGCTCATCGTCCTTCCACTGGAACAGCACCTCGTCGCGCTCCTGCGGCTCGCAGATGGTGTCGAGCATGTAGCTGTAGCTCTGGCTGTGCACAGCCTCCTGAAAAATCTGGATGGACAGGCACAGGTTGACCTCGTTGGCCGTGATGTACTGGCTGACGGTGGGCAGGTTGGCCGTCTGGATGGAATCGAGGAAAATCAGAAAGCTCAGGATCTTGTCATAGGCCCTGCGCTCTGCCGCAGGCAGACTGCCATACTGCTTTTTATCGGGCGAGAGGTTGATTTCCTCAGGAATCCAGAAGTTGTTCATGGCCTGACGGTACCAGCCGGATACCCAGGCGTACTTCATGTTGTTGAAGTCGTTGAGGTTGGTGGTGTTGCCGCCGATCATGCGCCGATCCAGCACATCGATATCTCCCTTGGGATTAAACAGGGGCTTCTTAATCAACTTGGTCATGGAATCTCCCTCCGCGTGGCATATTGCTGAAAACATTATAACATACCCGCCATAAGAAGTTTGTCAACGGTCAGGTCGAGCAGCTCTCGCACTCCTCCACCTCCAGCGACTTGCTGCGGATGTAGTACACGGTTTTCACGCCGCAGCGGTACGCTTCGAGATAAAGGGCCAGCACCTGGCGGAAGCTGTACTCGTTGGTGATGTACAGGTTCATGCTCTGCGCCTGATCGATGTGCCGCTGGCGGATGCCCGCCGCGCGCACGGACCACAGCTGGTCGATCAGGTGCGCGCTCTTATAGTACCACCAGGTCTTCATGCTCAGGTCGGGCGCCGCTCTGGGGATCAGGCCGTTTTTCTTCTCATCATAGTAGAAGCGGTTCATGATGGGGTCGATGCCCGCCGTGGTGCCCGCGATGATGCTGGTCGAGCTGGTGGGCGCGATGGCCAAAAGGTAGCCGTTGCGGATGCCATCCTCTCGCACCTCGCTTCTGAGCCGCTGCCAGCGCTCGGACTCATAGCCGCGCTTTTCAAAGTAGGCGCCGGTCTGCCAGTCGCTGCCCTCAAAATAGGGGTAGCGGCCCTTTTCCCTCGCGATATCAAGGCTGGCCGAGATGCTGTGGTAGTTGATATCCTCAAACACCTGATCGGCATAATCAAGGTGCTGCTGCGTCTCCCACGCGATGCCCCTCAGGGCCAGCAGGTGATGATAGCCGCTGACGCCCAGGCCGATCGGCCGGTAGTGCAGGTTGTTGATTTTGGCGTAGGGCACGGGGAAGAAATTGAGGTCGATTACGTTGTCCAGCGCGCGGACGCTGGAGAAGATGACCTCGCGCAGATCCTCGCCCTCCACGTCGATTTTGCCGAGGTTAAGGCTGGCCAGGTTGCAGACCACATAGTCGCCGGGCCTTGTCACGTTGACCACCACGGTCTCGCCGTCCACAACTTCCACCCGCTCCTCGACCGCCTCCACCGCGCTCATGTTCTGGGCGATCTCGGTGCACAGGTTGCTGCAGTAGATGACGCCCTTGTGCGGGTTGGGGTTCATGCGGTTCACGGCGTCGCGGTTGAAGGCAAAGGGCGTGCCCGTTTCCACCGCGCTCTTGATGATGAGGCGGATCAGATCCTTGATCGGGATGACCCGGCGGCTCAGGCGGTGGTCGCTGACGCAGTCAAGGTATTTTTTCTCCCACTCCTCGCCGAAGCTGTCCTCCAGCGCGTAGCCCTTGATGCCCAGGATTTCGTGCGGGTCGAACATGTACCAGTCGCCGTTCATGTTTTCCTCGACCTGCTTCCAGAAATAATCCGGGAAGCAGATGGCGGGGAAAACGTCGTGCGCCTTCATGCGGTCGTCGCCGTTGTTGGTGCGCAGCTGCAAAAACTCGGGGATGTCGCGGTGCCAGACATCCAGATACACGGCCACAGCGCCCTGGCGCACGCCCAGCTGATCGACCGCCACGGCCGTATCGTTGGCCAGCCTGATCCAGCGAACCACGCCGCCGGCCGCGCCCTCAAAGCCGCGGATATCAGAACCCCGGCTGCGCACCTTGCCGAAATACAGGCCCATGCCGCCGCCGTATTTGGAAACGTTGGCGAAGTTGGAGATGCTGCGGTAAATGCCCTGCAGATCGTCGGGCACGGTATCGATAAAGCAGCTGGAAAGCTGGTGGTAGGGCTTTCTCGCGTTGGCGAGGGTGGGGGTGGCCATGGTCACCTTGAGGGTGGACAGCATGTCATAGAAGCGCCTTGCCCAGTAGAGGCGCTTGCTCTTCTCCTCCGGGATGGCGAGGAAGAGCGCGATGTTCAGGTACATCTCCTGCACCGTCTCAAGGGGCCTGTGCGAGCGGTCGCAGATGACATAGCGCTTGGTCAGAAGCTCCAGCCCCGCGTAAGGGAAGAGCAGGTCGCGCGAGGGGTCGATCATCTGATAGGCCTCATCCAGCTCCGCCGGGCTGTACACCTGCGTCATCTGCGCCGAGCAGAGGCCCTGCTCGGCCAGGTAGGCCATGCGGTCGCTGTAGCGGCTGAGGCCCAGGGTCTCATACTGCTGCCTGACGCCGCGCAGATAGTAGGCGTTGAAGAGACGCCCGGCGATCATCTCCCACTTGGGCGCTTCCTTATCCGTCAGCTCGATGGCGGAGCGGATCAAAAGGCTCACGCGCTCGTCCAGGCCGGTGGCGTCCTCCTTATAAAAGCTCATGAACTTGCGCTGCAGGATGCCGAGGTCGTACTCATCCTGCGGAAAATCCTTCTCCACGAGGCTGAGCACCTCGGCCAGCTCCTCAAAATCGCCGAAGTGGGCCATGATGGCCAGCCTGTCCTCGCGCTTCTTGCGGCGCGTATCGCGGTAGAGGATATAGCTCTTGGCCTGCTTGAAGTGGCCCGCCTCCATCAGCGCGCGCTCGGCCATATCCTGCACAAATTCAACGGTCAGGGGCTGGTTTTCCTGCTCGATCAGCGCCTCGACGCGCATAAGCAGCGCGGAGAGCTGCTCCTCCGTAATATCGGCGTTCGTCGCCACAAAGACCTTGCGGATGGCGTTGACGATCTTCTGCCCGTCATAAATTTCGGCCCGGCCGCTGCGCTTGACAATCTGCCTCTGCTTGGGGTTTGACATACCCTTCTCCTTCTGATGCATCTATATATTGTGGTCACCACACGGTTTAGCATTCAAGAGCCACATTATATAGATACCCAATCGGAGATGTCAAGTCACAGTCCTGATAAGAAA
>CAYZTQ010000084.1:3416-8011 GCA_964481445.1 uncultured Christensenella sp. | reverse complement strand
AATAAAACCATAACAATAGTCCGGGCTGCCAATACGCCGGCCCGGACTATTGTTCTACAGCGGAAACGATCAAAACCGATAAATCGCGTCAGCCCTTGTGAACCGGCAGCTCCACGATAAAGCTGCTGCCCTTGCCCTCCTCGCTCTCCGCGCGGATATTGCCGCCGTGCAGCAGTACGATCTGGCGCACGATGGAGAGCCCGAGGCCCGTTCCCCCGCTGTCACGGCTTCTTGCCTTATCCACCCGGTAGAAGCGGTCAAACACATGGGTGAGGTGCTCCGCCTTGATGCCAGGGCCGTTGTCTTTGACCGTCATCACGATGTCGCGGCCGGAGCGGAGCACGCTGAGGTCGATTTTTCCGCCCTCCTGCGAATATTTGATGGCGTTGTCGAGCAGATTATAGACGACCTGCCGCAGCTTGGATTTATCCGCATACATATCCCCGCTGTCATCCAGCGAAAGGGAGATGGTCTGCCCGCGCTTCTGGGCCATCGGCTCCAGCCGGTGCGCGGTCTCTTTGGCAACGGCGGAAAGGCTCATCTTCTCCCTGTCAAGACGCATGGAGTGAGCGTCCACCTGCACCAGCGTAAGCAGGTCTGACACAATGGCGGAAAGGCGGTTGATCTCCGCGTTGATATCGGTCAAAAACTCGGTGCGCAGCTCCTGCTGCATATCCGGCTGATAAATCAGCGACTCGATCAGTATCTTCATGGTGGCCAGCGGTGTTTTCAGCTCGTGGCTGGCATTGGAGACAAACTCGTTTCGGGATTGATCCAGCGTCTGGAGGCGCTCGGACATCGAGTTGAAGGCCGCAGCCAGATGCTTGAGCTCGCCCGAACCAGTTTCCGGCACACGGGCAGCAAAATCGCCCTTGGACATGCGGCCGATCACTCCGGTCAGCGTCACGATTGGCTTGGTCAGCACGCGCGAAAAAATCATGCCGGCCAGCAGAGCCACCAGCGCCACCACCACAAAAATCAGCACCAGATTATCGCTGAGCGTGTACAGGTTGCGCATCATCTCGCCGACCGACGAAACCAGCAGCAGCACGCCGATCACCTTGGAGGACTGGATGACGCTGGCGGTAGAATAGCTGACCCACTCCTCCCCCTTGCCAAAGCTCAGAGGATTGTCCATTTTCACTGCTTCGCCGGTTTTCATGGAATGCACGCCGTAATCCGTCGTCTGCCCCGACAACAGAATGGAGACAACCTCCGGGTATTCAATGCGCCTGCCGTGCGCTTCGCGGTAGCTGTCCAGCTGCACCTTGCCGTCCGCGTCCAACAGCAAAAGCCGCCCCGACAATTCGCTGCCGGCGCGGTTGAGCTGCTGGGAGAGGGTAATCATATCCCCCCGGCTTAAAACAGGCGCCACCTGCACGGCCCATTTTTCAAGGCCTGCGCGGTCGGCGCGTATACGTTGTTCAAACAGGTATTTGCCAAGCAGATTGGTCAGGGTGCCCGCCATCACGAGGAACGAAATCCCGATGATGAGAAAAAAAGCAAGCAGTACCTTCCAGCGGATGCTTGAAAAAAGCTTAGTCATCACGGTCGGTAAAGTAATACCCCACGCCCCACTTGGTAAAGATAAACTCAGGCTGTGTCGGGTTCTGCTCAATCTTCTCCCTCAGCCTGCGGATGTGCACATCCACGGTGCGGGCATCCCCCGCGTAGTCGTTTTTCCACACGGAATCAAGCATTTCTTCCCGGCTGAACACGCGCCCGCGGTGGCTGATAAAAAGCTGCAGCAGATCAAACTCTTTGGCAGTGAGGCGGATATCCCTGCCGCTGAGCGTGACGGAACGGTTGGCGGTGTTGACTTCAAGCCCGCGCACCTTAATCATGCGCTGATCGTCCTGCGTGGCGGTGCCCTGCACGCGGCGCAGGATGGTCTTGATGCGGGCCTTGACCTCCAGAATATTGAAAGGCTTGGTCATATAATCATCGGCCCCGTACTCGAGCCCGAGAATCTTATCAAGGTCTTCGCCTTTGGCGGTCAGCATGATGATTGGCACATCGCTGGTTTCACGGATCCGCTGGCATACCTGAATACCATCCATTTTCGGCAGCATCACGTCCAGCAGCACCATGTCAAAGCTGTCTTCGGCAAAGAGCCTGAGCGCCTCTTCGCCATCGTAGGCGCTGACGGTCTCATAGCCATCCTGCTCCAAGGTATATTTCAGCCCTTTGATCATCAAGGGCTCGTCGTCCACCAGCAGTATCCGCTTTGCCACCGATTCCCATTCCTTCCGTATCGCCCGGCAGGGCCGAACGTTTCTTGATATATTGTACATCAATTCCTAAGCAATAATCAAGCGAAAACGCAATCAAATAGTCATAAACCGGCAACAGATGACGAGAATAAGAAAAGAGGCCGCTACATCTCGGTAGCAACCTCTTAAAACCGCGCGGAAAAGGACGATTACTCGTGCTCTTCCGTTTCGTCCTCTTCGTCGTCATCCTCGTCCGCGTCATCTTCGCTTTCAGGGAAGAAGGATTTTCCGCACTGCGGGCAGATATAATCTTCCTCAAAATCGAAATCCGCCAGATCAAACTTGGTTTCGTAGCCGCAGTGAGGGCATTCGAACTCAGTCTCGCCCTCCAGCTGCTCCTCGCCATGGTCATGACCGCAGCCGCATTCCTCTTCTTCTTCATCAAAGAGGGCGGCTTCCACTTCTTCAAGATCTTCATCGATGTTGCCGACATACTCCGCCAGCTCATCATGATCGCGGCGAAGCTCTTCCGCATGCTCGCCGAAATCGCGCAGCACTTCAAGCATTTTCAGCAGCAGCTTTTGCTCCGGCACATCCTCACTGAGTTTCATCCCCTCGGCAAGCCCCAGCAGGTAGGCGACCTTGTCAGTCAACTTATCCATCTTTCCCTCCTTGTATTGTCTACACGGGCAGGCTTTACGCTCTGGACAGGTACTCGCCCGTGCGCGTATCGATTTTCAGCACATCGCCGATGTTGATAAACAGGGGCACCATCACGGTGAAGCCGGTCTCCAGCGTCGCGGGTTTGTAGGTGTTGGACGCAGTATCCCCGCGGAAGCCGGGCTCGGTCTTCGTCACTTCCAGCTCAACAAAGTTGGGCGCCTCCACCGAGAAAGGCTCGCCATTGAAGTAGCGGATGTTCACAGGAGAATTCTCCTTCACGAACTTGATCGCGTCCTCCACCTTGTCATAGTTGAGCGGAATCTGCTCGTAGGTTTCGGGATCCATAAAGTAGTAGAGTTCACCGTCGTTATACAGGTATTCCATCTCCTTGGATTCGATGTGCGCGCGCGGCATCTTATCCGTAGGGTTAAAGGTGCGCTCAATCACAGCCCCGGTCATGACATTCTTGATCTTGGTGCGCACAAAGGCTGCGCCCTTGCCGGGCTTAACGTGCTGGAAGTCAACAATCGTCCACACGCCGCCGTCAAACTCTACCGTGATACCCTTTTTGAAATCTCCTGCTACAATCATAAATCCCTCCGCAAAATTCCGGGTCTGTGCCCTTATAAAATAATCAGTTCTCTTGGCGCTGTGACCAAGGATCTGCAAGAAGCATCCGTAATGACGCAGGAGTTCTCGATCCTGACGCCGCCAAGGCCCGGCACATAAATACCCGGCTCCACAGTGATGATGAGGTTGGTTTCAAGCTTCGCCTTGGAAACCGGCGAAAGGCGCGGATCCTCGTGGATGTCAATGCCCAGCGAGTGACCGAGGCCGTGGCCGAAATACTGCCCATAGCCTTCCTGTGCGATGATGTCGCGCGCAATGGCATCCACCGCGGCGCAGTCTTTGCCCGGGGCCAGCGCGTCCTGAGAAGCTTTCTGCGCGCGAAGCACGATCTCGTAGATCTTGCGCATGCGCTCATCCGGCTTGCCTACAGCCACGGTGCGCGTCATATCCGCGCAATAGCCCTGATATTTCGCACCGAAATCCAGCGTAATCATATCGCCGGGCGCTACCTTGCGGTCCCCTGGGATGGCGTGCGGCAAGGAGCCGTTGGCCCCCGCGGCGACGATGGTGTTAAAGGCCAGCTCGTCCGCGCCCAGCTCATACATCTTGAAGTTCAGCGCCAGCGCAATCTGCTTTTCTGTCAGACCGAGCTTAATGTACCCGAGGATATAGTCGAAAGCCTCGCAGGAAATGGCGCAGGCTTTTTCGATCAGCGTCAACTCCGCCTCATCCTTGATAACACGCATCGCTTCAGGCAGCATCTCCAACGAAGAGAAGCTGATCCCCGGCATCGCCGCCTGCATCTGGGCAAAGCCTTTCACGGTCAGGCAGTCATCCTCGTAGCGAAGGGCCGTAATGCCGTGGCGCCCGCACAGCCCGGCAGCCAGCTCTGCGTGTTTGACGCCGGTTTCAATGGTGTGTACCCCAAAGCCGGGGGCCTGTCGGCCGGCCTGCTCCGTGTATCTGGAATCGGTCACTATGGCCTTGATGCCCTGAGCAATCAGCAATAGGCCCTCACCCGTGTAGCCGCTCAGATAAAACATGTTGGACGGCTTGTGGACCAGGATGCCCTCGTTTGAGGCAAGACCCGCTTTTTCCAGCAGCCGGCTGACTCTATCCACCGTTTCCCCTCCAAGTCAATTCAAATCC
>CAYZTQ010000084.1:0-3316 GCA_964481445.1 uncultured Christensenella sp. | reverse complement strand
AGATACTGGGCGATGTTTTCAATCGTCCATCCGGGGATGATGGTAATATTGCGCACCAGCGGCCTGCCGTCGCCCTGCGCCAGCTGATCCGCGATTTCGCCGATGGTCATGTTGCGGCGCAGGGTGTATTCCCCCGCCTGTATCTTCTGGCCGTACCCCGCGAAATCGGCGTAATACTTGAACACCGACTTGTTTCTGATCAGGTTCTGGGCCTTCAGGTTGCTGGCAACACGGGTCAGGCTGTCGCCGGACTTGACCACAAAACTGACCTGGGACGCGTCATTCCGGCTGACCGGATCGATATAAATCGCGCTGACCTTGCGCCAGCCGAAGCTGAAAATGCCGAGGGTCAATATCAGCGCGCTGACGCCGACCAGCACGGGGCGGAGCAGGTGCCAGAGCCAGGAATACCAGAAAAGGCCGTATTCCCGTTCCTCATGCAGATCTTCGTAGGTATAATCGTAATCCTGATGACGTCTTGGCATATCTTCTTTACTGCAGGCCGGGCAGCTCCATGCTGAGCCCCGCCGCCTTGGTCAATATACCGAAAATATCCGCCATGGCCTGCTGCAGGCGCATTTCGGCCAGCAGATAGGCGGAAGTATCCGTCCCCGCGTACAAAAGCGATGAAATCTGGGAAAAACGGTTCATGTCCTCCTGCGGCATGGCGCTGTGATTCATCGCGGAGACCTGCAGCAGCACCTGCAGGCGCTTGTATTCTTTGAGCAGCGCTCTTGTAGTATCGCTCTGGTCGACAATTTCTTTCAGGCGCCTGTACTCGCGGCATTCTTCGCTTTCTTCGATTTGCCGGGCCAGGCTGTGGGCGATTGTATAATCCATGCATCCTCCTGATCAAAGGCAAGTAAAAAGGGGCCCTGCCTGGCCCCAGATTACAACATTTTTCAGCCCAAATCAACAATGACAGGCAGTATCATGGGATTGCGCTTGATTTTGTCAAAGATAAAGCGGCGCATCTCATCCTTGATGCGGTTCTTGATGCTGGGCCAGTCGCTGCCCTCGATGCGCTCGTAAGAACTGATAATCTTGCGCACCACTTCGCGGATGCCCTCGATAATGTCTTCATTCTCCCTGACATAGACAAACCCACGGGAAATCACATCCGGCCCGGAAACCAGCACGCCGTTGGTACGGTCAAAGGCCATCGCCACAATGATCAGCCCGTCCTGCGACAGATGCTTGCGATCGCGCAGCACCACGTTGCCGACGTCGCCGATGCCCAGGCCATCCACCAGCACGCTGCCGGTCGGCACAATGCCTGAAAGCGCCACGGAGCCGGGGCTCATCTCGATCACCTGGCCGTTTTCCGGCAGAATGATGTTCTCCCTCGGCATGCCCATGCTTTCCGCCAGCTCGGCATGCTGCCACAGCATTCTGTACTCGCCGTGCACAGGGATAAAGAACTCGGGCTTGACCAGCGCGTGCATCAGCTTCAACTCTTCCTGGAAGGCGTGGCCGGAAGCGTGCACGTCGGCCATCGCGTCGTATATCACCTCAGCGCCGCAACGATACAGCTGGTTGATGACGCGGGCGACATAAATCTCGTTGCCGGGGATGGGCGAGGACGACATGATGACCTTGTCGGTCGATTTGATCTGCAGCTTGCGGTGCTCGGAAAAGGCCATGCGCGTCAGGCCGCTCATGGGCTCGCCCTGAGAGCCGGTGGTCAGCACCAGCACCTGGTCATCCCGATAATTGGGCACATCATCCAGCTCTATCACCGAATCGCGCGGAATCTCAAGCAGACCAAGGTCCATCGCGACGGTCGACACATTGACCATGCTGCGGCCCACGAAGCAGATTTTGCGGCCGTACTGCAGCGCGCAGTTGACCACCTGCTGCACGCGGTTGACATTGCTTGCGAACATGGCAATGATGACGCGGCCTGTCGCGGTGCTGATCTGATCGATGAAAGTCTGCGCCACCTTGCGTTCCGACATGCTGTAGCCGGGGCGCTCGACATTGGTGCTTTCGCACATCAGCGCCATTACGCCCGCTTCTCCGGCCGCGGCCAGCGCGCCAAGATCCGTCACACGACCTTCGGAAGGCGTATAGTCGATCTTGAAGTCGCCGCTGTGGATGACGGTGCCGGCCGGGGTGGTGATAATCAGGGAAAAGGCGCCCGCGATGGAGTGGTTCACCCTGACAAACTGTATGGTAAAGCAGCCCAGCTGAATCACCTGACGCGGCTCCACGGTATTCATCTGAATGCCAGTCACATGATGCTCTTTCAATTTGTTGTTGATGAGCGCCATGGTCATGCGCGAGCCGAAAATGGGCGCGGGCACTTTGGACAGAATGTAGGGTGTGGCGCCGATATGGTCTTCATGCCCGTGCGTAAAGACATAGCCGCGAACCCTGTCCCTGTTGGCGTCCAGATAGCTGATATCCGGGATCACCAGATCGATCCCCAGCATATCTTCCTTAGGGAAGGTAGAGCCGCAGTCAACGACGATCAGATCGCCGTCACACTCAAAGGCCGTTATGTTTTTTCCGATTTCATCGATGCCGCCAAGGGGTATAATTTTCAGTTTTGATTTACTTGTCACAAACATCTCCTCTATTCTCTATAATAGTCAGCTGATAGCACACAGCTGCGAAAATCAAACTTTATTTGTTTCAGCGCTTGCCCATCTCCGAGCAGACAAACGCATCCTGCTGCTCAACGGAAGGGTTGACTTCAATAATTTCGGGGGACCAGCCGGCCTTTTGCCCGATCTTTTTGTCGGCCAGCTTGACGACAGCAAAGCTCAGCGCCATCAAACCAAGGCCAAGCAGCAGCATCACGCTCTCTTTGCCGGGCGCCACAATGCCGCCGATGATCAAGCCCAAAATCAGCGCCATGAGAGGAAACACGTACACCAGAACGGAAAGCCGCAGCAGCTTGCCCTCGGGCAGGCGCACACTGACGCGGTCGCCTACCTCAGCCGAGCCTCCGCGCACCAGAATATCTGTCGTATTCTTGCCCTGCCCACAGCCCGAGCAGCCGGCACAGGCGCTCATCTTCTCAAAGCGCACACGCACCCCCTGGCTCTCTTTAGCTATAACCGTACCTATACGAATCATATAACCCTCTCCTATTATAAGTCTATCATACCACAGTTGCGCAAGCTTGCAAATGTAAATTTATCCACAAACCTGGCCCATGCTGACATGCAAACGCTCCTTTTGGGTTCGCACGGCTTTAGGGCAACCCATTATACCCGTTTGCTCAATAGCCATGCGCATGCTGTCCGCGTATCGGCACGAAAAAGCACTCACCATAGAGATGAGTGCTTTAGTGGAGGACCGGCAGCGA
>CAYZTQ010000083.1:1632-8033 GCA_964481445.1 uncultured Christensenella sp. | reverse complement strand
AAAAAGCAAATGAATATAGAAAATCTGCTTTCTTCTATTGTGTTTCACTGCTGAAATCTGATATAGTAATTAAGAATTATGTGCGAGAAGCATTAATTCGCCCCCTGTAGTCTGGCGTCCTTCTGAACTGATGAAGATTGTCGATTGCTTAACAAAAGTTCCCAGGGCTGAGGCTTTCATGATCATATCCATGAGCCCCCTTGCGATCATGAAGGATGTGAAAAGGGAAACCTCATAGGCAGCGTAGAAGGTCTCCGTTGAGTTTCAGCAGAGACACAAAGCGTGAACACAGGATGCAGTGTTTTCGTATCGGCCTGTGAATACAAGCGGGCATGACCGGGAAGGGCGAAGCTATGGAAATTTCGGGTGGAACGGCTTTGGGGTTTCGTTATGGCTGTATTTTCGGCAAAACCGGCCTTGAGAAAGAAATCGCCCGCTCCATTGAGAGGCTCTACCCGCAGCTGACGGCGAGACCGGTGCGCCAGATCAAACACCGAAGTGTGAATGGCGTGAAGTCTTTGATCGAGACGACGGCTTTGCCCGGTTATGTGTTTGTTTCCGTGCCTTCTGAGTGCTGCGATATTAATCTTTTTGACTGCGCGCGGGTGCCGGATGCCTACAGGCTGCTTACGGATGGCGAAGGAAATTGGCCGCTGTGCGGTTCGGACAGGGATTTTGCTCAATGGATATTTGAGCATGACGGCCTGATTGGCATATCGCAGGCCTATCAGGCGGGGGATAGAATAGAGCTGCTTTCCGGGCCGCTGAAAGAGCTGGAAGGCTATCTGGTGAAAATGGATCGCCGTGGCCGCAACGGCCTGATTGAAGTATATTTCTGCGGACAAGCGCGGAAACTGTGGTTGGCGTTTGATTATACACGGACAAGAAAACTGTGATTTCGCCGGCGCAGCCAGCAGAAGATCCGTTGAATGTTTGGAAAGGGGATGAGCATATGGCAGCGGAGCGCCGTTTGGCTTCGATGTCAAAGCGCCGCCAGTGGCTGGTTATGGGATCCATCGTCGCTTTGATTATCGTATCTCTGATCCTTCTTTATGTTTTCTTTCAGGGGATAGAATCTGCTTCCACTGCACGGGAAGAGCCCAAAGGCAATCTGGAAGGACGCTTTGAAGGCCCCAAACAGGTAGAATATGAAGGCGCCGTCTACGAACAGAAAAGACGCCTGACCAGCATCCTCGTGATGGGTATTGATAAAAGCGAGACCAGAGAAAAGCCCGGCAAAGGCTTTCGTGCCGGCGGTCAGGCGGATTTTCTTGCTCTGATGCTGATAGACAGCGAGAACGGGGAAATTTCCACGGTGCAGATTGACCGTGATACGATGACGGAAATCACAACGCTGGGTATTTTCGGAAACGTGTCCGGTATGCGCAGGGCGCAGATCAGCCTGCAGCATGGCTTCGGCGATGGGGCGGAGCAGAGCGCCGAATTGACAAGGGATGCCGTCAGCAGGCTTTTCGGCGGCATGCCGGTTGATTTTTATTTTGCGCTTAATATGGATGCCATTGCCGCCTTCAATGATGTGCTGGGCGGAGTGGAAGTGGAAATCACTGATGATTTTACGGCGCAGGATCCTATGATGAAGCCTGGCGCCAGGCTGCAGCTGACAGGCAGCCAGGCGGAACTGTTTGTCCGGGGACGCATGAGCGTCGGAGACGGTACAAACAGGATGCGTATGGCGCGCCAGCGGGTATTTTTGAGCGCCGCGGGAGATTTGATGGTGAACAGGCTGCAGGAAAGCGCATCCTTTGCCGATCGGCTATTGGATACGTTGAATCCATACATGGTGAGCAATATGCGGCGTGGTAGGATGATCAATGAACTGAATGCTTCAAGGGGTTATACCCGTCACCCGATGCTGACCCTGGAAGGGCAATCCATCATCGGGAAAGATGGCTTTATGGAGTTTCATTCGGATGAGAAGGCCCTTGAGAAACTGATATTGGCTTTGTTTTTCAAACCAGTATCCTGAATTTGTTGCAAAACTCCGGAAGCCTGGGGTATAATGCAAATGGTTTACTTCGGGAAGACTATGCTATTTTGAGGAGGAAGACAAAATGAAGAAGTTGCTTGGTATTTCTCTGGCCATGCTGTTGACCGTCATGGCAGTTGCTGCTTACGCGGCCCCCAGCAAGACCACGGGCGACATGGTGCAGACGGACACTGTGAATATGCCCGCTGTTGTCGTGTATGTGCCCACCACTGACGCTGCCGTTGAAATGGCGGCTAAGGTCACCACTGATATGGGCGAGAAGATTGCCGCAGGCATCACTGCTGCCGCCTATTTCGGTGAGAATGTGCAGGCGGATATCGCTGCTGCGCTTCCCGCTGATAAGGATGCTGCGACGCTTGTCTGCAACGAGCTGGTTCCCCTTGCGATCAGCGGCTATGCCGAGGGCATGGGCGATGTGATGGCGAAGATTCAGTTTGCTACCGTGTATGAGAAGGGCCAGCCTGTTGTCGCGCTGCTCGGCTTTGTCAACGGCGAGAATGTGGAGTGGAACGTGCTCAAGGCTCAGGCCATCGAAGGCGGACTGGTTGAGCTGACCATCCCCGCGGATCTGGCTCTGAAGATGACCACTCAGAATGCTCTTCTGGCGGTGCTGAACTAAGAAAGTGTGCGGCAACGCATTACTGTGGATTAAACCTGTATAGTTTTAGAATGCCCGGCAGCCTGTTTCAAGGCTGCCGGACATTCTTGTGCATGGAAGCTTGACGGGAGGGGCATGGATGCCTTCAAAAGATCTTGAAAACAATCTCATGACGCAGCAAGCGGCATCTATCAGGCCCTACCGCAGCGAGGCTGAGGCCGAAACCGAGATTGATCTGATTGAGCTGTTCTATTTTCTGCTGAGCAAGCTGCGCTGGATTATTCTTGCGGCGGTACTCGGCGCATTTGCTGCGGGCATATATACTTTTTATTTTCAAACGCCTCTGTATGAGGCCACATCCAAGCTGTATGTCGCCAACTCCAAAGATTCGGCCATCAATCTTTCTGATTTGCAGATAGGCACCTATCTGACCAACGACTATCAGGAGGTATTCCGTACCTGGGAAGTGCACGAAATGGTGGTCAAGAATCTTGGCCTTCATTATACGTACCGTGAGCTTCAGAACATGCTCTCGGTGACTAACCCCAAAGATACCCGCATCCTTTACATTACGATTACCTCGCCCAGCCCATCGGAGGCAAGCACACTTGCCAACGAGTATGCGTCTGTGGCGAAAAAATATATATACCAGACCATGGCGACCGAGGAGCCCAACCTGCTGTCGGTTGCGCTGCAGCCCACTGTGCCGGTGAGCCCGAATAAGACAAGAACTGTTATGCTTGGTTTTATTCTGGGCGCGCTTCTGATGGGCGGCATTTTTGTGGCCCGTTTTGTGCTTGACGATAAAGTAAAAACGCCGGACGATATTCTGAAGCACTCGGGGCTGATTACGCTGGCTGTTGTCCCGGCGGTGCGGACGCTGAAGAATACGAGGCCGGCTGCTAAAACACGGAGTTCCGGAATGCCTGTCGGGCAGACAAGGGGGCGTTCATGAAAAAAGTTAATATTACCAAGTTCGAGCCCCTTGAATATGCGGCGAATGAAGCGGTGAATACGCTCTGCGCCAACCTGACTTTTTCCGGGGCAAACATCAAGAAAATCATGGTAACCAGCTGCCAGGCCGCGGAAGGCAAGACGATGACCACCATGAATATGATGCGCACCTTTGCCGCCCTTGGAAAGACCGTTGTCTATGTCAGTGGAGACCTTCGCCGCTCACCGATTGTGCAGACCTACGGGATCCGCTTTGAAAGCGATGACACGGTCGGCATCACCCATTATCTGGCCGGTATGGCGAGCGCTTCTGAGGTGGTGTACGCCACGAACATTCCGGGCGCCTATCTGGTGCCTGCCGGACGCGATGTATCCAACTCCCTTTCCCTGCTCAGCACGCCGCGGCTTCCGGCTCTGCTGGACTATCTGTCCGGTATGTTCGATGTGGTGCTGGTCGACTCCCCGCCGGTCGGGGCCATTATTGACGCGGCTGAAATCGCCAAATCCTGTGACGGCACGGTCATCGTGGTCAGGTATAATTCTGTCAGCCGGCGCGAATTGAATGAAGCAAAGCGTCAGATCGAGCGCACCGGCTGCCCCATCCTCGGAGCCGTGCTTAATGAGGTTCCGATGGACAGCTATGCCAACCGCCGCTACTATAACCAGGGGTATTATTCTCAGTATTACAGCTCTACCTCAGGGCATTCTTCGAGCCTGAGCAGAGGCGGCTCCGCCTCCGGCGTAAAGAGAAGAAAACGCGAAAGTTAAATAAGGCTTTTTGCATCACCGCTTCCTCAATGTTCATTGCGAAACTTTGGGGAAGCTTTTGATAGTATGGCAAGATAGACAGAGGACGCATGCAAAACGATAGGAAACCGAGAGCGGTACGTCACGTTTCGGATTTTCATTCCGCAAAGACAGACCGGGGAAATGGCTCCGGAGCAGAAAAAACGAAGGGTCTGAGCCTTCCTCCCTTTTATGATATTCATCATCACCTGGTTTGGGGCATCGATGCTGACGGGCCGAAAACCTTTGAAGAAAGCTGCGAAATGGCCAGGGCAGCCGCGCGTAACGGTGTCATCGATATTGTGACGACGCCGCATGTGATGCCGGGCATCCGCCCTTTCGACAGGGAAGCATATTTGAACAGGCTTTCGGCCTTGCAGCAATGGTGCGTGGAACAGGGGCTTGAACTGAGGCTTCACCCCGGCGGCGAAATTTTCTACACACCGATGACGCTGCAATACCTCAGCGAAGGACGAGCCCCGACCATGAACGGCGGAAGCTACGTGCTGGTGGAGTTTGACACGGGACTGGATCTTGCGGAAATCCGCAGGGCCTGCGAAGCGCTGGTCAACCACGGGTATACCCCGATCATTGCCCATTGTGAACGCTACCGCGCTTTTGTAAAACACCCCAGAGCAGCCATGAAGCTGCGGGATGAGTATGCGCTTGCGCTTCAGGTTAATTGCGGCGCCCTGCTTCATCCACACGATTTCTGGACAAAACGCTTCATCAGCGTGCTGCTGGCGGCGGAAGCGGTGGATTGCATTTCCAGCGACGCGCACAATACCGGCACAAGGCCTGTTTTGATGGAGCAGGCTTATATAAAGCTCAGCAAGCGGGTTTCGGAAGAATATCGATATCGGCTGTTCCGCGGCTTATCGCTTGGGGAGGACGCGCAATGACGAAACAGGGCAATAAAGGCAGACATATCAATCTTCGCAGGCTGGCGCTGTTGCTGATAGATCTTTCTATTTTCATCAGCGTGTTCAGTTTCTTTGCCTATTTCATCACCATCAGCTCGGATCGCGATATCCTGACCGTGAGACAGGGGCTGCTCCATTGCTCGGTGATGGTTTTCTGTGTTTTTCTGGCGCGCTTCCTCTTTGGGCTGTATGTACAAATCTGGCGGTATGCCAATGTGCGCGATTATCTGAACCTGATTTTGGCGGATTTTCTCGGCGGCGTTTTATACCTGATGATTGACCGCTCTGTATTTGAACGGCATCATCTGATGGTCGCGTCAACCATCGCGATCGTCTGTTCGGCGCTGATTGCTTCCCTGAGCGCGCGTTTTCTGTATCAGCGCCTCCGCTTCTACCGCAATCTGCGCTCGGCGGACAACAGCATCAACCGTGTGAACGTTGTTGTCGTCGGCGCCGGAACCCTGGGGGCATCTTTAGTGCAGGAGCTGCAGGCAAATCCCGGCGGGCGTTACAAACCTTACTGCTTTATCGATTCAAATCCGAACAAAATCGGCAGCCGTGTGCTGGGGCTTCCCGTCTACGGGGAGGAGCAGGATGTTGTCCGGCAGATTCGCAGCCTGCCTGTACAGGACATCATCATAGCTATCGACAGTCTTTCACCCGATGAGCTCCAAACGCTGTACAACCGCTACCACCAGACCGACTGCAAGGTCAAGGTCTATGCTCACCCGCTGGAGGCGACGGACAGCGCGGACGCCAAGCACCGTATCCGCGAGCTTCAGATTGAAGATTTGCTCTACCGGGACGAAGTGGCCCTTGGCGGCGCGGATATCCGCTCTTTTTACCATGATAAGGTGGTGCTGATCACAGGCGGAGGCGGCAGCATCGGCAGCGAGCTTGCCCGCCAGGTGGCGAAATTCGGCCCGAAGAGCCTCATTATTCTGGATATTTACGAGAATAACGCCAACGATATTCAGCAGGAGCTGCAGCGCCTCTACGGGAGCCAGCTGAAAGTGATTGTGGAGATTGCCTCCGTCCGCGATCAGGAGAAGGTGGAGGAGATTTTCTCCCGCTATCGCCCGAACATCGTTTTCCACGCGGCCGCGCATAAACACGTGCACCTGATGGAGCA
>CAYZTQ010000083.1:0-1532 GCA_964481445.1 uncultured Christensenella sp. | reverse complement strand
TTCGTGCTCGATATGGGCAAGCCGGTCAAGATTCTGGACTTGGCGGAAAACATGATCAGGCTTTCGGGCCTTGTGCCGGATCGAGACATCGAAATCCGCGAAGTCGGCCTGCGCCCCGGAGAGAAACTGTACGAAGAGCTGCTGATGAAGAATGAGGAGCTGAACAAGACGGCGAGCGACAAGATATTTGTCGAGCGCGATACCCCCATCACCCGTGAGCAGCTGGAGAGCAAGCTGAACGCGCTGACCGGCGCGCTTGCGGCAGGCGACGCCGCCAAGCTGCGCCCCCTGATGATGCGCCTTGTGCCGACCTACCGTGATGCCGGCGAGGTGAACGCCAGAGCGATGGAGGCGGAGGAGATGGGGGAGGCCTTGTCTGTTGCTTCCGGGGACGCAGTGATATAATAGCAGCGTATGATTTAGGGACGGAGAGCGGAACGGATGATTGACTTTTTGAATGATTCCAGATTTTCAGGAATCAAGCCCTTTGAAAAGAAAGTGTGGCTGTCCAGCCCCACCATGCATGGCGAAGAGCAGCAATGGGTGGATGAGGCGATACAGACCAACTGGGTTTCCACGGTTGGGGCCAATATCAACGAAGTGGAGCGCATTACGGCGGAAATGATTGGCCGCAAATACGCTGTGGCGCTTGCCTCAGGTACGGCTGCGCTTCATCTTGCTGTAAAACTGTGCGGCGAAAAACTGTATGGCCAGCCCAAGGTCGGGCACGGCGTACTGGAAGGGCACAAAGTTTTCGCTTCCGACATGACCTTTGACGCCACGGTCAATCCGATCGCCTATGAGGGCGGTGAAGCCGTATTCATTGATACGGAATACGATACCTGGAATATGGATCCTGCCGCGCTTGAGAAAGCCTTTGAAATGTATCCGGATGTGCGGCTCATTGTCATCGCGCATTTGTATGGCGTTCCGGGCAAAATTGATGAAATCAGGGCCATCGCGAACCGTCACAGCGCTTTGATTGTGGAAGATGCAGCGGAATCGTTTCTGGCGACCTATAAGGGGAAGCAGACCGGCTGTTTCGGCGATGTGTCCATCCTCAGCTGGAACGGGAATAAACTGATTACAGGCAGTAGCGGCGGTATGCTGCTGACGGACAGCCAGGAGTGGGCCAACAAAGCGCGGAAGTGGTCGACCCAAAGCCGCGAGGACGCCGCCTGGTATCAGCATGAAGAGCTTGGCTACAATTACCGTATGAGCAATATCATCGCGGGGATTGTCAGGGGCCAGCTTCCGCATGCGGAAGAACACAGAGAGCAGAAAAAAACGATTTTTGAACGCTATCAGAAGGGCTTGTCTGATCTTCCCGTTGCCATGAACCCTTTCGATGCAAAGAACAGCCAGCCCAACTATTGGCTCAGCTGCCTGCAGATTGATGAAGAAGCCATGTGCCGGACGGTCAGAGGGGAGAAGGACGCCCTGTATATCAGCGAACCGGGGAAAAGCTGCCCGACCGAGATACTGGAGGCCCTCAGCGCTTTCAACGCGGAGGGACGGCCGATTTGGAAGCC
>CAYZTQ010000082.1:0-8091 GCA_964481445.1 uncultured Christensenella sp. | reverse complement strand
ATATGATACCAAACTCAAACCTTAACGCTATGATAGACTCGTCTTTTTCCGTTTTTGCGTTGTCTCACTCAGTCAGCGTAGCGCCGCTACGCCTCCTTCGTTCGACTTAGCAAAAACGAAAAAATCCGTCGTCTCTCTGCGCGTTAACGTTTTCGTTTGGTATGAGAGCCGAGCCGGACGAGTTTCCCCGTCCGGCTCGGCTCTTATGCTTGCAGTGTTCTCGGCCGGAACAGCGTTCTTTCGCAGCGCCGGCATGACCGCGTGAAGATGCGCCTGATGGCCGAACCGCTTTATTTGATGGCGCCCTCCACCATGCCCTTGATGATGTAGCGCTGGGCAAAGAGGAAGAGCACAATGATGGGGATCATGGCCAGCAGGGCGCTGGTCAAAATCAAATCCCACTTCTTCACGTAAGCGCCGGCGAAGGCGGTAACGGCCAGCGGGATGGTCTGCACCTCTCCAGCGCTGCCCAGAATGAGCAGGGGCAGCAGATAGTCGTTCCAGATCCAAATGCCGTTGAGTATCAGAACCGTGACAAAGGCGGGGCGCAGCAGCGGCAGCACTATCTCAAAGAAAGTGCGGGCCTGGCCACAGCCGTCGATCGTGGCGGCCTCTTCCAGCTCCAGCGGCACGCCCTTGATAAAGCCGTGCAGGATGAACACGGACATGGAGCAGCCAAACCCCAGATAGGCAAACACAATGCCGTGATAGGTGGCAAGCAGGGGCAGACCAATCGTGTCGCCCAGTATCTTGAACCAGCGCACCAGCGGGAACATGACCACCTGAAAGGGGATGACCATGGCAGACACGAAGGCCAGAAAGATAAAGGTGGACCATTTGGACTTGTTTCGCACCAGCACCCAGGCGCACATGGCCGAAAAGAACACGATAACAGCCAGCGAAAGCACTGTGATAATGAAACTGTCGATGAACGCGCTCGTATAATCTACCGTCGGGTCGGTGAAGATGGCGCGCACGTTAACGAAAATCTGATTCCAGGATTCCGGCAGCGCAATCGGGCTGAATACAATTTCCTTGGCTGTCTTGGCGGAGTTGATGACCACCAGCGCGAAGGGCAGCATGAAAATGATGAAAAGCGCCATGACCAGAATCTCGCCAACAATCATGCCGGGCCTGCGTTTTTCGTGGAATCTGTTTTGATCGTTTTCAAGACGAACGGCGCTCATGCTTCCACCTCCTTGCGCTTATTGATGTACACCTGCGTCACTGAGAAGACGACCAGCACAATGAAGAAAACCACCGCCTTGGCCTGCGCCTCCGCCATGCGGTTCGCGGCGTTGGCAGTCTTGTAGATGTCCATGGCCAGCAGCTCGCTGGCGCGGATGGCCTTGCCCATGAAGCGCATTGCCGGCCCGCCGTTGGTGAGGGCAAAGTTCAGGTCGTACTGCTTGAAGGAGTTTGTCAGCGTGAGAAACAGCGTAATGGTGAAGGCATTGGCCACCATCGGCATCAGGATGCTGCGGATGCGGATAAAATAGTTGGCTCCGTCCACGCTGGCTGCCTCCATCACGCTGGAGGGGATGGCCTGAATGGCCGCCACATAAATCATCATGATATAGCCCGCATACTGCCAGGTGTTCACCAGGCTCATCGCCCAAATGACCGTATTCTTATCCGCAATCAGGGATTTCTGCAGAAACCCGATCCCCAGCGTCGCCCCCAGATTCACCTGCACATTGTTGAAGACGAACTGCCAGATGTATCCCAGCACAATGCCGCCGATCAGATTCGGCACAAAAAAGCCTGCACGGTACATATTGCGCAGCTTGAGTCCGCCAGTCACCATCAGGGACAGCGCGAAGCTGACGATGTTAACCAGCACCACATTGATCGCGGTATAGCCCAGCGTGGCCAGAAAAGAGTAAACAAACTGAGGCTCCCCGAACATTCCCGCAAAGTTTCTGAAGCCGACGAAGTTGATGACCGGATTGACGCCGTTCCAATCAGTCAAAGAATAATAGATACCGATGCCAAAGGGCACGATAATAACCATCACAAAGGCTAATACACAGGGAAAGATAAACAGAAAATCCAGAGATGCGCGGCGCTTCATCAGCAGGCCTCCTTGTAAATGCGGCTTCTTGAGTTGGACGGGCAGCCCCTTAATAACAACAAGCCGCCGCAGCATGTACGCGTTGCGGCGCAAACCCCTCCATACAGGGTCTCACCTGCCTCCTGCCGGCGCAACGGCGCCGGGCGCCGCCGCGTGGTCAAGACGCGTTGAGGGTAGGGGCGCCTGCAGGCGCCCCTACCCCTTAGGTGTAATTGTTTATTTCGCAATACTCTGGAAGGCAGCGGTCACATCGTTGACGAAGGCTTCGACATCGCCGTCGGTCGCCAGCAGCTCAAAGATGGGGCCAAGGGTATTCTGGTTGAATCCGTCAGGATTCTGGCCAAAGTACCAGTTGTAGTTGCCGCCACGGGCATTCGCCTCCACCAGCGCCCTGGAGAAATCGCCGGGGGGCAGCAGCTTGACGGACTTGAACGCGGGCACCATGCCAGCCTCTTCCACCATGTACTTGTGGCCGTCCTCGGTCAGCGCCATGTGGTTGAGGAAATCAACGGCGGCCTTCTGCTTTTCGGGGGAGGACTTGGCGTTCACCACGAAGTAGCTCGGGGGAGCGATGTACAGGCCGGTGCTCTCCTCCTCCAGGAAGTTGTGGGAGATAAAGCCCATCTTGAAGGCAGCGCCCAGCTGCTTCATGCTCGGATCGGTCCAGTTGCCCTGGGTGATGAAGGCCGTCTTGCCCTGCGCGAAGGCCGCGATCTGGGCGTCGTAGTTGCCGTTCACCAAGATGTCGGGGTTGGAGTAGTCGTACAGCATCTTCAGGTAGTTGGCAAAGGCGGTCAGGCGTTCCTTGTCCAGCTCGCCCTTGAGCGCATTATCATGCACGGAAGAATCGTTGTAATCCAGATAGCCGGCATAGAAGGCGTTGAACACGTGCTGGGAGGTGACCCACCACAGGCCGCCGGACACAGAGGTGCCCACGGACACAACACTGTCAAGGCCCAGCTCGTCCTTCATGCCGTCCAGCTTCTCAAAGGCAGCCTTGGTGGCGGACAGGGTGGTCAGGCTCGCGGGATCGATGCCGGCCTTCTCCAGAATCTCGGCGTTGTAGCCCAGGCCGAAGCCTTCGATGCCAATCGGGAAGCCGACGATCTTGCCTTCGGGGGCATAGTACAGGTCGGTATCCTTCACCCACTCGGCGTCGGACATGTCGGCCAGATAGTCCTTCCACAGCTCATAGCCGCCGATGCCTTCGATCATGAAGATGTCGGGCATGGAGTCGGACGCCATCTTAGCCTTGAGCGCTCCGCCGTAATCCGCGCCGCCGCCCAGTGTCTCGACGGTGACGGTCACGCCGTCGGTCGCCTCGGAATAGCGCTTGGCAAAGGCCGTGATCGCTTCGTTGATCTCGACCTTCAGCTGGAAGACCTTCACCTCAACGTCTTCAGCCATCGCAGGGACGGCCGTCAGGCCGACCAGGAAGGCGGCCGCAAGAACCAGGGATATCAGTTTACGCATTTTTTCCTCCTCAGTCAGTGTGTACGACAGCCTTTCGGCCCAGGGCCGGGGCTATCATAGATTGTGACGGGGCACCGTGCCCTCATTCATGTACTTAGTATAACCCTTTCACAGCAATTTATACAAGTCGAACGCAAAATTATTTTTATGACAAGCCTCTTCCTGTTTTCAGTCCTTATAACGATGTTAACGTTTTCATTCCCTCCCGCCGCCCCCTGCCTCCACGGGCTTCGGCTGTTGACAGGCAGGGGCAGGCTCCCTATAATATAGACACAAAAATCACACATCCGAAAGGAAGGGCTTTCTGTCATGAAGAAATTTCTCATGCTGCTCCTGACGCTCAGCCTGGTGCTGGGCCTTGCTGTTTCCGCCCCGGCGGAAGCCTCCATGGATGATCTGATCAAGGCCGCGCAGGCGGAGGGCGAGCTGGTGGTCTACGGTTCCTCCGAGGAAGCGCACGTGGCCGTGATCGTCAACGCCTTCCAGGAGAAATACGGCATCAAGACGGTGTTCCAGCGCCTGTCCACCGGCGAGGTGCAGGCCAAGATCACCGAAGAAAACGGCAACCCCTCGGCCGACGTCTGGTTCGGCGGCACCACCGACCCCTACAACGAAACCGCCGCGGCCGGGCTGCTTGAGCCCTACGCCGCCATGAACGCGGATAACATCGTGGATGATATGTACAAAGACAAGGACGGCCAGTGGTACGGCGTCTATAAGGGCATCCTCGGCTTCATGGTCAACAGGGAAGAGCTCGATCGCCTGGGCCTGACCGCCCCTGAGGGATGGGACGACCTTCTGAAGCCCGAATACAAGGGCCTGATCTGGATGTCCAACCCCAACACCGCCGGCACCGCCAAGCTGATCATCAACACCATGGTACAGATGAAGGGCCACGACGAGGCCATGAAGTACTTTGTGGAGCTGGACAAGAACATCGCCCAATACACCAAGTCCGGCTCCGGCCCCTCCAAGAAGGTCGGTATCGGCGAATGCGTCATCGGCATCGGCTTCCTGCATGATGGCATCTACCAGATTCTGGAAGGCTACGACAACATCCAGCTGGTCATCCCCAAGGAAGGCACCAGCTTTGAAGTGGGCGCCACCGCTATCTTCAAGGGCTGCGCGCACCCCAGCGCTGCCAGGCTGTGGATCGAGTTCTGCCTGACCCCCGAATCTGTCAACCTCTCCAAGACCGCCGGCGCTTACCAGTTCCTGGTGCTCAAGGACGCCGAGCAGCCGGAGGAAGCGGCCCGCTTCGGCCTTGACCCCAACAACGTGATGGACTACGACTTTGAGGACGCGAAGGCCAACACCTCCAACTATGTCAGCGATTACTTCAACGCGCTGGGCGCCGCGGCCGACGACCGCTTCAAGACCGAATAAACTCAAACCTGAAATCAGTCTGGGAGGGATGGGCTTTCCCATCCCTCCCTTCGTATCAAGACACAGGCGCGGCTGAATGACCGGGGCACCGGCAAGGCGCGCACAGAAAGGGGCGTGAAGCCATGCCTTCGCAAAGCCGGTCGCTGGATCGAAAAAAGCTGCTGGCCGATCCCTTCACCGTTCTGGTGATTATCCTGCTGATTGTTCTGCTGACCCTGTTTATCCTCTACCCGCTGTCCATGCTGATGAGCGACAGCGTGTACACATCTTCCTCTCTGCATCTTTTCACGGTAGAGGAAAGCGCCGAAACGGTGAAGGATCTGTTTAAGGATGCCAGCCCGCGCGTGCGCGAGATCGGCGTCAATCAGATCAAGGTGCTGCAGGTGCCGGGCTCATCGGGTCTTCATATCCTCAAGGACCTGGGCCGCAGCGCCAGCGTGACCTATATGGGCGATATCGTAACGGGCGATCTTTCCGGCACGGTCGTCGCTGTGCCGGAATCAAAGCCCATGCTGTCGCTGCGCAGCTTTTCCTATATCTTTGACGATTACACCTTTCAGCATGCCTTCACCAATACGCTGTGGCTGGGCTTTCTGACCGGCATCGCGGCCACGCTCATCGGCCTGCTGTTCGCGTATGTGGACGTATATGTGCGCGTGCGCAGCCGCCTGATGAAGCGGCTGTTTTCCGTCGTCAGCATGCTGCCGGTGGTTTCCCCTCCCTTTGTGCTGTCGCTTTCCATGATCCTGCTCTTCGGCAAGGGCGGGCTGATTACCCGGCAGATCCTCGGCATTTACGATTCCAACGTCTACGGTCTGGGCGGCATCGCGATCGTGCAGACCATGACCTTCTTCCCCGTGTGCTACCTGATGCTCAAGGGCCTGCTGCGCAACATCGACCCCTCGATGGAGGAGGCCGCGCGAGATATGGGCGCCAGCCGCTTCCATGTGTTCCGCACGGTAACGCTGCCTTTGATGCTGCCCGGCATCGGCAACGCCTTTCTGGTCACCTTCATCGAGTCGGTGGCCGATTTCGCCAACCCCATGCTGATTGGCGGCAGCTACGATACGCTGGCCACCACCATCTACCTGCGCATCACCGGCGGCACCTATGATACGCAGGGCGCGGCCGCCATGGCCGTGGTGCTGCTGAGCCTGACCGTCATTCTCTTTTTGATTCAGAAGTATTATCTGGAGGCCAAGACGGCCGCCACGCTTTCGGGCAAGGCCTCGCGCGCCCGCATGGCCATCGAGGATAAATCCGTCACCCGCCCGCTGACGGCCTTCTGCGCCGCCGTTTCGGTGTTTGTGGTGCTGATGTACATCGCCATCCCCTTCGGGTCGCTCTTCAAGCTCTGGGGGCGCGACTATTCGCTCAGCTTCAAATGGTACCAGCAGCTGCTCAGGCAGGACGGCATGAAGGCCTTTCAGGATTCCTTCGTGCTGTCGGTCATCGCCTCACCCATCACGGCCCTGATGTCGATGATCATCTCCTACCTCGTGGTCAAAAAGCGCTTCCGTGGGCGCGGCTTCATCGAATTTGTCTCCATCCTCGCCATGGCGGTGCCCGGCACGGTGCTGGGCGTCGGCTTTATCCGCGGCTTCGCGGGCGGCCTCTTCCGCACGGGCTTTCTCAAGGGGCTGTACGGCACCGGCGCGCTGCTGGTCATCGTGTTCGTGGTGCGCTCGCTGCCTGTCGGCACGCGCAGCGGCATCTCGGCCCTGCGGCAGATTCACCCCTCGATTGAGGAATCGGCCTACGATCTGGGGGCCGGCAGCGGCAAGGTGTTCACCACCGTGACCCTGCCCCTCATCAAGGAGAGCTTCTTCAGCGGTCTGGTCACCACCTTCGTGCGCTCCATCACCGCCATCAGCGCCATCATCCTGCTGGTGACGCCGCGCTACCTGCTGATCACCACCCGCATCAACGAGTTCGCGGAAAAGGGCGCCTACGGCATCGCCTGCGCCTACGCCACCATTCTGATCGCGATCGTCTACACGGCCATTCTGCTGATGAACCTGTTTATCAAATACTTCGGCACCAGCAAGCAAGTGAGGGAGGCAAACGCCCATGTCGGATAAGAAAGGCATCAAGCTGGAGCATATCTCCAAAATCTACCTGGATCCCAAAACACAAAAGCCCTTCTACGCGGTGAAGGATATCAACCTGGATATCGAGCCGGGCAGCTTTGTCACCCTGCTGGGCCCCTCGGGCTGCGGCAAGACCACCACGCTGCGCATGATCGCGGGCTTTGAAAGCCCCGACGAGGGCGAGATCTATCTGGGCGGGGAGGCCATCAATCAGCTCACCCCCAACAAGCGCGACACCGCGATGGTGTTTCAGAGCTATGCCCTCTTCCCCCACTACAATGTGTTTGACAACGTGGCCTACGGCCTGAAGCTGCGGGGCCTTTCCAAAGAGGTCATCCGCGAGAAGGTGCTGAATATTCTGGAGCTGGTTGAGATGGGCGGCATGGAAAGCCGCATGACCAACCAGCTCTCCGGCGGCCAGCAGCAGCGCGTGGCGCTGGCAAGGGCGCTGGTGGTGGAGCCGGGCGTGCTGCTGTTTGACGAGCCGCTGTCCAACCTGGACGCCAAGCTGCGCGTCACCATGCGCACGGAAATCCGCCGCATTCAGCGCAAGATGGGCATCACCGCCGTCTACGTCACCCACGACCAGTCGGAGGCCATGAGCCTGTCTGACCAGATCATCATCATGCAAAAGGGCGTGGTCGCTCAGATGGGCACCCCGCACGATATTTACTACCACCCGCACAGCGAGTTTGTGGCCGATTTTATCGGCGAGGCGAACTTCCTGTCCGCCGTGGTGAAGGGCTGCGAGAACGGGCGCTGCGCGCTGGAAATCGCGGGGCATCAGGCCGAGGTGCTGACGGAAACGCAGTTTGCCCCGGGCATCGCCTGCAGGCTGGTGGTGCGGCCGGAGGCCGCGCGCATCGGCGCCGAGGGCATGATCCCCTGCACCGTCACCCTCTCGGTCTTCATGGGCGCCTATCAGTACTACCATGTGATGGTGGGCGACACGCTGGTGAAGATCAACGACAACTGCCCCATCGGCAAGCAGGTGTTCAGCGAGGGCGACAAGGCCTTCCTCAGCTTCAGCCCGGGCAGCGTGCACCTGCTGGGCGCGGACTGACAGGC
>CAYZTQ010000081.1:0-8381 GCA_964481445.1 uncultured Christensenella sp. | reverse complement strand
TTACATTCATTTGCCGCTGCCTGAGATTTTCACGCGGAAGCCCGCTTTTCAAGGCGCGTCAACAGGACGGCCACCGCCGGGCCCGCTAAGGTCATACTTTTTTATCCGTGGTCTTCAGCGCCTCCAGCACGCCGACGGCCCCGAGCAGGCTCTCGATATCCGCCTGCTCCACCTTGCCCTCGTCCACCAGACCGGCGACGGCCGGGTCAAGCGGCATGCGGCAGACGACGGGGATGCTGTGCCGGCCCGCCAGCTCCTGCGCGCGGCTTCTGCCGAACAGCTCGTGGCGCCTGCCGCAGTCCGGGCAGGTAAAGTAGCTCATGTTCTCCACCAGCGCCAGCACGGGGATGTTCATCATGCCCGCCATGTTGACGGCCTTTTCCACGATCATGCCCACCATCTCCTGCGGCGAAGCCACGATGATGACCCCGTCCAGCGGCAGGCTCTGGAACACCGTCAGCGGCACGTCGCCCGTGCCCGGAGGCATATCCACAAACATGAAATCGACCTCGCCCCAGACCACGTCCGTCCAGAAGCTCTTGACCATGCCCGCGACCACCGGCCCGCGCCAGACCACAGGATCCGTCTCATTGTCCAGCAGCAGGTTGACCGACATGATCTTGGTGCCGCCCGCGGAAACCTGCGGCAGCATCTCTTCATTGTTGCCCATGGCCTTGTCCGTCACCCCGAAGCTGTGGGGGATGGAGGGGCCGGTGATATCGGCATCCAGAATGGCGCTCTGGTGCCCGCGACGCTGCATGGCCGCGGCCAGCATGCTGGTGACGAGGGATTTGCCCACGCCGCCCTTGCCGGAAATGATGCCGATGACGTGCTTTACCCTGGATTTCGCGTTCTGCGGCGCGCTGAAATCGGGCGCCGCCTTTCTGTCGCCGCAGCCGGACTGCGCGCAGCCGGAGCACTTTCCGTCACAGGTACTCATGCCTTGCCCCCTTCCTCTGCTTCCCTTTCAATCGCCATGATCTGGTCGACACGCCGCTGATGGCGGCCGCCCTCAAACTGCTCGGTCAAAAAAGCGCGCACAATCATTTTGGCCGTCTCTTCGCCGATGACGCGCGCGCCGATGGAAATCATGTTGGCGTCGTTGTGTCGGCGGCACATCATGGCGCCGTAAGGCTCCGACACCATCGCGCAGCGGATGCCCTTCACCTTGTTGGCCGCGAGGCCGATGCCGATGCCCGTGCCGCAGATCAGGATGCCCAGCTCGCAGCGCCCGTCGGCCACCGCCTCGGCCGCCAGTTTGGCAGGCACGGGGTAATCGCAGCGCTCCGCGGTATGGGTGCCGAAATCCTGATAAGGCAGCTTCAGTTCATCCAGTACTTCTATTACCCAGCGCTTCATCTCAAGCGCCGTATGGTCATTGCCAAGCGCAATCATACAATCATCCTCCTTATTGCTGTCCTTTTATTGTAGAGCGCGGGTGGAGATTATGCAAGGGAAGATGCCGGCCCGTCTTCAGCCCTGCCCGCCAGCTGCCCCAGAATATCCCCGATATCGCCGTTGATGCAGATGGAGCGGTCACCGATTGCTTTCAGGCAGTCCGCCTCGCCGGCGTTGAGGCAGGCGTAGACGGCCTCTTTGTTCTGCGCCGTCATCGCCTGAAAGGGGTATTTGATGATGCCGGGGGTGTTGTAGCCGACCCCCAGCTCTAAAAACAGCACCCTGCCGCCGTGCCCGCGCAGAAAGGCGCGGTAGCGCTCCGCCGCGCGGCGCCAGCCCTCGTCTTCCACAAAGCCGCCGTCCGAACGCAGGTTCATGGCCATCGGCCTGCCGCAGACAGGGCAAAGGGGCAGCAGCTCATCGGGGACGCGCATATCCCGCTGCCGCGCCGCCATGGCGCGCACCTGCTCTTCATTATCATAGGTGCCGTCATGGCAGGGCAGGCTGCACTGAAACAGCCCGTAATCGCCCTGCGTGTAAAAGAGCCTGTCCTTCTCAAAGCCCGCCTTCTGGAAGCAGTGATCCACATTGGTGGTGATGACAAAATAATCCTTCTCCCGCACGAGCGAGAGCAGGGTTTGATAGACCGGCCGCGGCGGATCCTGATAGCGGTTGACCAAAATATAGCGGCTCCAGTAGGCCCAGAACTCCTGCCTGGTCGCATAGGGGTAGAAGCCGCCCGAATACATATCGTGAAAGCCGTACTTCTTTTCAAAGTCGGCAAAATAGCGGCGAAAGCGCTCTCCGCTGTAGCTGAAGCCCGCCGAGGCGGAAAGCCCCGCGCCCGCGCCGATGACAAGGCTGTCGCAGTTTTCAAGCGCCTGTTTAAGCCTTTCGATGCTGCCCGAGCAGCCTTTGGTAGATTTGTTCATCCTCATCCCCGTACACGTCGAATATCACCCGGATGGCGGAGCCGGTCTGCCGCAGATGCCGCCGAACCGTTTCCACGGCGATCTCGGCCGCCCGCTGTTTGGGAAAGCCGAACACCCCCGTGGAGATGCAGCAGAAGGCGACGCTTCTGCAATGGTTTTCCTCCGCAAGCCGCAGGCAGGCAGCGTAGCAGGAGGCAAGCAGCCGCTCATCCTCCGCCCGCAGCGGCCCCGACACGATCGGCCCCACCGTATGCAGCACATAATCGCAGGGCAGGTTATAGGCGGGCGTGATCTTCGCCCTGCCCGCGGGCTCGCCGTGCCCCTGCTCTTCCATCAGGCGCGCGCAGGCGCCGCGCAACTGCACCCCCGCATAGGTATGGATCAGGTTATCCACGCAGGCGTGCAGCGGCTGGTAGCAGCCGGTCATGCCGCTGTTGGCCGCGTTGACGATGGCGCCGCAGCGCAGCCTTGTGATATCGCCCCGCCAGAGGCAGATGCCCTCTTCCGCTTGCGCGAGGCCCTTTGCGTCCGTGATGCCGAGGCTTTCGATCTCTTCCTGCAGATAGGCATCCTGCACGGCCTCAAATTCCGGGCTGACCGGCCCGGGCAGGCGCAGGTTGAACAGCGAGCGCAAAAGATCCTTCTGCCCCCGCTCGTCCCCGGGGATGCCGATGCCGCGGTAAGCCTCGTTTCCCGCAAGCAGATATTGAATTAAATACAGCCTTCTTTGCCCCTGATCCATCTCAATCCATCCTAACTAAGGTTAGCCGGCCGCGTGCCGGTTGCCTGTGCCCACCATATACCCTTTCCCGCCCGAGAGCAATCAGAAACGCAATCAGAAACGCGCTGATTTTGTTTGTCAATTCCGTCTCCCAATATTGACATATTAGCGCCGCGAGCCTATAATGCCTGCGGCATAAAATGTGCCGCATTTTCTGAAGGATTGACTGATTTTGACGCGATCGGATCTTCTTTTGCTGCTGGGCGCGAAACTGCGCAGCCAGCCGCCCGACAGGGCGGTTTTTTCCGCTTGAAATCTTTGACCGTCCGGCTTAGTAAAGGAGATTATTCAATTTGATTCGTTCCGATATCCGCAACATCGCCATCATCGCCCACGTTGACCACGGCAAGACCACGCTGGTCGACCAGATGCTTCGGCAGGGCGGCGTGTTCCGCCAGAACCAGCAGGTGCAGGAGCGCGTGATGGATTCCAACGACCTGGAGCGCGAGCGCGGCATCACCATCCTGGCCAAGAACACCGCCGTGCACTACGGCAGCATGAAGATCAACATCGTCGACACCCCCGGCCACGCCGACTTCTCGGGCGAAGTGGAGCGCGTGCTCAAGATGGTGGACGGCGTGCTGCTGCTGGTCGACAGCTTTGAAGGCCCCATGCCGCAGACCCGCTTTGTGCTGAAGAAGGCCCTCGACATGAAGCTGCCCGTGCTGATGGTGATTAACAAGGTCGACAGGCCGGACGCCCGCTGCCCGGAAGTGGTGGAAGAGCTGCTGGACCTGCTGATCGACCTGGACGCCGACGCGGACACGCTGGACAGGCCCATCCTCTACGTCAGCGCGAGGAAGGGCACCGCCACCCTCGATATGGCGCAGCCCGGCACCGACCTCAAGCCCCTGTTTGACGCCATCGTCAAGTACATCCCCGCGCCCGAGGGTGACCCCGACGGCCCGGCGCAGGTGCTGATTTCCACCATCGATTACAACGAGTATGTGGGCCGCATCGGCGTGGGCCGCATCCAGCGCGGCACCTTTACCACGGGCATGATGGCCGTGCGCTGCAACTACCGCAGCGAAAAGGTCAGCGCTCCCTTCCGCGTGACCGACCTGAGCACCTATATGGGCCTCAGCCGCACGCCCACCGAATCGGTCGCCATGGGCGACATCATGGCGCTCAGCGGCCTGCCCGACCTGTCCATCGGCGATACCGTGTGCCTGGCCGGCGTGCCCGAGCCCCTGCCCTTTGTGGCCATCGGCGAGCCGACGGTGAAGATGAGCTTCTCGGTGAACGACAGCCCCTTCGCCGGCCGCGACGGCACCTATGTGACCAGCCGCCACCTGCGCGCGCGCCTGTACCGCGAATTGGAAACCGACGTGAGCCTCCGGGTCAACGACGGCGACACGCCCGACGTGTTCGAGGTCTGCGGCCGCGGCGAGCTGCACCTGTCCATCCTGATCGAGACCATGCGCCGCCAGGGCTACGAGTTTCAGGTATCGCGCCCCGAGGTGCTGTTCCATTACGAAAACGGCGAAAAACTGGAGCCCATCGAGCGCCTCTTGTGCGACGTGCCCCAGGCCTACGCGGGCGCGGTGATTGAAAAGATCGGCCGCCGCCGCGGCACGCTGGAGAGCATGGCCGGCCTTGACCGCGTGCGCCTGAGCTTCCTCGTGCCCAGCCGCGGGCTGTTCGGCTACCGCAGCGAGTTTCTGACCGATACGCGCGGCGAGGGCATCATGAGCGCCGTGTTTTACGGCTACGAGCCCTACCGCGGCGATATCCCCCACCGCAACATGGGCAGCCTTGTCTGCTTTGAGACGGGCGAGGCCAGCCAGTACGGCCTGTACAACGTGCAGGACAGGGGCAACCTCTTCATCGGCGCGCAGACCCCCGTGTACGCGGGCATGGTGTGCGGCCAGTCCAACCGCCCCGGCGACATCGTAGTCAACGTATGCAAACTGAAGCACGTCTCCAACGTGCGCAACTCTTCCGCCGCCGAGGACAGCCTGCGCCTTGTCAGCGTGCAGCCCCTGACGCTGGAAGAGAGCCTTGAGTTTATCGACGACGACGAGCTGCTGGAAGTGACCCCCAAGGCCCTGCGCATCCGCAAGCGCGAGCTGCGCCACGACCAGCGCGCCAAGGAAGAAAGCAGAAGAAAGCAGATGGGGGAGAAGTAACTCCGTTCAAGCATACTGGTACGGGGCTGTTAGCCATATTGGCAGACAGCCCTGCTTTTTTGATTCCGCTTTGCTGCGCTCACTCATACCAAGCGAAAACGTTAACGCGCAGAGAGACGACGGATTTTTTCGTTTTTGCTAAGTCGAACGAAGGAGGCGTAGCGGCGCTACGCTGACTGAGTGAGACAACGCTAAAACGGAAAAAGACGAGTCTATCACAGCGTTAATGTTTGAGTTTGGTATAATACCTGCTCCTGCCGAGCAAAAGAGCTGCCGACAATGTGCCGGCAGCCCTTTTAGAAATCGAAGGTTTATTCCTTTTTCTCGTGCAGACCCTGAATGCTGCTGAACGCTTCCGCCGGGGTAAAATCGACCACCGGCTGCGTATTGCCGTACAAAGGCTCTGGGCCTCTGGCAGGCGCGGCCCAGCGCGCGGCGTTGATGATGACCTTCTGTATCAGCGGCATATGATATACGGGAAAGGCCTCGTGCCCGGGACGGAAATAGAATATCCGCCCGCGGCCGCGGTAAAAGCAGCAGCCGCTTCTGAACACTTCTCCCCCTTCAAACCAGCTGATCAGCACCTGCTCATCGGGCTGGGGAATGTTGAAGTGTTCCCCATACATCTCTTCACGGGGAATGATGATTTTTTCCGGCAGACCTTCCGCAATGGGATGGCCGGGGCTGACGAACCAGAGGATCTCCTTCTCTCCGTCCTCACGCCACTTCAGGTAACTGCTATTGGTACCGCATATTTTACGGAATATTTTGGAAGCGTGACCGGAATGCAGCACGATCAGCCCCATCCCCCGCTCGGTGATGTGACGATGCACCCGCTCAACCACCTCGTCCGCCACCTCATCATGCGCCATATGCCCCCACCAGATCAGCACGTCGGTGGCTGCCAGCACTTCTTCGCTGAGCCCATGTTCTTCCTGGCGCAGCGTGGCTGTGCGCACGTCAAAGCCCGCCTCCCTCAGGAAAGCCGCGATACAGCCGTGTATGCCCTCAGGGTATATTTTTCGTATTTCTTCAAACTGCACTTCGTGCAGATACTCATTCCAGACTGTTACACGCAGTTGATTCAAAACAGATTTTCTCCTTTACAGTTTTTCCCATTGTCCGCTCCGGGCGGAACGCAGTACAGCGTCTACAGCCAGCTGGTTTTTCAATCCGTCTTCCACCGTGGCGGAAAGGCCGTCGCCCTTGCCCAGCAGGATATCGGCAAAGCTCTGCGTCTGGTCGGCCCGATAATCCCCGGGGATGGACAGATTGACAAAGGTATTCCCGCGGCGCATGGCTTCCCCCTGACACAGGCTGAGCGTATCCCTGTCCGGCTCAGCGTCCAGCTCATAAATCAGCGCGCCCTTACTGCCGTAGAGTTCCATGCGCTGATAGTTGCCGCGGCCGTAAGCAAAGCGGGTAATCTCGAAAACGGCGGGCAGACCGCCTTCCATGCGGGCCAGCGTGTTGGAAAAATCGTCCACATCCACGGGGCCAGGGCCGCTGCCGTCTGGTTTTTCCCGTTCTGTAATCAAGGTACCGTTGTGGCTGACCAGCTGCTCATATTCACGCCCGGTGACAAAGCGCACCAGATCCAGGCCATGGCTGCCCAGATCGCCCAGCGCGCCCGAACCCGTGCGCGCGCTGATAAACCGCCACAGCAGCGGCGTCTTGCACACAGGCATGCCCCAGGCCTGAAAATAGCGCATGTTCACATGGTAAAGCTCCCCCAGCTCGCCGCTTTGCACCAGCGCCCTTGCATAGCGGGCCGCCGTCTTGAAGCGATAGGAAAAGCAGACCATGTTGGCAAGGCCGCGGCTCCGCGTCTCCCTGGCCAGCTGCTCCGCCTGATGCGCGTCCATGGCCAGCGGCTTTTCTACGCTGAAAGGAAGCCCGGCCGCGGCTGCCTTAAGAGCGATGGGCACGTGCACGTCGTTGGGCGTGCAGATATCGACCGCGTCGACACCCGAACGCGCCAGCAGCTCTTCGCTGCTGCGGTAGCACCTTTCTTTGGGGATAGCGTAACGAAGCGCGGCGGATTCGAGGGCGGCCTCATCCGTATCGCAGATTGCGGAAAGCTCCAAATCAGGGCTGCGCAGGATACCGGGAATATGCGCCCAGCACGCAATCGCGCCGACGCCTATGACGCCAATTTTTTTCGCGGGCATGGCTTTTGCTCCTCTTTATTGCTGATTTTAGGGGCAAGGGCTTTTGCCCCTGCCCCATGTTTCTTCCAGAACAGATTTTACTTCATCCGCTCCAGCGCGGTCAATTTGATTTCAAGGTATCTGTCGCTGCCCATGCGCTTCATCTGGTCGATGTAGGCGTCCCATTCCTCGTCGATGCCGCCCGCGGTGATCCACTTGGCGCGCATCTGCCTTGCGTAATCGCTGATATCCCGGTACAGGGAGGCGATTTCCATGGTTTCCTCCTCCGTGTGAATCACATCCGGGAAGGGGTCGATGACAAACTCCTCGCCCAGCTTGGCGGTCACCAGCTTCAAGCCATCGCCTGCTTCCGGGTTCAGGATCAGCTTATCGCTGAAACCGGGCTCCACATACTTGGGGCCAAAGTCGCGCAGGCTCTGATCCCAGTACCAGGCGTCGGCGCTGGTCCCCTCGGGCGGGTTATTCAGCGCGTAGGTGCCGTCCTCATTCTTGGTGATGACAGTGCCGATAGCGCCCCAGAAATTCTGGATGCTCGCTTCACTCTCATAGAACTGATCCACCCAGCGCAGGGCCAGGGCCGGATCCTTGCAGGCCTTTGTAATGGCCACTTCGTTTCTCTGGATGCTGTTGACGCCGTTATGATCGCCGTAGGCGTAGGCCTTCCCGTCGGGGCCGGCGATGGGGGCAATGGCGATATACTGGCTGCTCCACTTGCCAAACTCGGCGTCATGGCTCCATGAGTAATACATGCCGACCAGCGGCACATCGTTGTTCTGCATCTTGCCGCGGCGCATCTGCTCATCCTGCGTGAAGGATTCGGGATCAATGATGCCCGCCGCGTACAGCTCGTGCAGCCACTTGATGCCGGCCTTGTAGTTCTCGGTCATGGGGTAGTAGGCGAACTGTCCGTCGATGCTGGTCAGGCCGTTGCCCTTGTAATCCGAAATCTGGAAGGGGTTAAGAAAATCGG
>CAYZTQ010000080.1:0-8473 GCA_964481445.1 uncultured Christensenella sp. | reverse complement strand
CCTGCTTACTTGCATAAGTACTATCACATCTGTATAATGTTCACATAAAAGTCGGCCGCCCGCGGGCGGGGCGGAAGGTGAGGAGAGTGGATATGGACGAGGCCCGGACCGTCAGACAGCCTGAGGAACCCCTGATCGAAGTGAGGGACCTACACATCGCCTTCGGCGAGCGCAGGCGCCGCTTTGAAGCCGTCCGCGGCGTCAGCTTCGACATCAAAAAGGGCGAGACCTTCGGGCTGGTGGGCGAATCCGGCTCGGGCAAAACCTCCATCGGCCGCGCCATTATCCGCGTGTACGAGGCCTCGGGCGGCGAGATCCGCTACCGGGGCGAGCGCATCTCGGGCAAGATATCGCCCGAGCTGGACCGCAAAATCACCGGCGACATCCAGATGATCTTTCAGGATCCGATGGCCTCGCTCAACGAGCGCGCGAAGGTAGACTATATCGTCTCCGAGGGCCTGTACAGCACGGCCCGGCACCTTGATAAGAAGGCGCGGGAAGCGAAGGTGCGCCGGGCGCTTGAGGATGTGGGCCTGCTGCCGGAGTTTGCCAGCCGCTTCCCGCACGAGTTTTCGGGCGGCCAGCGCCAGCGTATCGGCATCGCCCGCGCGCTGGTGATGGACCCCGAGTTCATCATCGCCGACGAGCCCATTTCCGCGCTGGACGTGTCCATCCGCGCGCAGGTGCTCAACCTGCTGAGCAAGCTGCAGCGCGAGCGCGGGCTGACCTATCTGTTCATTTCGCACGACCTGTCGGTGATGCGCTTCATCTGCGACCGCATCGCCGTCATCCACCGCGGGCGTCTGGTGGAGATGGCTGATACCGAGCAGCTGTTCCGCTGCCCGCTGCACCCCTATACCCGCGCCCTGCTCTCCGCCGTGCCGCTGCCCAACCCGCAGTGGGAGAAGAAGAAGCGGCCGCTTGTCTATGACGAGTCGGCGCACGATTACAGCGTGGATCTGCCCCTCTGGCGCGAAATGGCGCCCGGCCATTTCGTGCTGGCAAACGGCAGGGAAGCCGAGGCCTGTCTGGCCGCCCTGAAGGCGGGATAAGCCCTTTTCCGGCGCCCGGCAGCGTCCCTGTCCTCCCCCTGCGGAACGAGAATATGACTGTACAATCTGTATACTTTCGATTTTTCCCTTCGGGCGCTGAAATTCGCCGCAAATATGAATGCTGAAGCGAATTTTATTGCATATTGTATGGATGCGTGCTAAGATTACGCCCATCATCTTCAGGATTAAAGGAGGAGAACCATGAACAAATTGTTAGCCCTTCTGCTGTGCCTGATGCTGTGCCTGAGCGCTGCGGGCGCTCTTGCCACCGAGGCGTCCGGCATCGCGGATGAGCAGGTATACCGCGGCGTATACTCAGACGAGGTTGAAACCTGGGACTATTTGTATCAGAGCTCCGGCGCGCAGTTCGCCAACTTTGTTGACGGGCTGGTGGAAAACGACAAGTACGGCATGACGCAGCCCGGCCTGGCCGAGAGCTGGGAAGTATCCGAAGACGGCACGGTGTATACCTTCCACCTGCGTAAGGGCGTGAAGTGGTACACCTGGCAGGCTGAGGAATATGCCGAGGTGACCGCGAACGACTTTGTGTTCACCGGCAAGAAGATCCTTGACCCCGCCTATGGCTCCAAGACCAGCGATATCTACATGGACGTCTTCCTGAACGCGAAGGAGTACTTTGAGGGCAAATGCGGCTGGGAGGAAGTGGGCATCAAGGCGCTGGACGACTACACCCTGCAGTACACCCTGAAGGCGCCGGTCAGCTACTTCATCTCCATGCTGACCTATGTGTGCTTCCTGCCCGCCAACGAGCAGTTTGTTACCGAGTGCGGCGAGCGCTGGGGCACCTCCAACAAGTACTGGCTGTACAACGGCCCCTTCATCATGACCGAGTTTGAGCCGCAGGTCGGCCGCACGGGCGTGAAGAACCAGAACTACTGGGATGCCGACAAGGTGCATATCGAGCGCATCGAGTATGTGTACAACGCGGAAGCCGCCACCACCGGCCCCATCATGGTGCAGACGGGCGAAGTCAGCTACGCCGACATCCCCGCCTCCATGGTCGAAAGCTGGATGATGGACCCCGCGCTCTCCCAGCTGGTGCGCCCGCTCAGCTACGGCTCCAGCGGCTACTCCTACTGGTACGCCTTCAACTTCTGGCCCACCTTTGACGAGAAGGTCGGCGGCAGCCACGAGACCTGGATGAAGTGCGCCAACAACCTGAATTTCCGCAAGAGCTTCTTCCACGCGCTGGACCGGCTGGCCGCGATGGAGACCAGAGAGCCCTACGCCCCCGAGACGAAGCTCAACAATACCATCACGCTGCCTGACTTCGTCTACGCCGGCGGCGTCAGCTACAGCCAGATGGGCGACCTGGCCAAGTTTACCAACACCGAATCCTTCAACCCCGAGCTGGCGCTGGAATATAAGGCCAAGGCCATGGAAGAGCTCAGCGCGCAGGGCGTTACCTTCCCGGTGAAGGTGTACAGCCCCTATAATGCCGGCTCCACCGAGTGGACCAACCGCGCCCAGGTGGTGGAGCAGCAGATGGAGGGCCTGCTGGGGCAGGATTACATCGACATCGTGATCGAAGGCTATCCCAATACGGATTTCCTCAATACCACCCGCCGCGCGGGCAACTACGCCTGGATGGAATCCTTCTGGGGAGCCGACTATCAGGATCCCGCCACCTATACCGACCCCTTCCGCCTCGGGCAGAAGTACAACTATATGTGGATGGCGGACGGCTACGCCGAGAAGACCACCGAGGAAGACCCGGAAGGCCGAAAGACCTTTGACGGCGGCTTCTGGAAGAACTATGGCTACGAAAAGCGCTACAACGAGGCCGCTTCAGAGCATGTGGATCTGATCAGGCGCTACGAGGGCCTTGCCAATCTGGAAGCCTGGCTGATCGATACCGCCATCGTCACCCCCTTCTCCGTGGGCGGCGTGGGCTACTGTGTGGCCTACTACAACCCCTTCGAGCTGGCGCTTGACCCCTTCGGCATCTCGGATGACAAGTTCAAGAACTGCTACATCTACAACGAGCCCATGGGCATCGACGCCTATGAGGAGGCGCTGGAGGTCTGGCTGAAGGAGAAGGCCGAGGCCATCGCGAAGACCGCCAAGTAAGGCTGAAGCAGGCAGGGGAGCGTGAAACGGGCTGTGTCTTCCCTGCCCTGCTGCTAACAGAGATGTTTTTTGCCGGTATCAGGGGGGCGGAGCGCGTCCGTCCCCCTTGCCTTATATTTATGCCTGACTGTTTTTGTGCTATGCTTGACAGGTAATTCTGAAGCTGCTTCCGAGGTGGATGTATTGATTAAGTATTTTTTGAAGAGGACGCTGCTGGCGCTGCTTTCCCTGTTTGCGGTGCTGACCATCGTCTTTCTGCTGATGCGCCTGATGCCGGTGGACGGCTATTTTGCCGACCGCTCAGACAGCATGAATGAAATCACCAAGGAGGCTGTGCTGCGAAACCTCGGCCTGCTCGACCCCGTGCCCAAACAGCTGTTTGATTTTTACGGAAAGCTGCTGCGGGGCGACCTGGGGCAGTCCATCGTCTACCGGCCGCGCGTGCCCAATACCGAGATACTGGCCGATAAGATCCCCTACTCGGCCTATTTCGGCCTGGCTTCGGTGGCCACCTCGCTGGTGCTGGGCTGCGGCCTGGGCATCCTGATGGCCCGCTCGAAGGCCAAATTCTGGGATAAGCTCGGCACCACCTATATTCTGGTCATTAACGCCATTCCCTCCATCGTCTACTATCTGTTTTTTCAGGTCAGCATCTCGGGGGCGCTGGGTATCCCGATGCTGTTTTCCGCCAAGAACCCGCAGACCTGGGTGCTGCCGCTGGTCTGCATGTCGCTGGGCGGCATCGCCTCCAACGCCATGTGGATCAGGCGCTATATGGTGGACGAGCTGAATAAGGATTATATCGTGCTGGCGCGCGCCAAGGGCGTCAAAAACTCGCGCATCATGGTCAGCCATGTGATGCGCAACGCCTTCATCCCCATGGCGCAGTACCTGCCCTCCAATATTCTGTACACGGTGACCGGCTCCATCTATGTGGAGGCGCTGTTTTCGGTACCCGGCATGGGCGGCCTGCTTGTCACGGCCATCCAGCGGCAGGATAATACGCTGGTGCAGGCGCTGGTGCTGATCTACGCGGGCATCGGCGTGGTCGGGCTGGTGCTGGGCGACCTTTTGATGGCGCTGCTCGATCCGCGCATCGCCCTGAGCAAGCAAGGAGAGAGCCGCTGATGAGCCGATTGTTTGACAGAAAAGCAGAGCGTATAGGCGAGGGCATCAAAGAGACGCTTGAAAACCGCTTTCAGGAAGTCGATCCCGCGAAGGTGGATCCGGCCCTGTTTGTCCCTGCCGGCTTTGACGAAAGCGCCAGCGAGCGGGCGGGCTATTCCAACTATTCCTACTGGCGCTCCACCTTCAAGGTGTTTCTGGGGCGGCCGGTTTCCATCTTTTTCCTTGCGCTGCTGGCGCTGATGCTGCTGTTTACCTATGTGCAGCCATTATTGCCCGACCAGAAGGCGCCCACCAGAATACATAACTACGACGACAGCAGCAAGCAGATCCGCAACCAGAAACCCTACTTCAGCAACGCGGTCGGAACGCTGAAGGAGGGCGAGCAGATCGCCCTTGCGGAAGAAGGCAAGACCTGGTCCACCGTCTCCAATGTGCTGGAAAAGCTCAAGCGCAACGACCCGGTCGAAGTGCTGCGCGAGGAGAGCGGCTTCAGCTTTGTCAAAACGCAGGACGGTCAGGAGGGCTGGGTGCAATCCAGCTACATCCGCGTCAGGCAGGATGGCACTGCCCGCATCTTCATGCCCACCACGCTCAACCGCTTCTCGACGGCTGAAGTCTATGTGGCCTCAAAGGATGTCGAGGCAGGGGAGCACCCGGCCGGGGCGAAGGAAATCCCCGCCACGGTGCTGCGCGATACGCCCATGCGCACCAGCAAGACCGATCTGGCCTTCTGGTTCGGCACCAACTCCATCGGGCAGGATCTGTGGTCACGCATCTGGAGCGGCACCCGCACCTCGCTGCTGATCGGCGTGACGGTCGGGGCCATCTGCAGCCTGATCGGCATCATCATGGGCGCCATCTGGGGCTATGTGAGAAGGCTCGACAAGCTGTTTACCGAGATGTACAACGTGCTGGAGAACATCCCCTCCACCGTGCTGCGCATCCTGATCACCTATATTCTGCGCCCCTCGCTGTTCACCATCATCTTCGTCATGTGCCTGACAGGGTGGCTGGGCATGGCGCGCTTTGTGCGCAACCAGATTGTCATCATCCGCGACCGCGAGTATAACCTCGCCTCGCGCTGCCTTGGCACCACCACCTGGCGCATGATTTACAGAAACCTGCTGCCCTATCTGATTTCGGTCATCATGCTGCGCACGGCGCTGGCCATCCCGGACGCCATCGGCACCGAAGTGTTTCTGACCTATATCGGCCTCGGGCTGCCGGTCAGCCTGCCCTCCCTTGGCAACCTGATCAACGAAGGCCGCCTGGTGATGACCGACCCCGCGCTGACCTATCAGATCATCTTTCCCGCGGTGATCGTATCCATTATCACCGTGTCCTTCTACGCGCTGGGCAACGCCTTCTCGGACGCCGCTGACCCGCGCAACCACGTATAAGGAGGGCGGGATATGACGCAGACTAATAAAACCATTTTAAGCGTGAAGGACCTCGAGGTCCGGTTTTCGCTGCGCGGCCGCGTGCTGACCGCCATCCGCGGGGCTTCGCTGGATATCTATGAGGGCGAGAGCCTGGCCATCGTGGGCGAGTCTGGCTCGGGCAAATCCGTCTTCGTCAAGAGCTTTATGGGCATGCTGGATAAAAACGGCTATGTCAGCCATGGCTCCATCGAGTACGCGGGCATGGATTTGGCGCAGTGCAAGACGGAGAAGGATTGGCTGAAAATCCGCGGCAAAGAGCTGGCCATGGTGATGCAGGACCCGATGACCAGCCTGAATCCGCTGAAAACCGTGGGCAAGCAGATCGGCGAGGCCATCCGCCTGCATCAGGGCCTGCGGGGCGCCGCGCTCAGACAGGCCGTGATCGACATGCTGGAGGATGTGGGCATCCCGAACGCCGCCGAGCGGGCGGGCCAGTACCCGCATCAGTTCTCGGGCGGCATGCGCCAGCGCGTGGTCATCGCCATCGCCATGGCCTGCCGGCCCAAGATATTGATCTGCGACGAGCCCACCACGGCGCTGGATGTCACCATCCAGGCGCAGATCCTGAGCCTGATCAAAGACCTGAAGCAGCGCCACAACCTGACCACCATCTACATCACGCACGATCTGGGCGTGGTGGCCAATGTGGCCGACCGCATCGCCGTGATGTACGCGGGCGACGTGGTGGAACTGGGCACGGCGGAAGAGATTTTTTACGAGCCGGCTCATCCCTATACCTGGGCGCTGCTTTCCTCGCTGCCACAGCTGGGCGCCAAGGGAGAGGATCTGTATTCCATCAAGGGCACGCCGCCCAACCTCTTCAGCGAGATCAAAGGGGATGCCTTCGCGCCGCGCAACCCGCAGGCGCTGGAAGTGGATTTCAGATACAGGCCGCCGTATTTTGAGATCAGCCCCACGCACAGGGCGCGCACCTGGCTGCTGGATCCGCGCGCGCCCAAGGTGGAGCCTCCGCCCATCATCCGCAGCCTGAAGCAGGTGCGGGGCGCCGGCTGGCCGGGCCATGACTGAGCGCCGTCAGGCGGGCGCGGGGAGCGGAGGAATGGAAGAGAGGCGCATCAATAAATACCTGGCGGACAGCGGCTATTGTTCGCGCCGGGCGGCGGACGGGCTGGTGGAGGCCGGCAAGGTCAAGATCAACGGCCGGGTCGCGCAGATGGGCGATAAGGTGCGGGAGGGAGACCATGTGGCGGTCGGCAGCCGCGTCATCCGCTCCCGCCAGGACAGGGTGTATATCGCCGCCTACAAGCCCGTCGGCATCGTCTGTACCGCCGACCCGCGCGAACCCATGAACATTGTGGATTATATCAACTACCCTTCCCGCATCTATCCCATCGGGCGCCTTGATAAGGACAGCGAGGGGCTGATCCTTTTGACCAGCGACGGCGACATCGTCAACAAGATTCTGCGCGCCGCCGGCAGGCACGAGAAGGAATACGAGGTCTCAGTCGACAGACCCGTGACGGAGGAGTTTTTGAAAAGCATGGCCGCGGGCGTGCCGGTGCTCGGGCAGGTGACGCTGCCCTGCCGCATCCGCAAGACCGGGCCTAACTCCTTCCGCATCATACTGGTGCAGGGGCTCAACCGCCAGATCAGAAGGATGTGCGAATACCTCGGCTATCAGGTGACCCGCCTCAAGCGCCTGCGCATCATCAACATCACGCTGGGCAAAATGCGCGCTGGCCAGTGGCGCGTGCTGGGGGAGAGCGAGCTTGCGGTGCTTAAGCAAATCATCCGGTATTGATACCGGTTCAGCCTGTTTGCGCGTTTTACGGAGCCATAAGTCCGAACAAAAATTCATTAATATATTTCACATGCCAAAAAAGCGCAAAATATACGAACAAACTGATTGATAAAAACCATAAAGTTCGATATAATACCCCCCATGTTTCAAAAAACACATTTAAGGGGGAGAAAAGTCATGAAAAAGATGCTGAGCGTGGTGCTCGTCCTGCTGCTGATCCTTGTTTCCTTCGCCGCTTTGGCCGGTGAGGAAAAGCGCCCCATCCTGATTGGCGGCGCGATGGATCTGGAGACCGCCGATATGATGGGCGCGCTGGAAGGCGCTGAGACACAGACCATCAACGGCTACACCTTTGTCAGCGGCAAGCTGGACGGTTATCCCGTCGTCATCGTCAAAACGCAGGTCGGCATGGTCAACGCCGCGGCGTCCACCGTCACCGGCATCATGACCTTCAGCCCCGTCGCTGTGATCAATCAGGGCACCGCGGGCGGCCACGACGAGGCGCTGCACAAGGGCGACATCGTAATCGGCGCCTCTACCGTCAACATCAACACCTTCAAGAGCGAATGGGCCGATAAGGGCGCCGGCATCGACCCCACCAAGTGGGTGAACTTCGGCACCGAAGTGCTGTCAGAGGGCGAAATCAAAGAGGTGACCAGCCTCAGCAGCGACCCTGCGCTGGTTGAAATCGCCAAATCCGTCGCCTATGAAAAGGGCGCACTGGTGGAAGGCGTAATCGGCTCCGGCGATGTGTGGAACAAAGAGCTTGACCGCATCAGCCTGATTCATTCCCAGTACAATACCTCCTGTGAGGAAATGGAGACCTACGCGGTGGCGCAGGTCTGCGCCTATACACAGACGCCCTTCCTCGGCATCCGCATCCTTTCCAACAATGAGCTGCATCAGGAAAGTTTTGACCCCCAGACCGGAAGCGATTGTCAGGCCTACGTTCTGGATGTTGCCCGCGCCATGATCAAGACCTATTGATTGAACCTTTT
>CAYZTQ010000079.1:0-8584 GCA_964481445.1 uncultured Christensenella sp. | reverse complement strand
GCGGGCACCGTTCTGATGCCCGGCGATCCGCTGCGCGCCAAAATGATCGCCGAAACTTTTCTGGAAGGGGCAGTGCAGTTCAATCAGGTCAGGGGCATGCTGGGCTTTACGGGCAGCTACCATGGCAAGCCTGTTTCGGTGATGGGCAGCGGCATGGGCATGCCCTCCATCGGCATTTACTCCTATGAGCTGTTTGCAAAATACGGGGTGGAGAACATCATCCGTGTCGGCTCCGCGGGCGGTTACGCGCCGGAGCTGCAGCTGTTTGACGTGCTGCTTGCCACCGCCGCCTTCAGCGAATCAAGCTTCGCTCATACCATGAGCGGCTCTGACGATCATCTGACCTATCCGAGCAAAGCGCTCAATCAGCGGCTGATCGACAGCGCTTCAAGGCTCAGCATCCCGCTGCATCAGGGCATCATCCATTCCAGCGATGTGTTCTACCGGGAGCCCTGGCAGGGGGAGGATTACTGGCAGAAGCTGCGCGACCGAGAAGGCTGCAAGGCCGTTGAAATGGAAAGCTTCGCCCTCTTTCACAACGCGCGGGTCACGGGCAAGAACGCCGCCTGTCTTTTGACCATTTCCGATTCCTTTGTCTCGGGCGGCGAGACCACGGCGGAGGAAAGACAGAAGAGCTTTACCCGCATGATGGAAATAGCGCTGGGCATCCTCTGAGCGTAGCGGTTTGATGGATCAGTTTGTGCGTTCCCGCCTGCTGCTTGGCAGCGCGGGGATGGAGAGATTGTCGCGCGCCCGTGTCGCCGTGTTCGGCCTGGGCGGGGTGGGCGGCGCGGCTGCGGAAGCGCTTGTACGAAGCGGCATCGGCGCCATCGATCTCTTTGATAACGACCGCGTAGCCCTGAGCAACCTGAATCGCCAGATCATCGCGCTTCACTCGACGCTCGGCATGGAAAAAACGCAGGCCATGAAGGCCCGCCTGCTCGACATCAATCCGGATCTGCGCGTTGAGGCGCGAAGCCTGTTTTACCTGCCTGAAAACGCGGATCAGGTGGAATTATCCGTCTATGATTATGTTGTCGACGCCATCGATACGGTCAAAGCCAAGCTGGAGCTGGTCTGCCGCGCGCAGGCGCTGGGCGTCGGCATCATCAGCGCCATGGGGGCCGGCAACAAGTTGGACCCGACCCAGCTCAAGGTGGCCGATATTTACGAAACGAGCGTCTGCCCGCTTGCCCGCGTGATGCGCGGCGAGCTGCGCAGGCGGGGTATCCCTTCCCTCAAGGTGGTGTACTCTACAGAGGAGGCGCTGTCCCCCAAAGCGGAGGAGGCTGCGCCAGGGGAAGAAGCGCTGCCTTCCGGTTCCTCCCGGCGGTCAACGCCCGGCAGCATGGCCTTTGTGCCGCCTGTGATGGGCATGATTATGGCGGGGGAAGTCGTGCGGGACCTTGCTTTTGTAAAAGGCTGAATCGATTCAGACTACTGCATGTATTTTGCCGCTTCAGGAAGAGCAGTCTGCCTGAGCGGTTTTTGATGAAAACAGGAGAGTTGATATGCTGTTGATTGAGTACCCACCCTGCACGACCTGCATCAAGGCAAAGAAATGGCTGACCGCGCAGCGGGCGGATTTTACCGCGCGTCACATCAGGCAGGAGAACCCGACATCGGAAGAGCTGAAGCGCTGGCACGCGCTCAGCGGCCAGCCGCTGCGCCGGCTGTTCAACACAAGCGGCACGCTTTACCGGGAGCTGGGGCTGAAGGAAAAGCTGGACGGCATGACGGAGGAAGAGCAGTTCAGCCTGCTGGCCACAGACGGCATGCTGGTCAGGCGTCCTATTCTGGTGACCGAGGGCAGCGCCTGCTTCGGCTTTGACGAAAAGCGGTGGAGCGAGATGCTCTGCAGCAAGAGATGAGCATGGCAGGCAAAAATCATTTGATGCAGCGGCTGCGCGCCCACCCCTTGTTTGATACGCTGTCAACCATCAGGGGCAATCCGCGGGTCTGCGTGCTGATTGAGCCCCTCTGGGGCATCCCGCACAGCCTGATCGCTCCTTTCACAGCCGTCTATATGCGCGCGCTGGGCGTTGACGACCTGCAGATCGGCTTCGCGCTGTCGGCGGCCATGCTGACACAGGTGCTTTGCGCTTTTTTCGGCGGGATCATCACCGATAAATTAGGGCGCAAGGCCACCACCATGCTGGGCGATTTCATTGGCTGGGTGCTGCCCTGCGCCATCTGGGCCGGCGCGCAGAACTATTGGTTCTTTCTGGCGGCCATGGTGCTCAACAGCTTTGAGCAGGTCAACCAGACGGCCTGGGTCTGCCTCCTGGTGGAGGATGCGGAGGAGAAGCATATCCTCAACATGTGGAACTGGATCATGATCGCCGGGCTGATCGCTGTTTTCTTTTCGCCAATTTCGGGGGCGCTGATTCGCAGCTATTCGCTGGTGCCTGTCATGCGGGTGCTGTACGCCGTGTTTTCGCTCTTCATGCTGGTCAAGTGCTATATCACGCTGCGCTATACCACGGAGACGGAGCAGGGCAGAGTGCGCAGAAAAGAATCGAGAGGCGAGAATCCGATGCGCATGGCGCTCAGTTACCGCAGGCTGCTGCCTTTGATTTTCAGGGACGAGGGCACGCTGCGGGTACTTGCCGTCATGGTGGTGCTCAGCATCACCGGCATCGTCAGCCAGAATTTCTATTCCCTGTACGCGACGGCAGGGCTGGGCATCCCGGAAAACTATCTGGCCTATTTTCCCATCATCCGCGCCGTCGTTATGCTGCTTTTCTTCTTTGTGATCCAGCACAGGCTTGAAAAGTACCGCACGAAAAAACCGATGAAGCTTGGCCTTGTGCTGTTTATGCTCTGCCAGGCCATCATGATATTCAGCCCCAAGGGCCTGCCGGTGATGCTTGTTTTCTATACCCTGCTGGAAGCGGTGGCCTTCGGCATCGTTTTCCCGCGCAAAGAGCTGATGAGCGCCGTCTTCGTCAACAAGCAGGAGCGGGCGCGCATCATCGCGCTGCTGACCACCATTACCATAGCCATCTCTGTGCCTTTTGGCGGCATCACGGGCGCGCTCTCCAAGCTGGATGGCAGGCTGCCCTTCGCGCTCAGCTTCGTCTGCTTCCTCTTTTTGTACTTTGTCATCAGCACCATGAAAAAAGACCCCGGGCCGGATTCGGAACCGGCAGGGGGTCGTGCAGAGCCTCTGGCGCAGGAAGGTTAATCCATTATAAATTCAATGCCATCATCGCTGCGCCCTGCGCGGCGTCTTTTTCAGGCTCAGTCAGGGTCAGATCAGGATAGTGTTCTTTGAGCTTTGCTTCGAGCAAGACCTTCAGCGGGCTTGTGAAGGACATCAGCCCGCCTGCCAGAGCGAGGCGCTCTCTTTCAAGCCCGAGCGGAACAAGAACGGCTTTTGCCAATTGATACAGCTCCTCAGCTGCGGCCTGCGCGATTTCAAGCGCGACCGCGTCTTTTTGCCGCAAAGCGGGGGAAAGCAGCTTCGCGAGAGCGGCGATCTTCGCCTTGGCAAGACTGCCGCCGTACACGCTGGCCGTCAGTTCCTGCAGAGTGCTGCAACGGAGCGCATCAAGGACTGTTTCGGTCAAAAGCGTCGGCTGCCCGCGACCGTCCAGAGCTTTTGCCGCTGCGCGCAGCATGGCAAGGCCGACCCAATAGCCGCTGCCCTCATCTCCGATCAGATAGCCGAGCCCGCCCGCGCGCCGACTTCCGCCTGCGGCGTTCCTGCCGATGCAGATGGAGCCCGTGCCCGCAATCAACACGGCGCCAGCTTTTCCGACCGCTCCCTCCAGAAGAATTTCGTGGTCGCCTGTGATCAGCAGCCTGCCAGCGTAGCCCTCCTGACGGACAAGACTCTCCAGCAGGTCTTTGACATGGGGGTTGCTGATACCCGCCGCACCGATGACCAGCGCGCGGCAGGCGGCGAGACCGCCGGGCAGCTTCCTCATCTCAAGCAGGGCAGACCGGATGCTGGCCCGGATTTCGGCCTCATCTGTCCCATTGGGGTTGAGGGGGCCGACCTGCGTGCGCAGCAGTTCTCCCTCCTGTTCATCCAGGCAGAGCACGGCGGTCTTGCTGCCGCCTCCATCCCAGCCCGCAACAAAGCTCATGGGCGAGCCCTCACATCCGCACGGGCAGCTTGCCCGAGGGGAGAAAACGCCCAGCGAAAGCATCCGCCAGCGCGCTCAGACTGTCCTCGTTGTAGTCAAAGGCAGCAAGGCCGCTCATCCCTTCTGGCAGCTGAGAAAGGGGATAGGGGGTACGCAAAGTGACCAGCACAACCGGCTTTGACTGCGCGCGCAGGCCGTCAAGCAGCGCGGCTTCCGCTTCGCTCAGCCGAATGCCCTGCACGCCCAGTATCACGCAGCTTGCAGACTGCGCCTCAGAAAGGATGACGGCTGTTTCCTCCAGGTAGAGCTCGGCATTCAGCTCATGCGCCCGGCCGCCTACGGCTTCCGCCATGCGGCCGGCAAAGCTCAGCTTTTTTGCGCCGGGATCGGAAGCCTGGCTTACCCGGACGGGTGGCAGGCCGACAAACAGAGGCGCGCTGCCGATATTCAAAGGCGTTTTGCCCTTATACAGGCAAAGTGCTTCCCTTGCCATCCGCGCGCTGAGGCTCTTCAGCTCCTCCGCCTGCGGGGGCTCGCTGAAAGCCTGCTGAGCGGCCAGCGCCTTGCGCTTTGCTGCCAGCATTTTCTGTTCTGACAGCGCGGCTTCCTCAGCGTCAATCTCACCCGTCAACAGCGCGTCCCGGATGGCCTCGGCCGCCCTCGCCGCGAGCGCTGGGCTGTGGGAAACGAAGATCAGATCCATCCCCGCCTTAGCGGAGGCGAGGCAGCCTTCCACGGTGCCATAGTACTTCAGGATGGCGTCCATCATCATGCAGTCGCTGACCGTGAGGCCCTGAAAGCCCATTTTCTCCTTCAGAAGGCCGGTGATGATGTCGCGCGACATGGTCGCTGGCAGCGGCTCTTGTTGAAACTTCGGGTAAAGAATATGCGATACCATCACGGCGGGCACTTCGGCCTTGATGGCCGCTTCAAAGCTTTTCAACTCTGTTTCCCACATTTCGTCCAGCGTCTTGTCAACGGTGGGCAGACCAACGTGAGAATCCACCGCCGTGTCGCCGTGCCCGGGAAAGTGCTTGGCGGCGGCCAGCACGCCTATTTCCCGGTATCCCCGGATGGCTTCAGCGCCGAAGGCGGCGGCCAGCTCCGGCTGGTCGGAATAGCTTCTGGTGCCGATGACCGGGTTTCTGGGGTTCAGGTTCAGGTCCATCACCGGCGCGAGGTTGAAGTTGACACCCAGCGTAAGCAGCTGCCCTGCGGTCATGCGGGCGGCCTCGTAGGCGTTGAGCGGGTTGCCGGTCGCGGCAAGCGCCATCTGCGAGGGGAATACCGGGCATTCTCCGGGCAGACGGCTCACGCCGCCGCCTTCCTGATCCAGTGAAATCAGGGCTGCTTCCCCGGTTTCCCGCAGCACAAGCGCCTGAATATCGGCGCAGAGATTCTTCAGCTGCTCCTTCGATGCGATATTGCGCCTGAACAGAATGATATTGCTGACCTTGTGCTCCTTGATCAGCCGGATCATCTCATCCGGCAGCACGGTGCCTTCAAAGCCTGCGGCCAGCTTGTGGCCGGTCATGCGCCTGGCAGTTTCAAAATTCATGGTTTTCCCTCCCTGATGCGCTTTGCCGCGCGGCGGACGAAGCCTTCCTCCGCCCTCAGGGCCTGCCGCGCCGTTTCATGCTGCGCGTCCGTCAGCCCCATGACGATGGCAATCTTCACTTCACCCTGAGCGGCCGCGAGCAGGCGCTCCGCGTCCTCTCTTGATTCAAGCTTCAGCGCGCTTTTGACGATGCGCGCCGCCCTGTCCCTCAGCTTGTTGTTGCTGGGCTTCATATCGACCATCAGGTTCCCGTACACTTTGCCGAGCCTCACCATGGAAAGGGTGGTCAGCATGTTGAGCGCCATCTTGGTGGCCGTGCCTGCTTTGAGCCTTGTGGAACCAGACAGTATCTCAGGCCCCGTCGGCATCTCAATGGCAAGATCGGCATGGGCGGACATCAAAGCCCCTCGGTTGCAGCTGAGAGCGATGGCACAGGCGCCGATCTGTCTGGCATAATCAAGCGCACCGATGCAGTAGGGCGCGTAGCCGCTGGCGCTGATGGCGACCAGCACGTCTTTGCTGTTCAGCCCTGCTGTTTCAAGGTCGGCCCGCCCGAGCTCCGGGCGGTCTTCCGCCCCTTCCATGGCGTGGCGAAGCGCCTCGTCGCCACCCGCAATCAGGCCGATGACCAGCGTTTCAGGCACGCCGAAGGTAGGGGGGCACTCCGAAGCGTCCAGCACGCCCAACCTGCCGCTGGTACCTGCGCCCAGGTAGAAAAGGCGTCCGCCCGCCCTGAGCCTTTCGGATATTTTCTCCACTGCCAGCGCAATGCTTTCAAGCTCAGCCTCGACGGCCTTGGCCGCCTGCGCGTCGATGCTGTTCATCAGCCGCGCCGCTTCAAGCGGGCTGAGCTCATCCAGCCTCAGGCTCTGCTGATTCACCTGTTCGGTGGACAGCGAATCAAAATTCATGTCTTGTTCCTTTCCTGTCAAAGAGCAATGATGATTTTTCCTGATTGTATCACAGCGGAAGCGGCGCTTCCATGTATCGGCTTGCCGCCTGATGTATGCGCTTGCCGATTCAGGGCCATTGTGCAGAGAAAAAGCCGGGTGGCTTGGCCCGGCCATTTCCGAATCAGGCTTTATCTTAGCCCTTCACCGAGCCAAGGGTCAGACCGGCGATAAAGAAGCGCTGCAGCACCGGGTAGAGAATGATAATGGGCAGCGTCGAGATGATGATGACCGCCGACTTGATGGAGATGGCGATCGATGAGCGGTCGGCGGAGCCCGCGCCGTCTCCGACCATGGAGGTGCCGATCACGATGTTGCGCAGAAACAGCATCACCGGGTACTCCCTGCTGTTTAAGTAGATCAGCCCATTGAACCAGTCGTTCCAGAAAAACACCGCGTAATACAGGCCGATGGTAGCCAGCGAGGCCGTGGAAAGCGGCAGGATGATCTGCCTCAGGATGCCAAAATAGCCGAGCCCGTCAATCAGCGCCGCTTCCTCTATCTCAGCAGGCAGGCTGCGGAAAAAGTTGATGAGAATGATCAGGTTGAAGGGGCTGATGGCGAAGGGCAACAGCATCGCCCAGCGCGTGCCCGTCAGGTGCAGCGAGGAGATGAGCAGGTAGGTCGGAATCAGACCGCCGCTGAAAAACATGGAGAAAATAACAAGCTTCATCGCGATCTTCTGCCCGCGAAGAAAGCTCTTGGACAGGGGATAGGCGAACAGAATGGTCATAATCAGCGCGATCAGCGTGCCGAAGGTCGTATAGAAGAAGGTATTGCCGTAGGCGATATAGAAATTGGGGTAGGCGAACACCTGCCTGTAGGCGTCTGTGGTAAAACCGACCGGCCAAAAGGAAACCTGGTTGTTGATGATTGCCCTGGCGCTGGAAAAGGAGAGGGCAATCATATAGATAAACGGCACGATCCACATCAGCAGGGCGAGGGTGACGACAATATAGATCATCAGGTCAAAGCCTGTGAAACGCCGGATGGAGTTTGTATGTCTGCGCTGATTCATGCCTGCCCCCTCAATAGATGGATTCGCCCGTGGTCTTCCTGCTGACCGCGTTGGCGGAGGAGACCAGAATCAATCCGACCAGGCCGCTGAACAGCCCGATGGCCGAAGCGTAGGAATAGTTCTGGTTCTGCAGGCCCGTGCGGTACACCAGCGTATCCAGAATGTCGCTGACCACGGAATTGGCGGGGGTATACAATAGCAGCACCTTTTCAAAGCCGAGGCTCAGCATGCGGCCCACCTGAAGGATCAGCATCACCATGATGGTCGACATGATGGAGGGGATGGTGACATAGATGATTTTCTTGATCCTGCCCGCGCCGTCGATTTCGGCGGCCTCAAACAGGTCGGGGCTGATGCCCGTGATGGCGGCCAGATAGATAATGGCCGTCCAGCCGGTAAACTGCCAGCTGTCGGTCAACACGTAAATGGGCCTGAAATACTGCGGCAGGTTCGTAAAATAGATGGGCTCCATGCCGAAGAAATGTATCAGAAAACGGTTCAGCAGCCCCGAGGAGGGGGAGAGCAGCTCCGTCAGAATCGCGATCACAACCACGGTGGAAATGAAACGGGGCATGTAGGAGACGGTCTGCACCAGCTTCTTGAAGCGCTGCGCGCGCAGCTCGCTGAGAAAGATGGAGAAGATGATGGGCAGGGGAAAGTTGATGATAATGTTCCACAGCGACAGCGTCAGCGTGTTGCGCAGCGCCGACCAGAAGGCGGGGTCCTTCAAAAACCTCTGGAAGTAGTGAAAGCCGCGCCAGGCTGTGCCGTAGGCGCCCTTGCCCGGCTGGTAGCGGCGGAAGGCCAGCACGTTTCCTGCCATCGGCATGTATTTGAAAATAATAAAATACAAAAGAGGCAGCAGCATCATCAGATACAGCGCCCAGTATTTGCGCAAATGCTTTTTGAAGGGCTCGCCGGCCGCTTTCTCTTTGCGTTTTGTCAGTTTGCTGCTTGTCACGTT
>CAYZTQ010000078.1:0-8588 GCA_964481445.1 uncultured Christensenella sp. | reverse complement strand
CCGCCAGCGCTCTGATTGACTTGCCTTTGCCCGGGTGGTACAGTGATAAGGCTTATGCGAACCGCATAAGCCTGTATCTGTATCCCCCGAGATAAAGGAGAAGCGCCCGGATGAAAATCATTATTATTGGGGATGGCAAGGTCGGCTTTAACCTGGCCGAGAACCTTTCCCGCGAAGATAATGATGTCACCATCATCGATAAAAACCCCGAAGCCCTGAGAAAGGCCGATGAGACCCTCGACGTCATGTGCGTCAAGGGCAACGGCCTCAATACCGGCGTGCTGGCGGACGCCGGGGTGCAGGGTTCCGACATCGTGATCGCCGCCACCACCAACGATGAAATGAACATGGTCTGCTGCCTGACGGCGAAGAAGCTGGGCGCGCGGCATACCATCGCCCGCATCCGTGACCCGGAATACGCCAACGAGCTGGCCCGCCTGAAGGAAGACCTGGGCCTTGACATGATCATCAACCCTGAGCAGGCTGTGGCGGGCGAAATCGCGCGGCTGCTCGAGTTTCCCTCCGCCGCCAACATCGAGGTCTTCGCCGAAGGCCGCGTCGTGATGATGGAGATGAAGGTGACGGCGGAAATGCCCATCGTGGGCATGAGCCTGCAGGAGATGACGAGAAAGGCCGCGCTCTCCGTGCTGATCGGCGGCGTGGTGCGCGGCGAAGAGATCATCATCCCACGCGGCGATTTTGTCATCCGCTCGGGCGATATCATCTACATCGTGGGCCGCCCCTACCGCGTAATCCAGTTCTTCCGCAAGGCCGGCGTGCAGGTGCAGAAGATCAAGAACGTGATGATCATGGGCGGCGGGCGCATCGCCTACTATCTGGCAAGATACCTGGAAGAAATGGATGTCGGCGTCAAAATCATCGAGATTGACGAGAAGCGCTGCGTGCAGCTGACGGAAATGCTGCCGGACGCGCTGATCATCCACGCCGACGCCTCCGATGAAAGCGTGCTGCATTCCGAAAAGCTGGAGAGCATGGGCGCCTTTATCTCGGTGACCGGCCGGGATGAGGAGAACCTGATCGCCGCCCTGCTGGCCAAACAGTACGGCGTCAGCAAGGTGGTGGCCAAAATCAACCGCATCAATTTCAGCGCCGCCATCAGGAACCTGGGCATCGATAACCTGGTCAGCCCCAAAATGACCACGGCCAACTATATTCTGCGCTATGTGCGCGGCCTGCAGAACGCCGTGGACAACCCGGTGAAAACGCTGTACCGCATCATGGACGGGCGGGCCGAGGCGCTGGAGTTCGTGGCAGACGCCAACACCAGCTTTGTGGAGATCCCGCTGCGCAGGCTGCACATCAAGCCCGGCATTCTGGTGGCCGCCATCGTGCGCAGCAACGAGATCATCATCCCCGGCGGCAACGATGTCATCAAGCCGCGCGACAGCGTGATCCTGATCGCCTATGAGACCATCCTGTCCGACCTGAACGATATCGTCTATCCGGAGGGTTGAGCTTGAATTACCGGATGGTGGCCAAAAGCATAGGGAACCTGCTGATAGTGGAGGCAGCCTGCATGCTGCCTTCACTGCTTGTTTCGCTGATTTATATGCAGGGTGACCTGTCCGCCTTCGCCCTGGCCATCGCGCTGACGAGTTTTTGCGGCTTTCTTCTCTCCCGCCTGAAGACCGAAACGGCCAACCTGTACGCGCGGGACGGCTGCGCTATCGTGGCGCTGGGCTGGGTGCTGCTGTCCGTTTTCGGCGCGCTGCCCTTCCTTTTAAGCGGCGCCATCCCCCGCCCCATCGACGCTATTTTTGAGGCCATCTCCGGCTTTACCACCACCGGCGCGACCATCCTGAGCGAAATCGAGAGCCTGCCGCGCGGCATCCTGTTCTGGCGCTCCTTCACCCACTGGATGGGCGGCATGGGCGTGCTGGTGATGATGATCGCCATTCTGCCCTCGGTGAAGGCCAACACCATCCACATCCTGCGCGCCGAGTCGCCGGGCCCCTCGCCGGGCAAGCTGGTGCCCAAGATCAGCCAGACGGCCAAAATACTCTATACCATCTACACGCTGCTCACGCTGGCGGAGGTGCTGCTGCTGGTGCTGGGCGGCATGCCCCTATACGACGCGCTGGTGCACTCCTTCGCGACAGCCGGCACGGGCGGCTTTTCCAACAGGAACCTCAGCGTGGCGGCCTATCAGAGCAGCTACATCGAGATCGTCATCACGGTGTTCATGTTTCTGTTCGGCGTCAACTTTACGCTGTACTACACTGCCTTCAAGCGCGGCGGGCTGAGGACGGCCCTCAGGGATGAAGAGCTTCGAAGCTACTTTTTCATCGCGCTGGCGGCCGTGTTGATGATTGCGCTGTTCAACTATCGCTCGATCTACCAGTCGCTGTTTCTGTCGCTGCGGCACGCGGCCTTTCAGGTCAGCTCGGTGATGACCACTACGGGCTTTTCTACCGTTGATTTCAACCTGTGGCCGGTCTTCAGCCGCGTGGTGCTGCTGCTGGTCATGTTCGTAGGCGCCAGCGCCGGCTCCACCGGCGGCGGCATCAAGGTGATCCGCACGCTGGTGCTGGTTCGGGTGGTGCAGCGCGAGATCACCCGCATCAACCACCCCCGCGCCGTGCGCACCATCAAGATCAACGGCCGCGTGGTGGATGAGGAAGTCGTCTCCGGCGTGATGGCCTTCTTCTTTTTCTACATCCTGATTTTTGTGGCGGCGGTGCTGACGGTCTCGCTGGAGGGCAAGGACATGGTCAGCACGGTCACCTCCGTCATCGCCACCATCAATAACGTCGGCCCCGGCCTCAATATCGTTGGCCCCGCGGGCAACTTCGGCAGCTTCACCGTGCCAAGCAAGCTGGTGCTCTCGCTGTGCATGATCATCGGCCGCCTCGAAATCTACCCCGTCATGCTGCTGCTCTTCCCCAGCTTCTGGAAACGGGGGAATATCTAAGGCATATCAATTCGGCTTGTTGAGGACAGGCCGTTATTGCTGCTGTTTTTTGTGAAATTTAATTCAAACTGATATTAAGGATTTCTGCCTTACTTCAAGCCTTTCTTTTCTTTTCTGCTTCTTTGCGGCTGCAGAGCTGCGGATTTTCAATGTCTGCATATTGGCCTCTTGTCCTATTACCGTGAAACGAAGAGTATCTCTTGCCAGTGATTTACACGGAAAGGCCGCCGTGATAGCCTGTTTGGTGGCAAGCCAGCCCATTCCCCGCATGGGCTGGCTCTTCAGCTGGCTTTCATCACTGCGGCAAAGGTTCCGTGTCAATCACTGGCACAATCTTTTCACGGAGTTAGGTGAAGAACCCGCTTCCAAAAAGGCTTGCGCCGGGGGGCGCATCCTGCTATACTGCATTGTACGGCTCATGGTCGCGCGCCATGAATCCGAAATGCAGCGCAAAAGAGGTGATTGACTGATGAAGAAGGACATCCATCCCAAGTACGGCACGGCGGTCGTTCGCTGCGTGTGCGGGGAAACCTTCGAAACCGGCTCCATCAAGAAGGAGATGCGGGTCGATATCTGCTCCAAGTGCCATCCCTTCTATACCGGCAAGCAGAAGCTGGTTGATACCGGTGGCCGCGTAGACCGCTTCAAGAAGCGCTACGGCATGTAATCGCATACGAACCAATTGGCAGACGGCGCGCGAGCGTTGCCTGCCTTTTTCTTGTCCCGTGGCGGCCAGCGGCGATTTTTGGTATACTATCATTGGAATTATGCCTCAATTTGTTTCGGAAGGAAGGGACGAAGATGTCCATCAATGAAAATAAAGCGGGCCGCAGGCCCGATATCGGCGGGCAGGCGGTGCTGGACGGCGTGATGATGAAGGCGCCGGAATATATCGCGGTGGCAGTCAGAAAGCCGGACGGCGATATCGTAATCAAGCGCGACCCCTATGTGTCGCCGGTCAAGAAGCACAAATGGATGGGCCTGCCCCTCATCCGCGGCGCGGTCAATATGGTGATGATGATGCGCCTGGGCATGGAGGTGCTTTCCGCCTCCGGCGAAATGAGCGGCGTGTTGGATGAAGAGCCCTCGCGCTTTGAAAAGTGGCTGGCGGAGAAGCTGGGCAAGGGCGTTGATAAGGTGATCATGGGCGTGGCCATGGTGCTGGCGCTGGCCCTGTCCATCGGCCTGTTCGTGTTGCTGCCGAACCTTCCGGCGAAGGCGCTGCGCGCCTCGGGCTGGTCGCTGCTTGCGGTCAACCTGACAAGCGGCCTCATCCGCACGCTGTTGCTGGTCGGCTACCTGATCGTCTGCGGCTTCATCCCCGATATGCGAAAGACCTTTCAGTACCACGGGGCGGAGCACAAAACCGTGTACGCGCACGAGGCGCAGGTGGAGCTGACGCCCGAAAACGCCAAGAAGTTCTCGCGCCTGCACCCCAGGTGCGGTACGAGCTTCCTGCTGATTACCTTCGTGTTTTCCATCCTGTTTTTTTCGGTGATGGATCAATTGGTCTACAGCCTGTTCGGGCTTGATCTCGCCGGGGCCTACCTGCTGCGCGTCCTCTCGCGCGTGCTGCTGTTGCCGCTGGTCGCGGGCATCAGCTATGAAATTTTGAAGGGCCTTGCCCATGCCGAAACGCCGCTGGCCCGCGCCCTGCGCTGGCCGGGCATGCAGCTGCAGCGGCTGACCACGAGGGAGCCCAGCCTTGAGATGCTGGAGGTGGCCATCGCCTCCATGAACGCCGCGCTGGACGGCCTGCCCGAGGGCGAGCGCACGAAGGAAGGCTACGCGCTGGTGAAAAAGGCGGAGCCTGCCCTGCAGTGAGGATACGCGACTGCCTGAAGGACGCGCGGGCAAGGCTGGAAGCGGCCGGGGTGCCCGATGCCGCGGTCGACGCGGGCTGGCTGCTGGCAGGCGTGCTGCGCAAATCGCGCCTTGAGACGCTGGCGATGGGGGACGAGCCCCTTTCCGAGGAGCAACGGGCGGCCTTTGAAGCGCTGCTTGTCCGCCGCCTTCAAAGGGAGCCGCTGCAGTACATCCTTGGCGAGACCGAGTTTATGGGCCGCCGCTTCCTCGCGCGGCCCGGCGCCCTGATCGCGCGCAACGATACCGAGCTGCTGGCCGGGCTGGCCCTGCAGTACCTGCCGCGGGGCGGCCGGGCGCTCGACCTGTGCACGGGCTCCGGGGCGCTGGCGGTCACGCTGGCGCTGTCCGCGCCGGGGGCAACGGTGGACGCGGCGGATGTGTCGGAAGAGGCGCTGGCCCTGGCCCGGGACAACGCGCGGCTGCACGGCGCGAATGTAAATTTTCTCCTGGGCAATCTCTTCGCCCCCTGCGCCGGCCGCCGCTATGCTATGATATGCTGTAACCCTCCCTATATCAGAAGGGGAGAGCTGGCTGGCCTGCAGCGGGAAGTTCGTTTCGAGCCCGCGCTCGCGCTGGACGGCGGCGAGGACGGCCTTGATTTTTACAGGCGGATCGCCCTTGGGGCGCCTGCGCACCTGATCCCCGGCGGCTGGCTGCTGCTGGAGTTCGGGGAAGGGCAGGCGGAAGCCATTGAGCGGCTGCTTGCTCCCTGCTTTGACGAAATCCGCGTCTATCATGATATGGCTGGGCTGCCGCGCGCTATGCAAGCCCGAAGAAAGGAAGCCCATGCCCTCGCTTGACGATCAGTTTACCTGGATGGACGCCCGCTATGAGGAGCTGGGGGTCGCCTGCTCGCAAAACGACATCATTGCCGACCTGCCGCGCTGGCAGCAGCTGATGAAGGAGCGGGCGGGGCTGGAAGAGGCGGTGCTCGACTGGCGGGGCTACCGGAAGCTGCTGGAGGAGATATCTTCCACCGAAGAGCTGCTCGAAAACCCCGAGCTTGCCGATATGGCAGAGGAAGAGCTGCCCGGTCTGCGCGAGCGCGAGAAAGCGCAGCGCGAGCGGCTCAAGCTGCACCTGATCCCAAAGGACCCGGATGACGACCGCAACGTGGTGATGGAGATCCGCGCCGGCGCGGGCGGGGAGGAGGCGGGGCTGTTCGGCGCCCTTCTGCTGCGCATGTATACCCGCTATGCCGAGCGCCACGGCTTTCAGGTGGCCTACATGAGCGCGAACGAGACCGAGCTGGGCGGCATGAAGGAAGTGGTCTTCACCCTGACGGGCGCAGGCGCCTTCAGCCGCATGAAGTTTGAAAGCGGCGTGCACCGCATCCAGCGCGTGCCCAGCACGGAGTCGCAGGGCCGCATCCACACCAGCACCGCCACCGTGGCCGTGCTGCCCGAGGCGGGCGAGGTGGATGTGGAGATCAACCCGAACGACCTGCGCATCGACACCTACCGCGCCAGCGGCCACGGCGGCCAGTACATCAACCGCACGGATTCCGCGGTGCGCATCACGCACCTGCCCACCGGCCTTGTGGTCACCTGTCAGGATGAGAAGAGCCAGCTCAAAAACAAGGAACGGGCCATGAAGGTGCTGAGAAGCCGCCTCTATGAGCGCGTCAAGGAGCAGCAGCACGAGGCCTATGCCGAGAACCGGCGCGGCCAGATCGGCACCGGCGATCGCAGCGAGCGCATCCGCACCTATAACTTTCCGCAGGGACGGGTGACCGATCACCGCATCGGCCTGACGCTCTACCGCATCAACGAAATCATGGACGGCGATCTGGACGAGCTGATCGACGCCCTGACCGTCAGCGCGCAGGGCGAGGATATGAAGCGTCTGGCCCTTGAATGAGGGCTTTGAGTATGAGTGAAGGAGGCTGCCTTAATGCAGTATAACCGTCCGCCGGACAGGCGGCCCATGTCGGAAGGCAACAAGCTGATCATCTTCATCCTTGTGCTGGTGATTTTTGGCGCCGGCGCGGTCTCCATCTTTCTGAACCGCCGCGGCAGCGGCGGCCTGAGCGGCGCGGACACCACCGCCGAGCCGGCGCAGCAGAGCAGCCTGCCCAGCGTGGATGAGGCGCTGGGGCACGCGACGCAGGCGCCCAGCGCGACCCCGGCCGTCTCCATTACGCCCGAGCCCTCCGCCGAGCCGACCGAGACCCCGGTGCCCAACTTCTACATGACGCCCGCCCCCACCGAGGTGCCGACGCTGAAGCTCAACTCGTCGGGCGACGAGGTGAAAAAGATGCAGGGCCGTCTGATCGAGCTGGGCTACCTGCGCCAGGGTGCGGATGACGGGCAGTTCGGCAAGGGCACGCAGAACGCCGTCAAGGCCTTTCAGGCCACCAACGGCCTGAACGCGGACGGGGCCGCCGGGGCCAAGACCCTGACCCTGCTGTACTCAGACGACGCCAAAGCGAAGGAAAAGTAAATTTTGGCACCGCAGCATCAGGCGGTGCCTTTTGTAAAATGAGAATTGAACGGATAGAAGAAAACAGAAAACTGGATTTCCTGCCGCTTCTTCTGCTGGGTGATGAGGATGAGGGCATGATCGGGCGCTACCTTTCCCGCGGGGAGCTGTTCGCCCTCTATGATGACGACCTGCGGGCGGTCTGCGTGGTGACGCGAGAAGCGGGCGGCGATGTGGAGCTGAAGAATCTGGCCGTCAGCCCTGAGCATCAGCGCAAGGGCTACGGCCGCGCGATGGTGGATTTTGTGACCCGGCGGTATCGGCATCCGGGGCGCTTTCTCTACGCGGGCACGGGCGACAGCCCCCTCACCCTCGGCTTTTATCAACGCTGCGGCTTTTGCTATTCGCATACGGTCAAGAACTTTTTTACCGACAATTACCCAAGGCCCATCATCGAATGCGGCAAACAGCTGACCGACATGATTTACCTGAAAAAGCCGCTGTCCACGCGGCGCGTACAGAAGGAGGAAGCCATGAAAGCGACAGAAGCCATTTTTGCCCGCCACAGCTACCGGGGCAGGTATCTTGAGGAGCCCGTGCCCAGAGAAGACCTGACCCTGATCATGCAGGCCGGCCTTGCCGCGCCCTCGGGCTGCAACATGCAGACGACCAGCCTGATCGCGGTGGATGATCCGGCGCTGCTCAAACGGCTGCACGGCGTCATCCGCCCGGCCCTGGGCGAGACGGCCCCCGCCATGATCTGCGTGCTGACAAGGCGCCTTGTCGCCTACGCCGACCGCTGCTTCGCCACGCAGGATTATGCCGCCGCCATCCAGAACATGCTGCTGGCCTCGGCGGAACTGGGCTACCAGAGCTGCTGGTGCGAGGGGCACATTACGGATAAGGACCGGATCGGCCGCAAAATGGCGGATATCCTCGGCGTGCCGCAGGAGTATGAGCTGGTCTGCTTCCTGCCCATCGGCATACCCGGGGAAGCCGTGACCGCGCCCGCGAAAAAACCCTTTGCCGAGCGCGCGTGGTTCAACGGCTTTCAAAAAGCATAACCCAAAGGCCGTTAAGCCAACCGATGAAGCCGCCCGTTTCAGGCGGCTTCATCCTGTCCCAAAAGTATCTTCAGGGAGGTATCGGAGGGCGGAGCCCTCTGATGGCAATCGGCCTCGGCGGTCTCAATTCGCAATGGTCAAGCGCTTCGCGGTGCAGGTACCGCTCTCGCTTTCCCTTGCTTATTGGGCTGACGGTTCGCTTCACCCCGCACAGCGGGCGCTCACCTCTGCCCTTGCGCGGCGAGGCCGCAAGCCTTGCGTAGCAAGGGTTTCCTTGTCTCAATTCGCAATAGTCGCCTTCTTCG
>CAYZTQ010000077.1:0-8606 GCA_964481445.1 uncultured Christensenella sp. | reverse complement strand
ATGCCGTCCGCCCATAAAAATGCTCCGGCACAGACGGGCTGTGCCGGAGCGGGCCTGGCCCCTGCCTGATGCCATCGCTCATTGGCATCAGATCATCACGTCTGAGGAGGCTGATTACAGGAGGCCGGAGGCTTCGAGGTCATCGGCGACGTCCTTGAGATCGAACTTTTCAAGCGTCTCACGGGTGGGCGCGCCGTTTTCGTCCCAGCCGAATTCTTTGTAGAACAGGCTGAGAGCCAGCTGCCAGTCTTCCTTTTCCATCTTGATGGTGCCTTCGGTGAAGACGGGCACATCGGGCTCGGTGTTGTAGGCGTACTCGGGGATGACGTCATGCTCGTGGCGCATATCGCGGGTGCCGTAGGTCTTGACGGTCATCGCGCGGGCCAGCTGGATGCCGCGCTCGGCCATGAAGTCGAGCTCTTCTTCCGTGGTCTCCTTGCCGGTGATGGCGGAGTAGTACTGGCTTTCCACCGTCAGGTCGCCCTTGTAGCCGCGCTCCTTGCGGGGGCTGAAGGTCATCGGCCATACCCAGTTGCACAGGGTGAAACTGTCATGCAGCGCCTGCTTGACCACGCCGAACTTGGCGAACTTCGCCTTGGCTTCGTTCATGGGGGTGTAGTTCTTGGGCATATCCAGGCAGCCCTTGCCGAAGCGCTCTTCCACGATGGTGCGCTGCACATGGTAGGGCAGGCCGGAGCCGGTGATGTTGACGATGGTGTGGCACATGCCGTCGCGGTTGTAGACCACGTTGGTCAGCATGCCGACCTGCGCGGCGCACTCGTTGCCGTGGTGGCGCTTGGCGCCGATGGTGCTCCACAGCGTGATGTCGGAGCTGTTCAGGTAATCGTCGCCCACCAGGTCATGGTACTGCTTGTCGACGTAGTAGGCGCCCTGCGCCAGCGTGGACAGGGTGTGGTTCTTGTCGCATACGCGGGTCAGGATGTCGGAGATGAAGGTGATATCGCCGCTGTCGCGCTTGGTCCAGTCGATCTCGGCGTATTCTTCGGGCTTCAGAATCTTTTCCATGTAGCCCTTGTTCATGAAGTAGTTAAGGGTGGCCTTCAGCTCGCCGTAGTTGTCCCACAGGCCCAGATCGTCCGCCAGGATGGCGCTGTAGACGGAGGCCGTCAGCTTGCCGTCGCCTTCCTCTTCAAAGTCGGTGTAGGCGTTCATCAGCCCGCCGTAGGGGTTGTTGCCCAGGCAGGTGTTGGCGTGGGTGGTGTTGCGGCCGTACTTTTTAAGCTGCGGCAGATTGACCGCGCCGTAGCAGCGCACGGGGCAGGAGGTGCAGCCGATCATCTTGGTGGTGTACTTCTCGGCGATCATGCCGTGGTCGAACACCGACTTCATGCAGCGGTAGCCCATCAGCGTGGGCTGGCCGGGGGCCGATTCGCCGGTATCCACGGGGCCGCCTTCGGCAGCGCCCCAGGTGAGGCCGGGGTGGCCGGTCCAGCGGGAGCGCGGGCTGTCGTACTGGCTGAAGGACTGCGGGGTGCTGGGCACAACGTGGTTGTTGTTGGCGCCCATCAGGTCGCTCATCACATAGTTGTTGAGGGCCAGCACGCGCTTGGGGTCGGCCACGCCGGTGCCGCCCTTGCCGTACAGGCAGATAGCCTTCAGCTTCTTGGAGCCGAAGATAGCGCCCACGCCGCCGCCCGCGCAGTGGGCCACGCCGGTGATGACGCAGGAGAGGTTGATCATGTTCTCGCCGGCCTTGCCGATGGACATCACCGTGCAGCCCGTGCCTTCCTTATCGCACAGGGCGGCGGTGGTCTCGGTGGTGGTCATGCCCCAGAGGGCCTCGGCGTCTTCCACCGTCACCTTGTCATCCTTGATGCTCAGATACACGGGCACGTCGGAGGCGCCTTCGATGATGAGGGCGTCGTAGCCGCAGCCCTTCAGCTGGGTGGCGACATCGCCGCCGATGTGGGCGTCGATTACCGCGTTGCCCTTGGTGAAGGTGCTGAGGAAGGAAAGGGTGGTTCTGCCCGAGCAGGGGGCCGAGGAGCCGGAGTTGGGGCCAACGGCCATGACCACCTTGCTTTCAGGGTCGTAAGGCTTCACACCGACGGGCACTTCGTCATAGATAATGCGGGTCGCCATGCCCTTGCCGCCGATATAGCCGAAATATTTTTCGCTGCTCTCCACGCCCGATTCGCGGGTGGTGAGGTTAACGCGTAAGAGTTTGCCGGTCCATCCGTTCATGTTTTACGCCTCCTTACTTATGCGCCTGCGTTCAGGGCAGTTGCGACGTCTTCCCATTGAATCATTTTCAGCGCGCTGGTGGGGCAGCCGGCGACGCAGGCACCGCAGTTGATGCACTTGGTCGATTTGCCGGTATCGGGGCGCAGCCTGGGCATATGCCAGGGGCAGTTCTGCACGCAGGCGCCGCAGCCGATGCAGACGTTCTCATCCACCACGCGGGCGCCGGTGACCGGGTCGGGGTTGATGGCCTTCACCGGGCAGCCGACCATGCAGGGCGCGTCCTTGCACTGGCGGCAGGTTTCCGCCGGGATGGAGAAGCTGCCGAAAATGCCGCTTTCATCCAGATATTCGGTGGTTACGTCGCCGCCGAACTGAGCGTAGTCGCGCACATGGATGCGGGACATATAGGGCTGCGCCACGCCGTCGTTGGCGAGGGTGCAGTTCAGCTCGCAGCGCTGGCAGCCGGTGCAGCGGGCGGGGTTGAACACCAGCAGATACTCCGCGTTGGGGTAGAGCTGCAGCTGTTCCGCCTGCGCCAGCGTGGTGCCCAGCAGCGACAGCATCGAGCCGGACAGGCTGACGCCTGCAAGGCCCTTGGCCGTCATCTTCATGAACTCACGCCGGGTGTACTCGCGGTTCATCAAGCCCTTAGACATAATGAGTCGACCTCCTGTATTGCTGCGCGTATTGCGCGAAATAGAAAAGAAGACACAGCGCGTTGATATAGCACGGCTGTATCTCCTTTGCAAACGGCAGGGTGCGCGATTGCTCGCCCGCCCCATTGGTTCCATAGACCGCGTGGGCCACGTGAACTCGGAGATCTTCTAATCGCGCTTATCATAGCACGATGTGATTATCTTGACAAGATTAAATCGACTGATTTTTCACGAATTTTACAATCCGAAAACGAAGCGGGTAAAAAATTAGCAATATTTAACTCTGTATGCCGAGCAGGCGAAGGATAAAATCGATCAGCGGCTCGGTATCTTCAAACGAAAAGCAGGGGATGCCGGGATAGGCCTTCCCGTCGGTCACGATGGCGGCGTATTCCCCGGCCGGCCTTCGCAGGCCCTTGCCCGTGGCCATCCGCTCGATGCCGATCGCGGGGCAGTCAAAGCCAGAATAGCCCTCGATGATGACCAGATCCACGCCTTCCATGCGGGCGAGGATCTGCCGCGGGCTGAGCGGCCGCCGCTCCACAAAGGCAGTCATCTCGCCGGAGCCGATGGCTGTGATCAGCGCGCCGGCGTGGCTGAAGCGGTAGCTGTCCTTGCCGGGCCTGTCAATTTCGAACCTGTGCGCGTCGTGCTTCATCACGCCCAGTTTCAGACCCCGCGCCATGAAGGCGGGGATCAGCCGCTCGATCAGCGTGGTTTTGCCCGTGCCCGAAAAGGCGCTGAAGGCCACCGCGGGGGGAAGGTTGCCTGATGTCATACCGGTTTCCTCCTGTATCCATCGGGTGAATTATAGCACATGAGGGGCACGCCGCGCACGCGGGCCGGGCAGAAAAGGATGCGGCAAATGCGTAAATAAATAACAAAAGGGGCAGAATTTGTTTTTCGGCTCACAAGACCTGCTTTACAGGAAAGCCCGCCGCTGATATAATCGGCGCGTATAAGGAGGGGGCGAAAAGGTGTTCAATATCGGTTTTGCTGAGCTGCTTGTCATCCTCCTTGTCGCCTTTGTCATTGTCGGCCCGAAGGATTTGCCAAAGGTGGCGCGGGCGCTGGGCCGCTGGGTCAAAATGGCCAAGAACATGTACAACGATTTCAAGAGCGAGATGGGGCTGGATGAGACGGCGGACGAGCTGGCGCAGGTGAAGCGGGATCTGGACAAGACCATCCGCGAGGCCGACCCGAGCGTGGAACTGCGCAAGATCGGCCGCGAGACGCAGCAGTCCCTGCGCGAGGCGGAGCAGGCGGTCCGCGCCAAAAAGCCGCCGGTGGACAGGTAAAGAAAGGTTTTCACAGCCAACGCCGCGCGGCGGCGATAGCAACGATCATCCCTGAGGAGGAAACAACATGCGCATTGGTGTAACCGAGATTCTTCTGATTCTGGTGCTGGCTCTGGTGGTGTTCGGCGGCGGCAAGCTGGCCGGCGTGGGCAAGGCCCTGGGACAGAGCATCCGCGAGTTTAAGAAGGAAGTGGCCCCCGAAGACAAGGAAGAGAAAAAAGACGGGGAAGATAAGGCCTGAAGCGCATGGCACAAGCGGACGCGGAAGCGCTTGAAGCGCGGCGCCTGAAAAAAGAGGCGCTGATAGAGCATGTCTATGCCCTGCGGCGTATGCTCATCATCATCGCGGCGACCATCGGCATCGCCTTCGTCGTGATGTTTTATCAGATGAGCACCCAGTTGGCGGGCTTTTTGCTGCGCCCGCTCGTGAGCCGCGGCATCGACGTGATCGCCACCAGAGTGTCGGAATCGCTGGTCATGCAGATGAAGACCTGCCTGGTCGCGGCGCTGATCTGCTCCATGCCCATGATCATCTACCAGATCTGGGATTTTGCGGCCCCCGCCCTCTACCCGGGTGAAAAGCGCGGCTTCTGGCTGATCTTCCTGTCGATGCTGCTGCTGTTCGCCGTCGGCATCGTGTTCGCCTATGCCTTCGTCTTTCCGCTGGCCATCGATTTGTTTTACGAGGCAGGCCACGGCGTGGCCGAGGCCATGTGGTCGGTGAACGATTATTTCAACTTCGTGCTGGGCTTCCTGTTGCCCTTCGGCCTGATGTTTGAATTGCCGGTCGTCGTCTGGCTGCTGGCCAGAAACGGCAAGGTGACCGCCAAAGGCATGAACAAGAGCCGCAAGTACTTTATCCTGGGCGCCGCCGTGGTGGCCGCCATCCTGACCCCGCCCGACGTGGTGAGCCAGACCATGCTGCTCATCCCCCTGCTGCTGCTCTACGAGCTCAGCGCCCTGATCGTGCGAATCGTGAAGCCCAAAGGAGAGACGCAGCCTGCGGAGGGCTCAACCCGTTGACAAACTGCGTTTGCCAACGATGTATCCCGCCTGATTGGATCAGACGGGATTTTTTGTGTGCAATAAAGGCATTACTGCTTTTCTTTTACCCTCACCATCGTCAGCAGCAGCGCGCCCACTACCAGAAAGACAATGATGGCGCCGATGGCGTAGAGCAGGCCGATTTCTTCGGCCGCGGCGGGGGCATAGCCCAGACGGATATAATGGTTGTGCATGCGGTAGGACAGGGTGCTGAAAACCAGCGGCCCCACGAAGGTGGAGGTACGGCCGGCCACCGAGAGGAAGCCGTAAAATTCAGCCACCTGCTCGCACGGGGCCAGCTGGCTCACCATCGAGCGGCTGACGGCCTGCGCGCCGGAAAGCGAGAAGCCCGCGATGAAACCGATGATGTAAAACCACAGCAAGCGATCGATGATCAGCAGGCCGAAGATGGCGAAGGTCAATATCCCCAGCGCCAGCAGGATGGCCCGCTTACCGCCCCACTGGTCGGCGATCTTGCCAAGCAGCAGCGCGCCCAGCGCGCCAGAGATGTGGATGAGGATGACGAAGACGATCAGCTGCAGCTGCTGGAGGCCAAACAGCGTGCCGCCGATGATGGCCGCGAAATCCATCAGCATCATAATGCCGTCGTTATACAGAAGGAAGGCCAGCGCGTACTTCACAAACTCCCGGTGGCGGCGCACGGAGCGGAAGGTCTCTATCAGCTTGCCGAAGGCCAGCGAAAGCACGCTCTTGCCCGGGGTACGCTGCTCCGGCTCGCTTGTTTCCCGCACGAACACAAAGGTGGGCAGGGCGGAGAGGGCGTAGATCAGCGCCGTCAGCAGAAAGGTATAGGGGATAAAACTGTTGCCGATGGTTTTGATCGGCACAAGCACCAGCAGCAGCGCCGCGATGCCGCCCAGCATTCCCAGACCCCAGCCGATGCCTGAGATGGTGCCGACCGTTTCGGGCGTGGAGATATCGGTCAGCAGCGCGTCGTAAAACACCTGCGCGCCGCGGTAGCCGATTTCGGCCAGAATGAAGAATACCATGCCGGTCAGGACGTCGCCCGGGCCGGCGAAAAAGAGCAGCGCGGTCGAAATGACCGACAGCGCGGTGAAGGCGAAGAGAAATTTTTTCTTGGCGCGCGTAAAATCGGCGATTGTGCCGAACACGGGCGACATCAGCGCGGTCAGCACCGAGGCGATGCCCACTGAGATGCCCCACAGCCGCGTGCCCTCGGCGCCGTTGCCGACGATGACATCCTTAAAATAGGGGGAGAAGACCGCCAGCAGGATGATGGCCGCGTAGGCGGAGTTTCCGAAATCGTACAGGTACCACGCGCGGCGCGCCCGCCGCGCTACAGGGTCGCGGGAGAGGTTCTGCATGCTCAATCTCTGCCTTTCAGCTTCTGATACAGCTCCAGGTATTTGCGGCCGCAAAAGGACGGATCCGCCTTGATTTCATAGTGTTTTCCGTTTGAGGTGAAGGCGATGTTGGCTGCGCCGTAGACCGCCATGCCCCCGATATCGGTCAGGCGGAAGACGTGGCCGCCCGCTTCCAGCCTGTCTTTGTACATCGCTGCGGGGCCCTCAGAGAGCAGCCGGCTGGTGTGGCCTTCAAGCACTTGGTACAGCCGCACGGCCGGATCGCTGAACACAAAGCCTTCCACGCCGCTGCAAGCGATCTTTTCCAGCTGCCCGTCCTGCCACAGATCCCAGGCCGTCACGCTGTCAAAGGGCGCGCCGCTCAAGTACCCGTATTCATCATACACAGCCCGGAGTCCGCAATCACAGCGCAGCTCGTTTTCATGGCTTTTCAGGCTGTCGATTTGATGGCAGGCGGGGCAGATGAACAGCGCCCGCTCCAGCCCCTCGGCCAGCCGCCTGCCCCGGAAGCGCGTTCTTTCAAGCGCCTGCCGCACGTAGGCGTCCTCCCAAAGATCGCGCGCGATGGCGGCGCTGACCTCCTTATCGCTCATCGCGCGGAGCATTTCCGCGGTATAGATTCTGACCACGCCGCCGCGCATCCTGCCCCGCCGCAGCGATCTTGACCAGCGCGGGCTGGTGAAATAGCCGCCTTCAAACTTGTAAGTGACCAGCGGCACGCCGCTGATTCTGCACAGCTTTCCCGTCGCGGGGGAGATGGGGCAGGTCTGGCCGTTAAACGAGCGGTTGCCCTCGGCGAAGATGCAGACCTTGTGCCCCTTTTTCAGGCGTTTGAGCACTTCCATCACCGTGCCCAGGTCTGTGCTGCCTTTCAGGCGGGAGATGGGGTCGAAATACCGCCGCAGAAAGCGGCTGGCCAGCCCCGCGCGGAACACATGCTCGCTGGCCACGAAATACAATAGCTCCCTGAAGCTCAGCTGAATCAGCGCGGGGTCCAGATCGGTATTATGGTTGGCCAGCACCAGGCAGGGCCCCTCCGGCAGAGTCGAGGGCGCCGCCTTGAAGCGGAAAGTGTATTTGATCAGGGGGCCGAGCAGCCACCTGAAGACGCGGTTGGCCCGCAGATGGCGCCTGTAATCCTTGTCGGTCTTGTTCATGCTTTCTTAAAGGGGTCAGGGTCGGTTGGTTTGCCGCGCGGGGGCTGCCCGGCGCGGCGGTTTGGTTTGGATGAGGCGCTTCTTTGCAGCCCGCGCGTTGTACCTGCTTTGCCTGGGACGCTTTGCCGCGGGCCTGCCTGAGAGGGCCGTTGCTTTTTCGGGGGATGCCTTTCGGGCGGCCAGCCGTGAAGAGGATATTGTTTCCGCGGCGATGGCCGCGCGCTTCTTTTGCGAATGAGAGTTTGTCACTGCCGGGCGCGGAGGTGTTTTCCGGCGGCCGGATTGACAGCAGACATGAGCCGATGCTCATCGATTGATGCACAGAAGATAAGGGAACCGCGCCGCTTGCGCCGCCCTTCTTTCTCATCCATCGAGCTTTTTCTCCAGACAGACGAGGCGGACGTTTTCAAGGCCGTTGAACACGCAGTCCACAATGCCCGCCTCCCGGTAACCCAGATGCCGGTACAGCGCTCTCGCCCGCGTGTTGATGGCGTTGGTATCCATGCGCAGCACGGGGCAGCAGTTTTGCCGGGCGTAGTCCTCATAATAGGCGATCATCTGCCGGCCGTAGCCGCGGCCCGAAAGGGCGGGATCCACCACCAGCGTGTGGGCGACCATCACCTCATCGTCTCCGGCCTTGTACAGCCAGTCGGCGTTTGAGTACTCGGGCACCTGTTCCATGTTCAGGCGGATGGCAGCGACCACGCGGCCCGCGTCTTCCAGCACAAACAGGTCGTCCTTTTCAAGCGCTGTCTCGGCCGTCGCCCGCGTGGGATAGATGCCGCGCTTCCAGCCGATGGCGCAGCGCCCGGCCTCTTCCTCGCTGAGCACGCGGTCAAAGAGGAGAGCCACCGCGTCGAGATCCCGCCGGACTGCCCTTCTGATGATACCCACGCGGCC
>CAYZTQ010000076.1:0-8689 GCA_964481445.1 uncultured Christensenella sp. | reverse complement strand
AGCCTACCTGCTCAGGGCACCGCAAGCCATTCACCGTTTTCCGGCTGATATCCGCTTTTGAGGACGAAACCGAGGGCGGAGAAGCTGCTTTTTCCGAAAGCAAGGAGAAACAATCAAAAACAGGGCCGCTTCTCTGGAAAACCGGCTCTGCAACTGTAACATTTATTTGCCTTTAGGCTCCATTGATTTGAGGTCGCCTTTCGCCTTCAATTCCTCCACAATGCGCGCGTAGGCGGCCTCGTCGATGGTGTACTTCCTGTCCCAGATCAGATAGCCCACGGCAATCAGCAGCAGCGGCACGATCAGCATGGACAGCTTGACGCCCATGGCCCCGGCCGCGCTGACCTCCGCCGCGCTGTCGGCGCTGTTGACGCCGGTCAGAATCAGGGTCGCGCCCACGATGCCGCTTGAAAGGGCGCCGCCCAGCTTGTTGATGACCGGCTGCAGCGAGAAGGTGACGGCCTCGTTGCGCCGGCCGAGCTTCAGCTGCCCGTACTCGATGGTATCGGTCAGAAACATCATCATCAACAGCTGGATGAAGGCCTGCCCGATAAACATCAGCAGGCCCGAAGCGCCGATATACAGCATGTTCATCGGGGAGAAGAAAAACAGCAGATAGCCCAGCACCACAAGACCGGTGGACAGCCTGTAGAGCTTTTTACGGTTCAGACGCCTGCTGACCAGCGGGAAGATGGAAAGCGCAGTCAGCTGCGCCGCGCCCAGCACCAGCGCGAACACGGAATACATGCTTTCATCGCCATAAACATATTTGAAATAGTACACGCCAAAGGTGGTCGTGGTCATGTAGCCGACCATGAAGATGGCCATGGACAGGGTGGTATAGAGCAGCTGGTCGTTGCGGAAGATGCAGCCGATCATATCCCGCAGGGTGGCTTTCTCCTCCTGCTTGAACTGGCCGCGGTTCTCCCGGACGCCGAACAGCGTGAAGAGCTGGGTGAAGATCATCATGCAGGCGGTGAACAGCGCGAAGGCTAACCAGGCCGTTTTGGCGCTCCCCGTTGCGCCGGTCAGCGCCTGTGTGGCGGGCAGGATGCCGACCACTACCGCGTACATGCCGATATTGCCGCAAATGCGGGCGAAGGCGCCGCTTCGCTCCCTTTCCTTCTGGTCGAGCGAAAGCGCGGGCAGCATGGACCAGTAGGCGATATCGTTGATGCCGTAGCAGATATCCCAGCCGAGGTAGGCCAGAGCGAACACCGCGATGTAGGCGGCTCCGGTAAGGCCGAGGTCTGAAAACAGCAGCAGCATGAAAGCCGCCCCGGTGACCGCGCCAAAGGCGATGCCGGGCTTGAATTTGCCAAAGCGCCCGCGCTGATTGTCCACCAGCATGCCCATCAAGGGGTCGTTCAGCGCGTCAAACACGCGCAATACGGTGAACACCAGCGTCATCCACCACATGGTGCCGTCCGGCAGGTTCAGGATATCCGTCAGGTAGAACATCAGGTACATGGAAACGGTGGTATAGAACATATCCCGCCCCAAAGTCCCGATTCCGAAAAAATACCGGTTGGCCCTCTCCTGATTCATAGGCGCCTCCTGATGCAGCTTTAATAAGGCGATTTTAGCACGAAATGCGGGGAAAGCCTACTGCAAACAGGCGGGCATGCCATTCTGCCCGCATAGAAAACAATCTCCCTGCTGTGGCAAGGAGATTGAATGAAATGACAGAAAATTTAGAGGCCCTATCAGGAAACGTCGCTTTCCGCTTCCGGATCCTCCGTGGAAGCGACGCTGAACAGCTTCAGGATATCCTGCTGGGTCAGCTTCTGCGGCAGCTGCTCGCCGGGGGTGATCAGCTGCTCAAACAGCCTGCGCTTGCCGCGGCCGAGGGCCAGCACCTGCTCTTCAATGGAGTCGTGCATGACAAGGCGCAGCACCTGCACATTCTTTTTCTGCCCCAGCCGGTGGGCGCGGTCGGCGGCCTGATCCTCGGCGGAGGGGTTCCACCAGGGGTCGTAATGGATGACCATGTCGGCCCCCGTCAGGTTGAGTCCGGTGCCGCCCGCTTTGAGCGAGATGAGGAAGACGGGCTTTTCGCCCGCGTTGAAGCGCTCCACCAGCTGCTGGCGCTCCTGCGGCCTGGTTTCGCCGTCCAGATACAGGGTTTCGATGCCGTCCTGATAGAGCCTGCGGCGGAGAAGCTTTAACATCTGCGTGAACTGGCTGAACAGCAGCACGCGGTGGCCCTCCTCGATCGCCTGGGGCAGCAGATCCTCAAGCAGCCTCACCTTGCCCGCTTCGCCGCCGAAGCCGGGCATCACAAGCGAAGGGTGGCAGCAGATCTGCCGCAGCTCCGTCAGCGCGGACAGCACCTCGGCCCGCCCCGTGGTGAGGGCCCCGTGCTCGATCAGCCCCTCCATGCGCATGCGCTTTTGATTGAGCACCGCCAGGTACACCTTGCGCTGGTCGGCCGTCATGGGGATGGTGAGGACGGATTCCACCTTATCGGGCAGCTCCGCCATTACCTCTTTTTTGAGGCGGCGCATCAGGAAGGGGCGGATGCGGCGCAGCAGATCCTGCGCGCTGCGGCCCTGGTCGTAGCGCCTGACAAACTCGCGGATGCCCGGCAGATAGCCCGGCATCACGAAGTCAAACAGGCTCCACAGCTCGGCCACGTTGTTTTCCATGGGCGTGCCCGAAAGGGCAAGGCGCGTGCGGGCGGACAGCCGCTTGACCGCGCGGGCGGACTGGCTGAGCGCGTTTTTGATGTACTGCGCCTCATCCAGCACAGCAAAGCGGAAGCTGATCCCTTCGAGCAGGTCGATGTCCTGCCGGATCAGGGGATAGCTGGTCAGAAGAAGATCGGGCGCGTCCTGTTTTTCAAAGCGGGCGATCTGCTCCTGCCGCTTCGCGCGGCTGCCGGAGAGCAGCTGCACGCTGAGCCTCGGGGCAAACTTTTTGAGCTCGCCCAGCCAGTTGTAGGTCAGCGTGGTGGGCACCACGATGATGCTGGGCAGCCGTTCGTCTTCCGTTTCCACGGCGTAGCGGATGGCAGCGATGGTCTGCACCGTCTTGCCAAGGCCCATCTCGTCGGCCAGAATGCCGCCCATGCCGAGGCGGTAGAGCGAATACAGCCAGTGGAAACCCCGCTCCTGATAGCTGTGCAGGCCGGGCACGGGGCTTTCGGGCCGCAGATCCTCGCCCTGCGCGAGGCGCGCGGCCTCCGGGGCGACTTCGACAGGCAGGGCGCTGTCGTCGATCAGCGCCTTCAGGTAGGCGGCGCGGTAGCCCTTCAGGTTGCGCAGCTCGCTCTGATCCTTCACGGCCTCCAGCGCGGCCTGCGCGAAGTTCTGCCAGGACTCGGTATCCCGCAGGGTGATGAAGGCGCCGTTTTTGTAGCGGAAATACTGCTTGCGGCTGCGTATGGCCTCCAGCAGCGGCACCAGCTCCTCCACCGGCGTGCCGTCATCCAGCACCGTCAGCTGCAGCTGGCTGGCGCTGCCGCTCAGGCGGCCGGACAGGCTGGGCGTGCGCGGCGTGAGGCGCTTGAATTCCTTGCTTAAGAACAGCTCGGCCTTCTGGCCCAGATCCTGCACCCCGCCGGTGAGAAATTCATAAATCTCCTCTTCGCCGGAAAGATAGACGAAGCCTTTCTGCACCCTAAAGCCCGCGTCCGCCAGCGCTTCCAGCACGCGGCGCTCGCCGATGGCGTCATGGAGCAGCAGGCGGGTATCGCCCTTTTCGATAGAGAAGGGGTCGAGCTCGATATCGCCGTAGACAAAGCGCACCTGCGCGCGGATGGCGCTGCCCTGCTGGTCCAGGTAGATGCGCGGGGAGAGCGGGCGGCGGATCATGCGCCGCTCCAGCATTTCATCCAATATCACGGCGTGGCTGCGCATCAGGGTGGGCAGCAACTCGCCCGTTACCCGGCCGACCTCTCCGCGGGGGAAGGTGAAGAGCTTATCCTCCCTTGAAAGCACCACGCGGGCCAGGGGGATATCCTCCTGGCTCAGGCGCGTCAGACGCCCTGAAGACATCATGTAGCGTCCGTCTTTGCCGACCGCCTCGCAGGGGACGTCCAGCTGCGCGCGGATGGACAGATCGCTGCGGTTGCCGCTCACATAGAACACGGCCGGCAGGGGAGAAGCGTCAATCCCCTCCTGCAGGCGGGTGGTCTCCGCATAAGTCAGGCGGAAGCGCAGCCTCTCAAGGCCGTCCAGCACGCGCGCGGCGATCTCGCCCGAAAGCGGCAGTTTTCGCGCCTGCTGCGGGCTCAGCCGGGCCCCGCCCGCCTCCAGCGCCTGCGCGTGGCCCAGCAGAATGCGCAGAAAAGCCGCCTCCTGCGGGGCAAAATCATCAAAATGCGGCTGCAGCGTATGTCCGCTGCTCAGCTCGACCTCCTCGCCCGTATCAAGCGCCGAAAGAAAACGCGGCAGGCTGCGCACCACATACAGGCGTGTCTCGCCGACCCGCAGGGAGAGGCTCAGTTCGCCGCCCGGAGATACAAACAAAGAGGGCTCTAAAGTCAGCGAAGCGGATTTGGGGATGATACTTTCGACCGCTTCATAGAAAGCCTCGCTGGCCAGCCGCTCGCTGAAGCTCTCCAGCTCGCTCAGGCTGCCGCTGCCCCTGGCGGTCAGGTAGGCGGCCACGATGTGCCGGCAGTTCTCCTGCCCGCAGTCGCAGCGCGCGCCCTCCTGCGCCTGCAGGCGCACCAGCGCGTAGGGTTCCTCCGTGACCATATATTCGATTAGCCCCGGCGTCAGGCGCAGCTCGCGCAGCCGGCCCCGGGCAGCCAGAGAAGCGCCCGCCGCCCAGTCCTCGGGCGCGGTCTGCTTTCTCAGCCTGTCTTCCGTCAACATCGTGCATTTCCTCCGGATAAAAGCAGGGGTTTTGTCCGCCCGTTTCCGTGCAGACGTCCGCGGCCGCCAAAAACAAAAACGGCCGAATACTTTTATTTCGCCGTCCATACCGAAAAATCCTGCTGTCAGTTCGAAACAAAATGGCAGGCCGAAGGAGAACGCCGCGGTTGAAGGGCGTGAAAAGGCTGCGGAAAGGCGGCGGGCTGAAGAAAAAGGCCCTGCGCTGGCCGGTTTACACTTCCGAGGCAGAGCGCGGGGTGGTATAATTCCCTGCAAACATGGGCAGGGTCTGCCTGCCCGATGGACGTTTTTGATGGAGGGACGCGGCGATGGTGCTTTCGGTCATCCGCATGGTGCTGCCGGTGCTGGTGATGATCTTCATCGGCTATCTGATGAACAGAAAGGGGATTATCACAAAAGAAGGGCTTGCCGGCGTCAAGGCCTTTGTCAGCCATGTCACGCTGCCGGCGGTGCTGTTCAACGCCTTTTTCACGGCGGATTATTCCAAAGCGACGCTGATCAGCTTTACCCTGGTGTATGCCGCGCTGGGGCTGGCAATGGCAATCGGCTTCGCGCTCAAAAAAATCGCCGCGCCTTTTGACAAGTTCATGCCCATGCTGGTGACCGGCTGGGAAGGCGGCATGCTGGGCTACGCGCTGTTCTCGCTGCTGTATGGGGCTTCGGGCACCAGGGTGTTCGCCCTCGCGGATATCGGGCAGACGGTCTTCGCTTTTTCGCTGTTTATCTCGGTGCTTCAGGTGATGGGAGGCGAAAAGCCGAAGGTGAAAACGCTTGCCCTCAACATGCTCAAGAACCCGGCCAGCGCGGCGATGCTGGCGGGCATCGCGCTGGGCGCTGCCGGGGTGTACAGGCGACTTTCCGAAAGCAGCCTGTTTCCTGTGATAGAGTCGCTGATCGCCTTCCTCGGCGCGCCGACTTCCGCCCTGATTCTGCTGGTACTCGGCTTTGAGCTTTCCTTCAAAAAATCGCTGATGCAGCCCGTGCTGCGCACTGTGCTGCTGCGCCTTGGCATCATGGCCGTGCTGTGCGCGGCGGCTACTTTCATCCTGTTCAGGCTGATCCCATACGATAAGCAATTGATGGCGGCTCTGCTGCTGGGCTTTTCCCTGCCCGCGCCCTTTATCATCCCGCTGTTTGCCGATGTGGGGGAGCATGGCGAGTACATCTCGACCACGCTTTCCGTGCAGGCCCTGGTATCGGTCGCGCTGTACACGGGCGTCGCGGTATTTTCGCTTTCCTAAAGCCGGGCGTCAAAAAAGAGCCGTTTCCCTAAGAGCGGGAAGCGGCTCTTTATGGTAGTTCAGTCGGCCAGCTCTTTGATCAGCCAGGGCAGCGCTTCTTCAAAGGGGGCGCCGTATCGGGCTTCTTTGGGGTCGGGCTCCGCCTGCTCCAGACACTTTTTGATGAAGCGGACAGCGGTCTCGCAGGCGGCGGGCAGGGGCCGCCCTTTCAGCAGAGCCGCCTCCAGCGCCGCGGCGAACAGATCGCCCGTGCCGGGCCAGGAGCCCTTTACTTCCTGCGTCAGAGCAGCCTGCGGCGAAGGCATCCCCGGGCCGAGGCAGACCGCGCCGGTGTAGCCCGGCTGACTGTTCGTGCCGGTCATCACGGCGCTTTTCGCGCCAAGCGTAAGCAGCGCCTTCAGCTGCCGAAGCAGCGAGGCCGGGGTGTCCGGCCCCTTCGAGTAAGGCTCGTCCAGCAGCATCGCTGCCTCGGTGCGGTTGGGCAAAATCACATCCGCCTGCGCGCACAGCGCGCGAAAACCCGCGAGCAGCGCCTCGTCGCAGTAGCTGTAGGCCCTGCCCCAGTCGCCCATCACGGGGTCGACAAACAGGCGGGTGTCCGCCTGGCGAAGCAGCGAAAGCGCCTCATTGATGATTGGCAGCTGGTGCGCGCCCGCCAGATAGCCGACGTGGATGGCGTCAAAACGCAGCTTCAGCGTCTGCCAGTGCTTCAGCATGGCGGCCATCTCTTCGCTCAGGTCGCGGCGGACGGCGCCCGGAAAGCCCGTATGGCTGCTGAGCAGCGCGGTGGGCAGCGGGGTCGCGCGGATGCCGAGGGCATTGAAAACAGGCAGCGCCGCCAGCAGCGAGCACCGCCCGACACAGGAAATATCCTGAACGATTAAAATATGCATCTGCATGGCGTCAGAGCGGGCGCTCCCTGCCCATAAAGCAGAGGCCCAGCGTGCCGGGGCCGGCGTGCGCGCCGATGACGGGGCCGATCATGTGCACGCTGATCTCGCGTATTTCGGGCAGGCGCTGGGATAGCATCTGCCTGAGCAGCTCCGCGCTGTCTCCGCAGTCGGCGTGGAAAATCAGCACCTGCTGGCCTGCGGCATCCTCAATATTGAGCGCCGCCTGATCCACAATGGCCTTCATGGCCTTCTTCTGCCCCTGCACCTTGCCGAAGGCTTCCAGCTTGCCCGCGCGCGTCAGCGTCAGGATGGGCTTGATGTTCAGCATGGAGCCGACCACCGCGCTGGTGGAGGAGATGCGGCCGCCGCGGCGCAGGTAGACCAGATCGTCCACCGTCAGGTAGACCTGCGAGCGGGTGCGGTTCTCAAGCAGCCACTTTTCCACTTCATCCATAGAGGCGCCCGCGTCGTACAGCTCGTAGGCGCGCATGACCAGCAGCGTCATGGGGAAGGAGATGCTCAGGGTATCCACCACCGTGAACCTGCGGCCCGGGTACTTCTGCAACAGCTCTTCCCGCGCTTCCAGCACGTTTTGAAAGGTGGCTGACATTTTGCTGGAAAAGGCGATGAACAAAAGATCGCTCTTTGCGAGGATTGGGTCAAAGTACTCAAGGTACGCGGCGGTAGGCAGCAGCGAGGTGGAAGCGGCCGCGCCTTTGCGCATATGGTCGAAGAAATCCTTCTCCCTGCCGGATTCCCCGTTATCGTCGTAATACTCCTGATCGCCGACCGAGTAGGGCATGCGCACAACGGGGATGCCTCTCTCTTTGGCGTAGCGCCATGGCAGGTCGCTGTCGGAGTCTGTCATCAACACATAATCGCGCGGCATGTATACCTCCAGAACGTTCATGTTTTGTCATATTGTAGCGGATGAATTTGACAATTGCAAGCGGAATGTCTAATATTGGCAAGGGAAAAACCCTTATGGATTTCTGAATGATCAGGAAAAGGAACTGCGCCATGCCCTGTTTTTCGGCCGTGCGCCCTGCTGTATACCGATAGACCGCCCTCCCTGCGCCCCCTTGGCGCGGCGGAGGGCTTGCTGTACCGGCGGGGGGAAGGGGCGATCAGGCGTGTCCGCGCAGCTTTAAGATTTTACAGGAGGCAGAGAGATGGAAAAAATCGTGATACTCGATGGCTACGCGGCCAACCCCGGCGATCTGAGCTGGGACGGCCTGCGGCAGTTTGGGGAGCTGACCGTTTATGACCGAACGGCGCGGGAGGATATTGTCAGCCGCATCGGCGACGCGGGCATCATCTTCACCAACAAGACCCCCATCACCAAAGAGACGCTGGAAGCCTGTCCGCAGCTGAAGATGATCGGCGTGCTGGCGACGGGTTTTAATATCATCGATATTCAGGCGGCCAAAGAGCAGGGCGTCACCGTGTGCAACGTGCCCGATTACAGCACTGTTTCCGTGGCGCAGCTGGTTTTCGCGATGCTGCTGGAAATCTGCCACCACGTGGGCCACCACAGCGCGGCGGTGCATGCAGGGCGCTGGAGCAGCAACCCTGATTTCTGCTTCTGGGATTATCCGCTGATGGAGCTTGCGGGCAAAACCATGGGCATCGTGGGCTATGGCCGCATCGGGCAGGCGGTGGCAAGACTTGCCCTGGCCTTCGGCATGCAGGTCATCGCCTCCAGCCGCTC
>CAYZTQ010000075.1:0-9009 GCA_964481445.1 uncultured Christensenella sp. | reverse complement strand
TGCCGCAGCGAGAACTGTGAAACATAGATGCCCCTGTCAAACAACAGGCGGCTGATCTCGCGGTAGCGCTCCACGCCCTCCCGGATCATCAGGTGGTTATCCTCGGTGCGCTTCATATCAGAAAGCGCCATTTCCTCCCGCAGCAGCTTTTCCACCGCCTCGATCTGCGGGCTTTCCACCTCGATGCCCGAGCGGTTCTCGCTGTCCAGCTGCTGCTTGGTAAACTCCCTCAGCACCAGACCGTCCTTGATGATGCCGTAATTGGTGGCGAACTTCGAAAGCTCGTCCAGAATATGGCTTGAAATCATGATGGTGACGCCCTGCTCGCGGTTGATCCTCACCAGCATCTCGCGGATATCGCGGATGCCCTGCGGGTCCATGCCGTTGATGGGCTCGTCCAGCAGCAGCAGATCCGGCTCGTTCACCAGCGCCAGCGCGATGGACAGGCGCTGCTTCATGCCCAGCGAAAACTGCTTCACCTTCTTTTTGCCGGTATCCGCCAGCTCCACGCGCTTCAAAAGCCCATGCACATACTCCCTTTTGTACACGCCCAATGCGGTGCATTTGTACATCAGGTTGTCAAAGGCCGTGCACTCGGGAAACAGCCCGGGCGATTCCACCAGCGCGCCGATCTTGATCTGGGGCTTTCCAAAGGCCATCCTCCTGCCCTCGGTGTAGATATCGCCCGCCGTTTTCACGATCTGGCTGTTGATCAGCTTCAGCAGCGTGGTTTTGCCCGCACCGTTGCGGCCGATCAGCCCGTAGATATCGCCCCTGCGGATATGCACGTCCGCGTCCTTGAGGGCATAACGGCTGCCGTATTTCTTGGACAGCCCTCTTGTACTGAGCAGTTCTGACAAGTTTCTTTCCTCCTTCAGGGAATGTTCTTTGGAAACAAAAAGGGTTTACATTTAGGGTTTTCAGAACTTTCTTGAAAGAAAGGTCCGAACCTCGAAGAACTTTAACGGAGTAAGCGTAGCAGACAAAAGTAAAATCAAGATGGAAATAATATGAAAGTTCTTGGGGGTGCAGGGGGAATTCTTTCAAGAATTCCTCCTGCGTCTCCGTCTCGTTTCTTTTTCGTCTTTTTCCCGTCTCCTCACTGAAAAAGCCGTGAAGAAAGAACAATGGCCTTCTCACGGCTGAATCGCTACTGAAAAACAGGCTGCACGCTTATACCTTAACAAGTTGAATTGGTATTACTCGGAAACGCGCACCGGCAGCACCAGGTAGGTGTACTGGTTGCCGCTCACGGGGCAGATGACGCAGGGACTGACGTTGGTGTTGAAGCGCAGGGCCAGGTCCTGCGTGTCGATGTTCTTGATAACGTCGCTCAGGTACTTGGCGCTGAAGGCGATGCTGAGGGGCGAGCCCTCAAAATCGACGCCCACGCGCTCGACCACGCTGGAGCGCTCGGAGTTGGCCATGATGGTCAGGCTGTCCTCCTCGATCTTCAGCTTCATCAGGTTGCTGCTGTTTTCGCGGGCGATGACGGCGGCGCGCTCGATGGCGTTCATCAGCTCGGCCTTGTCAACGCGTATGGCGGTGGTCCAGCTGGTGGGCAGGATCTGCTTGTAGTTGATAAACTCGCCGGGGATCAGCGGGCAGTAGACCTTCGTCTTGTTAAAGCTCGCCATCAGGTGGGTGGCAGTGCAGTGGATTTCGACCGGGTCGGCGCTGTCCGCCACCATGCGCGAAATCTCGCCGATGATGGCGCCGGGCAGCACAGAAGAGACCATCTCCCTGCCCGCGGGCAGCTCGTGGCTGACGGCGATGCGCTGCATGGCCAGGCGGAAGCCGTCCAGGCAGATGAAGCGCACATCGTCCGCGTAGGTCTCCATCAGGCAGCCGGTCAGGATGGGGCGCAGCCCGTCCGTCGCGATGGCGAAGGTGACGCGACCCACGGCCTCGCGCAGGCGGTTCTGGGGCAGGGTGGTCACAAAGCCGCCGTGAATATCCTCAATATCCGGGAAACCGTCGGGGTTCAGGCACATCATGGTGGTTTTGTTGCCCTGCGAGGTAATCAGCGCGCTTCTGTTTTCCTCGGTCTGGATATTGATTTCACCCGTCATCTTGCGCAGCAGCTCGCTGAGCAGCTTGGCCGGCAGCAGGGCGCAGCCATCCTCGGATATCTGCGCCGGGGTGAGCGTCTTGATGCTCATCTCGCCGTTGGTGCAGGTGAACTGCACGCCTTCATCGGTGGTCTCGACAAACACGCCCTCGTACGCGTCCTTGGAGGTCTTGACGGGGAGCGATCTGGTGACCAGATTCAGGCTGTGGTTGATGTCTTCGGCATGTACTGTAAACCGCATGGTGGCACGTCCTTTCGCAGATGGGGTAGTAGTAATATATAGGCAGTAGTAGTAGTAGGCGCTGTGGATGCGGTGGATAAGCCCCTTTTTGCCTTATCCCGCCTCGCTTTGCCCCTTGGATAAGCTGTAGACAAAACGCGCCCGCGCCGTGGAGAAAAAGGGGATAAGTCTTTTCAGAAAACCGGCGGCGCCTGAAAGCGGGGCTTTTGAAAGTGAAAAATCTGCTTTGCTTCAGTCAGCGTCCAATCGAGGGCTGAAAGCCTGTGTTTTCCGGTCAGACGCCGGGCGGAAAAGGCGCCGTAAAACGGGCTTATCCACGCTTTCCACAGGCTGTGCGCAAACGCGCTGTGGAGGCAGACCGTTTGGCCGCGGGCGGGGTTTTGGGATAGGGACCCTGCCTTTCCACAACGCTTTCCACAGCTGAACCCTTGGTATTAGAGCAGCGCGGCGGCCTCTTCGTCCAGCAGGATGACGGCGTCCTTGTGCAGCTGCAAAATGCTCGCGGGGCACCGGGGGCTGAGGGGGCCGTAGACCATGTCGCGCACGGCCTGGGCCTTGTTTGCGCCAAAGGCGCACAGCACTACCTGGCCGGCCTTCATGATGCCGCCGATGCCAAGGGAAATGGTCTTTCTGGGCACATCCTCCTCTTTTTCAAAGAAACGGCGGTTGGCCTTGATGGTGCTCTCGGTCAGGTCGACCACCTGGGTGCCGTAGCTGAACTCGTCCGCCGGCTCGTTGAAGCCGATGTGGCCGTTCTGCCCCAGGCCCAGCAGCTGCAGGTCGATGCCGCCCGCCCGCTCGATGGCCCGGTCATAATCGCGCGCCTCTTTTTCCATATCCTCGGCGATGCCGGAGGGCACGCGCGTATCCTTCATGTTGATGTGGTTAAACAGCTGCTCGTTCATAAAGTAGCGGTAGCTGCAGGGATGATCGGGCTTGAGGCCCACATACTCATCCAGGTTGAAGCTGCGGGCATTTGAAAAATCAACCAGCCCCTCCTGATGCCAGGCAATCAGCTGCTGATAGATGCCGATCGGCGTGGAGCCGGTCGCCAGGCCCAGCACGGCCTCGGGCTTTGCCAGCAGCTTTGCCAGAAACAGGCCGGCCGCGGCCCTGCAGGCCAGCTCGGAAGTCTCATACACATGTACATTCATTGCTTTCATTCCTCCATATATGTCGATATTATATCATAATCCCGAAAATGAATACAGACTCGCTTTTGGCGCAGTATGTAAAATATAGGAACAATGAGAAAAAAAGAGATAGGTACAGTTTTATCCTTTTCTCTATGTTTTTCTCTCCGTCCGCCTCTGCGCAACAAAATTTGCCGAGTCATGTCAGAAAGATACCCGCCGCGGGTGGTATCTGTTATAATGGACGCAGCTTTTATACATCATGGAGGTGCGGCATGACGCGACTGGGCGACTGGACGGACGAACAGGTTGTTACGCTGTTTTGTCAAGCGGCGGTGCAATCGGGGCTGATCGAGCAGGAGGATGTGGATTTTTCCATCAACCGGATTTTGGAGCTTCTGCAGATGGAGGAGCCGCAGCAGGCGGCGAGCCTTGTGCCCATCCTGGATCTGGCGGAGCGGCTGATCGACTGCGCCGTTGCCAAAAACCTCTGCGAGGACAGCCCCGAGGCGCGCGACCGCTTCAGCGCCAAGCTGTTCGGGCTGGTAACGCCGGGCCCGCAGGCCGTGCGCGAAGAGTTTTACCGCCTGATGCGCGAAGCGGGCAGCCGGGCGGCCACCGACTGGTTCTACCGCCTGTGCCGCGCCAACGACTATATCCGCACCAGAAGGATCGACGAGAACGTGCGCTACTGCGCGCAGACCGAGGCCGGGGGGCTTGAAATCACCATCAACCTCTCCAAGCCCGAGAAGGACCCGCGGGATATCGCGCTGGCGCGCCTGCGGCCCTCTGTGGGCTATCCCCGCTGCGCGCTGTGCAAAGAGAACCCGGGCTACGCGGGCAGGCCGGGCTTCCCCGCCCGGCACAACCACCGCATCATCCCGATCACCCTGTCGGGCAAGCCCTGGTATCTGCAATATTCGCCCTATCTGTATTATGAGGAGCACTGCATCGTGCTCAACCGCGAGCATGTGCCCATGCAGATGAACCGCGACAGCTTTGAGCGCATGTTCGATTTTGTGGATCAGTTTCCGCACTACTTCATCGGCTCCAACGCCGATCTGCCCATCGTGGGCGGCTCCATCCTGACGCACGATCATTTTCAGGGCGGGCGCTACGAGTTTCCCATGGAGCGCTCGGAAACCCGCTTCACCTTCGATACCGGCATCAAGGGCCTTTCCGCCTGCGCGCTCAAGTGGCCGATGACCTGCCTGAAGCTGGAAAGCGAAAGCAGACAGACGCTGGCCGGGGCCATGGACAGGGTGCTGAACGCCTGGCGGCGCTACAGCGACGAGAGCCTTGGCATCATCGCCCGCAGCGGCAACACCGCGCACAACGCCGTCACCCCCGTCGTGCGAAAGACGGAGATGGGCTATATCGCCTACCTGCTGCTGCGCAACAACATCACCACGGACGAGCATCCTCTCGGCGTCTTCCATCCGCACGCGGAATACCACCACATCAAGAAGGAGAACATCGGCCTCATCGAGGCGATGGGCCTGTTCATCCTGCCCGGGCGGCTCAAAAAAGAGCTGGCGCAGGTGGAAGAGTTCCTCGCGGGCGAGGCGCCCCTGCCGCCCGACAGCCCTCACCGCCTCTGGGTGAAGGAGATCTGCGACCAGCTGCCCGAGGACAGAAAGGGTGTCGACATCGGCGAGTACATCCGCGTCGAGGTGGCGAAGGTCTGCTGCGAGCTGCTGCACAACACCGGCGTCTTCAAGCAGGACGCCGCGGGCGAAAAAGGGCTGAAGAGGTTTTTGAAGACGGTGTTCTGATAGCCCATCCAAAAGGAACCGAGCTTAACGCGTGGTTCCTTTTTTAATTTATTAAATTCAATACTAAAACAGAACCTTAAAACTATGAGAGACTCGACTTTTTCCGCACGGGCGGCATCCTGTTTTTGCGCGTTTCCGGCGGCGGGCTAACGCAGGTCGCTGAAAAGATTGCGGATGCTGTCTTCCGCGGTGATCGGTCGGATCACCCGCGCGGGCACGCCCGCCGCGAAAGAATTATCCGGGATATCCCTGGTGACCACGCTGCCCGCGCCGATGACGCAGCCATCCCCGATATGCACACCGGGGCAGATGACGGCGCCCGCGCCGAACCAGCAGTCATTGCCGATAGTCACCGGCTTGGCATAGCACAGAAAGCGTGTGACGCCGTCATCACAGCGCATGCCGCGGCGCTCCTGCGCCAGCATGGGGTGCAGCGGGGTGACAATGGTGACGTTTGGGCCGAAATTGCAGTGGTCGCCGATGGTCACCTTCGCGTCATCCTGCACGGTAAAATTGAAGTTCATAAAGCAGTGGCTGCCGATGGTGGTGTGGCTGCCGTAATGAAAGCGGATGGGGCCGAGCATGAAGGTGCCCTCCCCGACCGCGCCCAGCAGCTGTTTGAGGATGCTCTGCCGTGCCTGCGCGTCTTCCTCAAACAGGCTGCTGAACTGCTGGCTCAGCCTGTGCGCTTTCAGCTTTTTCTCAATCAGCTCCGGCTCTTCCGAAGAGAAGAGCCTGCCTGAAAAAATACGTTCTTCTTCCGTCATGTTCCGATAGATCCTTTCTGATGGGCCTCCGCCCGATTTTTGCCGCGCGCCGCGCGTCTTTCCCATACAACGATAATCCAGAATCATCGGCGCTGAAAGGAAGCGATTTTTTACCATATGACAAAACAAAAGGGATGCCCGACAGGGTCAATCAGCGTGACCCAGCGGTCTGTACCCTTTTCTTCATCATGGCCGAACTGCGTTTCGGGCATCTGCGCGCCGAGGCTGAGCGCGTGCCGCACGGCGGCCTGCAGCTCCTCCTGCGTTTTTACTTCGATATCAAGGTGCGCCTGCTGCTGAGGGCTGTCTTTTCGCTCCGGCCAGACGGGCCTTTGATACCACTCATTCAGCTGGATCAACAGGCGGGTGCCGCCTTCCGGCGGCGAAAGGCGGGCGCAGGTCTTTTCATCGATAAAATCGATCTGCCAGCCAAGCAGCTTTTGATAGAACGCGGTCAGCAGGCGCACATCCGGGCTGTCCAGCACCACGGCGTCAAGCTTCATGGCAGCCATGCTTCCTCCTTCTTCTTTCCGCTTCAACCCAGTGAGTCGCGGATGGCGTCGAGCACGGGGCGCGGGCGGTAGCCGAAGGCTTCCTGCGCCTTTTTATGCGAAAAGCGCTGGCCGCTGTGCAGCGTGTACACGGAATAGGGGGTCAGCAGGGGCTTGCCCGCGGAAAACATCAGCGAGAGCCACTCGGAAAAGGGCGCGAAGAGCCTCGCGAGGGCATAGGGCAGCGCCAGCCGGACAGGCGGCCTCCCCCGGGCGGCGCGCGCCGCGTTCATCATATCGGCTACGGTGATGTATTCGCCGTTCAGAATGTAGCATTCCCCGCTTTCGCCCTTTTCCTCGCAGCCGAGGATGCCGAGGGCCACGTCGCGCGCGTCCACAAAATCGTAGCCGCCCCGGATGGCGCAGGGGATGCTGCCGGAGGCCATGGCGCGCAGGGTGCTGACGGAGTGGTTGGTATGCCGCAGGTCGCCCGGGCCGATGATGCCCGAGGGGTGGACGATGCTGACGGGCAGGCCCTTTTGCGCCCAGCCCAGCACCAGACGGGCGGCCGCGGCCTTCGACTTCGCGTACTGCCCGTGCACGGCGTCCGGCGAAAAATCGCGGGTTTCGCTCATGGTTTCGCCCGGCTTCTTCTCCGGGATAGCGTGCACCGAGCTGACATAGATCACCCGCTCGACGCCCGCCTCCAGCGCGAGGCGCATCACGCGGTCGGCGCCCTCCACATTCACCTGCCAGAGCCGGGGGTCGGGCCTTGAGGCGATGCTGATCAGCGCCGCGCAGTGGATGAGGGTGACGGCATCATAGCCCGCCGTATCAAAAAAGGGCGGCAGCGAATCCGCGTCCGTCACGTCGCCGCTGACAGCGTGGACGCCTGACGGCAGCAATTTTTCTTCCCCCGGCAAGACCAGCGCGCGCACGCTTTCGCCGCGCCTTTGAAGCTCGTTTACCAGCGCCGTGCCCAGGTGCCCCGTCGCCCCGGTGAGCAGATACAGCTTGCCCATGCGCCCTCCTGATGCATGCCGTCTGTGCATGAAAACATGAAAAAAGAGCCATCCGTTCATCCTGCCTGAACAGGGGTGGATAAAAACGCAGCGCCCGATGCGTCCATAAACCCAGCCTGTTTGCCGAGGGCCGGGCGGGGATACTGCTTGTCTGTACCCATCTTAAAACCTGAAAAGCGGTTTTGCAAGGGCGCAAAAAGCCGCGGCCCATTACAGAGCCGCGGCAGGCGGAACAGACGCTTTGTTACTCCGCGCTGTCCTTCTGAAAGGGCTTCAGATCCTTCACCGCGTCCCCCGCGGTGATCCGCGCGTCTTCATGGTCGATATCCACCAGAATGTACCGGTCGTTGCCCATGCCCAGCTCTTTCATATAGCTCAGCTGGCGCAGGCCGTGGCGGGTGGAGATGCGCTCCACCATGGCGCGGCGCTCGTCTTCCCGCATGGCGTAGATCATATCCACGCAGGCCTGATCGACGGCCAGGATATCCAGCGAGGCGCAGATGCCCACGTTGGGCGTGACGACCGGCTGGGCGTTTACGCCTTCGCAGTCGCAGGAGACGGACATGTTGCGCATCACGTTCACAAAGGCGATGCGCCGGCCGAAATGATCCACCGTCGCCTTGGCGGATTCGGTCATGCGCTCCATAAACTCTTCCTTGGCGATATCCCACTGGTTGCTCTGGCCGGGCGTGGTGTGGATCATGCCCTTGCCCACGCGGCCGTCCGCGCAGCCGATGCCGATGTTCTTGTTGGAGCCGCCGAAGCCGCCCTGCGTGTGGCCCTTGAAGTGGGTCAGTACAAAGAGCGAGTCGTAATTTAACAGGTGCTTGCCGACCGACATCTCGCTGAACCACTTGCCGCCCTTGACCGGCAGCATGGCGGCGCCGTCCTCATCCAGAATATCGACCGGGCAGAAGCTCCAGCCGTTTACCTTGAGGGTGTTTTGGTGCTGCGCCGTGGTGTAGCGGTCGCCGTCGTAGTAGGTGTTGGTCTCCACCACCGTGCCTTCGGGCAGGCGGTTTTGCATCAGATGCTTCACCCAGGGCCTCGGGATGATGTTGGGGCCCTTGGGCTCGCCCGTGTGCAGCTTGACGGCGATCTTGCCATCGAGGCTGCCGCTGATCCGGTCGTAGATGCGCAGGAGCCCTTCAGGGCTCAGGTCTCTTGTAAAGTATACGATGGATTCGTTGCCCCTGCGCGCTTCATACGGCAGGTAGGTCTCTCCGTTTTGCCCGGGGACCGGTTTGCTGTTTGCCACTTCTCCATGCCTCCTTCTGGTAACGCGGTCAATGCTGTGCGTATCAGGTTGTTTTAAACCGATTCAATTATACCATGCGGGGGTGCAGGCTCAACACAAAGCTCCCTCTTTGCGGCAAAGTTCTTTTTTGACAAGCGTGAACAGAAAATACACGAGGAAAATCTCACAGCAAAAAGGGAGCGGCTTTCTGAAAGAACCGCTTCCCCCTGTTAAAATTCTTTGAGGTTCGGAACTTTCTTTTAAGAAAGTTC
>CAYZTQ010000074.1:2105-9081 GCA_964481445.1 uncultured Christensenella sp. | reverse complement strand
GCCCGAAAGGGGTATTTTTCAGCATTGATTCCTGATAACTTTCTTACAAATCGGCACTGAAATCAAACTTTCTTAATGGGAATTTCTATTGATATTACACGCTTTTTATAATACATTCAGATTGATGAATACAATATATGAAGTATTCATTAACTATATCTTAATATTATTGTAACCTTTATGCATTTTAATTTAGATAATCGCTGTTCTATCAGCCTCCAAAAAGTCTGAAAAATCACAAATTTCAGGTTGGGATCCGAAGTCCAAAAGAATACGCGCTAAAGTTCAACCTTATTTTATCCATCTACCCCCCCCCACATCGTTAATATATTATCATTTGTTTTCTTCGTAAACGAGGCGTCTGCATAGGGTACCCCTCCGCGTCAGAAAAGTAATATCTGACCGACAAAGTTCTCAAAAGGGCCCATTTTAAGCAATTTATTTTATCATATCGTATGTTTTATACATGACGCGCCGGGGAAGCTCCGCGCGGGAGCGGCAGGGCGCCGCATGACGGAAAGCGCCGGCATCCTTGGGCGTTACCCTTCTCGCGAGCAGCCGACTCTCCCCTACGTTTTTCGCGCCGATGAAATTTGTTCATGCATCCGAAGCGGCGAGAAATTTACAATGTATGTTATTGCAAAAACAAAAATAACAGTATACAATATTATTAAACATTTATTCGTAGGATATTTTTTCACGCCCTTGCCCTGGACAAATCATGACTCACAGCCATCGCTCATGGGCCGGCGGCAGCCTGCGCCGGGTTTCCTCATGCGGCCCCGACGCAGTAGGGCGGTCGCCGCGCTGCGCTCAGAATCCAGGCCGGGCAAATCACGAAAGAGAGGGAATCACTTGCTGGACAGCAGCACCTATTACCATCCACCGGAGCTTCTTATCCAACAGCTGGAGGACGCGGCCGATCAGCGCGCCATCGTGATGCTGTCTCCTGCCGGCTACGGCAAGACAAGCGCCGCGCGTTTTCTGGCAGAGCGGCTTTCCCCTGCAAAGATACTTTGGTATGGCGCGCGGGCGTCCGGCGAAGGGACAGCCTGGAAAGCGTTTTGCCGGGCCATCGCCCTGGCGGATGAGGAGGCCGCGCGGCGCCTCGGCCTGCTGAACCCCCGGGAGGCGTCTGAGTGGCAGCAGGCTGTCCTGATCGCGCAAACGCTCAAGGCGCCGGAAGATCAGGAAACCTGGCTGTTCATCGACGATTATCACCTGATTGGCGAAGGCATCGATCCAGTCTTTACGGCCGCCCTGCTGCACCAGACGGACGCGCGCCTGCATGTAGCGCTGATGGCGCGGCATCTTTCGCTGACGCAGGCCGCTTACTGCAATACGCTGCCCGTGCTGTGGATCGGGGCTAAACACCTGCTCTTTACCCCGAGCGATATCCGTGAATGCTTTGCGGACATCGGTCTGTCGATGACCGTGGCCGAAGCGGCCGCTTTGCACGAACAGACTATGGGATGGGCTGTCCCCCTGCGCGCGCATCTGTTAAGCTGTCTGTCCATCGGCAGGGTACGCGGCGAACCGCCGGTTGACCGCGCGCTGATGGAATGGGGACAAAACCTGCTGGATGAGCAAAAGCTCAATCTGGCGCAGTGCATCACCTATTTTGACAGGCTGACGAAAGAAGATGTGACCGCGCTGTGCACCGCGGGCGTTGACAGCGATGCGTGCTATGGGTTGATCAGCAGCATGCCCCTGATGATAGAGGAAGGCGAGATGCGCGTTCTGGTGCCGCATGCCTCGCTGCGGCGTTTTTTGCGCAGGCGTCTGAAAACCCTCGGCATCGCCACGCGCCAAAAAGTAGCCCGTCGCAGCGCAGAAAGACTGCTCGAGCTGGGCAACCGGGCCGCTGCCATCGGCTGCTATTTTGATATCCGCGATTATAAGGCGATTCTGTCGCTTGATTTGAAGCTGCTCAGCTTTGAGAAATGCGGGGAATACAGCTTTGAAGAAATTATGCTGGATATTGCCGGGCACTGCCCGCGCAGCATCCAAAAGGCGCACCCGATCGCCATGCTGCGCATCGCCTATATGCTGTTCGGTTCGGGCTATGTTGAGGCTCATCAGAAACTGATGCTTGAGCTTTCGGAGTGGATCGGGCCCGAAACCCCCGGGCTCTACGGCGAATGGCTGATGGCGCACATGATCAGCCAGCTGCCTGACACCGTGAAAATGTATCACACCCTGCGCAAGGCTGAAAAATACCTGCAGGGCCCTTCCCAGGTGATTCCGCCCGAAGAACCCTTTCTCTTCGGCTGCCCCTCCCCCTGGTATGTGTACCGGCATATCCCCGGCCGGGCGGATCAGAGCGGCAATGATGTGGACAGGCTGCATGCTGCCTATCACCGATTGGCCGGCACCCGCGGCAAGGGCGCCAATCTTTTGTACCGGGCCGAGCTCGCGCACATGCGCTGCCAGTACGCGCTGTCCGAGCGCTACCTGCTGTCGGCGGCCGCGATGGCGGAACAATCCAAAGAGCCGAGCGTCGCCTTTGGCGTGGCCCTGCTGATGGCCAGAAACGGCGCTATTCTGGGCGATTCGGATCGCGCGCAGCAGGCAATCGACTATTTGGAAAAAAGCGCAAAGGCCTGTGTGGCGCTTGCGGGGACAGCCATCCTGCGGACGATGGTGGAGACGACCCGTTCGCTGATTCTCGCTGTGATGATGGAACACGGCATGACGGAAAAATGGGAACCGATCGCCCACCGTCTGCCCAAAGGCAATTCCATCCTGGCGCACATGAGCCTGTACTCGCGCGTAGCGGAGCTGGTCATCAACGCGCGTGATGACGCAGCCCGCCAGGCCCTTGCCGACGCGCTTGGCAATCTGGCCGCTACCACACACAGCGGCGCGGTGCAGATTATCCACACAGCCATGGCGCTGCAGTGCTGCCTGCTTGCCAAGCCGGATGAGGCTGTGCCGCATCTGGAGAAGGCGCTCGAGGTTTCCTGCGCCGACGGCCTGATCGGTATGTTTGTGCAGCATCTCAACATGCTTCAGCCGGCTCTTGAACAGATGCGCGACGGCCCCTACTCCGCTTGCGTTCGCAGCATTCTGAATGCCGTGCCCAATCCTGCCCCCATCATCCATCCGGCAGAGAAGCTGCAGTCTCACGGCCTGCCCGAGAGCCTGACCAGAAGAGAGCGCGAAGTGGCCGAGCTGGCCGCTCAGGGCCTGCGCAATCAGGAGATTGCAAAGCAGCTTTTTGTCACCGAAAGCACCGTCAAAAAGCACATGAAAGGCGTGTTCGCCAAGCTGGCCATTGACCGCAGGTCGCGCCTGGTGGAACGGCTGAGAGAGCAATGATACCAAAATCTATGTCGCTGGTGTCGACATGGATTTTGGTATTATTCCCCCATCTCAGTCTCAAACTTATCCCAGGGGATGCCCTTGCCGCTTTCGCCCTTGAGCAGGCGGTCGATGTACATGAGCAGGGGGTAATCGTCCTCGTCGGCACGGCCGTCCCGGATGGCGCCCCGCACCGCGTCCGCCGTGCGGCCCGCGATGACGAGCGATTCCAGCGTCACGCCCGCCAATTCCTTCTTGGCCTCGTCGATCTGGTAGCCCTTGCCCAGCAGCGTGCCGATCATGCGGGTGCGGCCGCCGAACACGGTGACGTACAGATCGCCCGCGCCCAGGTAGATGTTGACATCCTGTCCGCCGAACAGCGCCAGGATTTTGCGCATCTCGCGCACGCTCTGGCCAAAGAGCGCGGCCTGCGAGTTGTAGTGCATCTTGCCGTCCAGCTTCTCGGACAGGCCCACCGCCAGCGTGACGCCCAGCGCGTAGGCGTTTTTGAGGGCCACCGCGCACTCCACCCCGCGGATATCGGTGGAGAGGCTGACATGGTAATAATCGGTGTTGAGCAGGGCCTTCAGCCTGCGCAGCAGGGCCATATCCGGCCCGCAGAAGCAGACCTGCGTCTGGTCAAGGTCGGCCAGTTCATAGCTGGTGCAGGGGCCGCCGATGGCGCAGAACTGAATACCGCTTTGCGCGTGCTGCCGCGCGTAAAACTCGGGGTAGGAGATGAATTCGCCCTTTTCCGTATGGATCATGCCCTTGGTGACGGACAGGATGGGCAGGCTCGCCGGCACCTTGGGGATCACCTGCTGCGAAAACCAGTCGACGCCCATGCTGCTCACGCCGCCGATCAACAGGTCGGCGCCCGAGAGAGCCTCTTCAAGCCGCTCGATCTGGTAATATTTGATGCCCGCGGGCAGCTGGCGCTTCAAGGTGATGTGCCAGCCCGTCTGTTCGGCCTGCGAAATGATCTCCCTGTCAAGATGCGTGCCGACCAGCCGCACCTCGTGCCCGTTGGCGCGCGCGGGGAAAGACATGGCCGAGCCCATCATGCCCGAGCCGACAATCGTAATCACGCTCATGCTGCATACCTCCCTTTTCTTTTTGCATTATACCATGCCGCGCTTTGGCGACAAAGACGCGTCGGCATGATAAAATAGCGGAACTTGCTGAGTGTCACAGAAAAATTGCGGCTTTTGCAAAAGCGGAAGGGAGAAATAATGCCCGCGGAAGAAGAAAGGAAACAGGCGCTCGCGCTGATTGAGGGGGCCATCGCAAACTGCAGGAAGATTCAGCCGAGGCTGAAGGAAGGCTCGCCGCAGCTGAGCCTGAACAGACGCCGCATCCGCGCGCTGGAGATCGCGCGGTCACTGCTTTCGGGGCAGGAGGAGCATTTCACAGCGGAAGAGCTCGCCGCGGCGCTTCCCCAGCTTTCGTCCATCCGCAGCAAAAGCCTGACCGGCCTTGCCCACGCCAAGCCCGGCAGCGCGACCGCTACAAGGTTTGAAAGGCTTGTGCAGGCGATGGATACGGCGGTGGAGGCGGTCAGTCAGGCACAGAAGGAGGCGCAAAACGGCCGAACACCGGAATCATAATTCGCCAATTACTTGGATAATTTATGTCCATTTACACGGATAAAATATAGCCGTTTACTCGAAATCATCCTATACTGCAGGCGGAGGGACATGCCATGAAAGAATATTTGCCCCGCATTGCGGATTGGATTTTGAAGGAACGGTTGGAGGCCAAGGGCGCCGTCCTGATAGAAGGGCCCAAATGGTGCGGAAAAACGACGACCGCCAGGCATGCGGCCGCCAGCTTTATCGCCATGGATCAGCCCGATATGACAAGACAATATCAGGAAATGGCGGAGCTTCACCCTTCGGCGCTTCTGGAAGGGGCCGTCCCCCGGCTGATCGATGAGTGGCAAATCGCCCCCGGCCTTTGGAATGCCGTTCGATATGAGGTGGATGAACGAAACGAGTTCGGGCAGTTCATCTTGACCGGGTCGGCTGTGCCCGCAAAGCTCGACCCGTCAGCGCATACGGGAACCGGCCGCATCGCCCGCATGCGTATGCGGCCGATGAGCCTCTTTGAATCAAAAGAATCGGCAGGGCAGGTTTCCCTGAAGGCCCTTTTTTCGAAGCAAAGCGTTTCCGGCAGCGACAGCCACAACCTGGAAGAAATCGCCTTTTACATCTGCAGGGGTGGCTGGCCAAGGGCCATAGGCCAAAGCAGAAAGGTGGCCCTGCAGCAGGCCATCGATTATTTTGACGCAGTAGCGGACGATGATATCAACCGGGCGGACAATGTAAACCGCAATCCTGAACGCAGCAGGCGGCTGCTGCGCTCTTATGCCAGAAATGTGTCACAGCAGACGCCGCTTGAAACAATCCGTAAGGGCTCTCTTTTCGACGCATCCGATACCTTTGACGAAACAACCCTGTATTCTTATCTGAACGCCCTGAAGAAAATATTCGTCATAGAGGACGCGCCGGCGTGGAATCCAAACCTCCGATCAAAAACCGCGATCCGCACCACGGATACACGCTATTTTGTCGACCCTTCCATCGCGGCGGCGGCTCTGGGCTTGGGCCCTGACGATCTGATCAACGATTTGGCCACCATGGGGCTGATGTTTGAAAACCTGTGCGTGCGGGATTTGCGTATCTACGCGGAGGCTCTGGACGGCGCAGTATATCACTATCGGGACAAATCAGGCCTGGAGTGCGACACGGTTTTACACCTGCGCAACGGTTCCTACGGTTTAATAGAAATCAAGCTGGGAGGCGATTCTCTGATTGAGGAAGGCGCAAAAAGCCTGCTTCAGCTTGCCGCTAAAATCGACACGGATAAAATGAAAGCCCCCTCCTTTTTGATGGTGCTGTGCGCCAAGGCTCCCTTCGCCTATCAGCGCAGGGACGGCGTCATCGTAGCCCCCATCTGCTGTCTGAAGCCCTGAACGCGACTGCTCCGGAGACAATCCCCCTTGCCGCTGTTCACTTTGGCGCAATAACCAAAAATCACCTGCATAAAGGAGAGAACGCCATGCTTTGCGAGGAATGCTACACTGACCGCAGCAGGATCACCCCACTGCTCGGCCCGGAGGAATGCCTGCGGGAGCACACGCAGTATATCTGCGGCAGCTGCGGGCGCTGCATCTGCATCGAGCGCACGGAAAAGGGGCTGCGGCGGTGGAACTTTCCCTTTAAATCTTTGGACATCGCCCGGCTCTACCTGCGCGCGGCCGATTACACCATGAAAAAGTGCTGCGGCATCTATGAAATCAAAAGCGGGTCGGGGCGCGTTATTTACAAGATCTTCGCAGGCCCGGAGGAGTTGGCGGCCTACCTCAAAAAGAAAAAAAGCAAAACCTGCGAGGGCGGGCAGCCTGTCTTTTCAGCGGACGCCTACCGGGAGTTTCCGGCCACACAGGTCAGAAGGCTCTCGGCGGCGGAGGCCGAGCGATATTTGTCGGAAAGAGAAGGCTGACTCGGGCGGGCGCAACCGGGTTTTTTGTCCCGGTCGCCCTCCATCATCATGATGGGCGGCCCCGCAGCATTGCTTTGCCGTTGCTTCTTTGATGCAATAAAGGCAGGTAACCCCTTGATAATACCAGCCATGGCGCCGGAAACGACAAGAGAAGCATGGTACAGTCTGC
>CAYZTQ010000074.1:0-2005 GCA_964481445.1 uncultured Christensenella sp. | reverse complement strand
CCATACTTTTTATCGTATTCAAGCTGCTCTATGAAAAGGGCAAAGAAATCTCGGCCGGCGAAGAGGCCGCAAAGATATTGGAACGCAAGCGCAGCCTGCAGAAATAGCAAACGTCGACCCGTTACGCCTTGAAACCGGGCCGCGGTTGCGCTATAGTTCGGAAGATATCGTAAAAAACAAGAAAGAAGCAGTCAACATGGCCAAGAACTACCAGAAAACGCTGGTCGCGTGCTACCTCGGCTTCATCACGCAGGCGATCTCCGCCAACTTCGCGCCCCTTTTGTTTTTAAAGTTTTATAAGGATTACGGCATCCCGCTGGGCAGGATCGCGCTGATTCCCGCCGTGTTCTTTCTGACGCAGCTGGTGGTGGATTTTCTCTGCGCCCACTTTGCCGACTGCATCGGCTACAGGAAAAGCATCATCTTTTCCTGCCTGTGCTCGGGGCTGGGGCTGATGGGGCTTGCCTGGGTGCCCAATCTTTTTGCCAATCCCTTTACCGGCATCATCCTGTGCGTCATGATTTACGCCGTCGGCAGCGGGCTGGTCGAGGTGCTGGTCAGCCCGATCGTGGAGGCCTGCCCCTTTGATCATAAGGAGGCGGTGATGAGCCTGCTGCACTCCTTCTACTGCTGGGGCTCGGTCGGCGTGGTCGTGCTCTCCACGCTGTTCTTTGCTGTCTTCGGCACGGATAGCTGGCGGTGGCTGGCTTGCCTGTGGGCGCTGGTGCCGCTGTACAACATCGTCAATTTCGCCACCTGCCCCATCGAAAACCTTGTGGAGGACGGGCAGGGCATGCGGATCAGCGGGCTGCTGCGCGTGCCGCTGTTCTGGGTCTCCATCGTGCTGATGGTCTGCGCCGGGGCCAGCGAGCTGTCCATGGCGCAGTGGGCCTCCGCCTACGCAGAATCGGCCATCGGTCTGAGCAAAACCGTGGGCGATCTGGCCGGGCCGACGCTGTTTGCCGTCACCATGGGCATCTGCCGCGTCATCTACGGAAAATACGGCCACAGGATGAATTTGAGCAGCTTTATGCTGGGCTCGGGCATCCTGTGCCTTGTCTGCTACCTGATGGCCTCGGTTTTCGCCAGCCCCACGGTCGGGCTGATCGGCTGCGTGCTGTGCGGCTTCTCGGTGGGCATCATGTGGCCGGGCACGCTGAGTCTTTCTTCTAAAAAGTTTCCGGCGGGCGGCACGGCCATGTTCGCGCTGCTGGCCATGGCGGGCGATCTGGGCGGCGCCTTCGGCCCAAGTCTGGTGGGCAACGTGACCCAGCTGGCGGGCGACAATTTGCAGACGGGCATGCTGGCGGGCTCGGTCTTCCCGCTGGTGCTGATTGTTTCGCTGATCATCATGAAGCGCTATCACAAAGCCGCCTAAGCAGCATCTGACGGAAGGAGAATGAGTCCATGATTGCCATCGGCGCCATTGTCTGGGACGTTTTGGATGTGCCGCGCGCCGTGCGCTTCTGGAGCGAGGCGCTGCATTACCGCCTCAAGTATCCCGCTTCGCCCGACTGGGCAATCCTGATCCCGATGGAGGGCGAGGGCACGCAGCTTTCGCTCAACAGGGTTTCCTCCCTGAAGGCGAGGCGGCACCATCTCGACCTGTTTGCGGACAACCAGCAGGCGGAGGTGGAGCGACTGCTCGCCCTCGGCGCGCGGCGCAAAGCGTGGGATTATCCCGAGGGCGCCGATTATGTGGTGCTGGAAGACCCGGACGGCAACCCCTTCTGCGTGGTGCGGAAGGGATAGCCGGGAAACAAAAAAGCGATTCACAATAGCAGTGCCATCTTGCGCTAACCCCGCTTTCCCCATCAGGCTGACCGCCTGCATGGCCTCCTCCTCCACACTGCGGAGGCCCCTCTCCGCTCTTCCCGCACCTTGAGGGCGAAGCGAAAAGACGGATGGCTGACTTTACTTTCCAACAAAGAATCTCGTTCTTTGCCGCCCGGATATCCACTTGAATTGCGCCCGTCTTGCGACTATAATGTTCTTAGTAATATAA
>CAYZTQ010000073.1:1270-9186 GCA_964481445.1 uncultured Christensenella sp. | reverse complement strand
CCCTGCTGCTGGCCGTGGTATTGCTGTTGCCCCTGCTGCCGCTATCCGCGATGGCGGACAGCCTGATGCCGGTGACGGAGCTGATAAAGCAGGCGGAGGCGGGCTGGCATCAAAGCTACCAAAGCCCCGCGGGCGAGGTAAGGGTCGATATCCCCATCCTGACGCCGAAGGTGGATAGCCTGCCTGTGCTGCGGGTGAGGGCCTTAAGCTCCGGCGTGGTGCCGCAGACGAAGCAGATGGAAGTATTCGATTGGGAGGATGAAAAGCCAAGGATAGCCAGCTTTGATGGATACTTTCAATATGTTGGCCCGGATTATGAAAGACTGGTGAAGGCGCAAGCGGAAAACCCCATGCCCGAGGATATCATGACCTATAGCCGGGTTCTGTACGCGGAGCAGGCGGAGGAGGACGTGGCCTACGCGCTCAAGAACCCCGCAACGGTGCGGGATATGGACAGGCTGCGGGATGAGATGCTGGCCCGCTTTTTCCCGGGGGAGGAGCTTCACTTTGAATTCGATATGCTGGAGGCCGATGTGCGTGCCAGCCTCTACGATTGGAACAGGGATGAGGAGCTGGGGCCCGGCTGGCCGGAATACCGGGGGAGCCTGTTTGTGTTTTACAATCAGCTGCTGCGGGGGATCCCCTTTCTGAACACGATCCAGAGAGGCTACAAAAATACGCTGGCGGGGAAGGCGGAAAACGAAATTTTCAGCAAGTTTGACCTCAAATCTTATACATTGCGCTGGCCCATGGATCAGTTTGGATTGCAGGGAGAAGAACAGATAGACACCACTTTCTTCACTCTGAAGGAAGACGGCGTGCTGGTGGAGGATATGAAGGTGTGCGGCATCGACAAGGTGCTGGCTGCCTACGGCAGGCTGATCGAAAAAGGGGAGCTGATCCGCGTGGACAGGCTGCAGCTGGGCTATGTGGGCTGGTACGAGAGCCGCGAGAGCGAGACCATGAGGCTGCTGCCCATGTGGATGGCGGAGGGCTATATGACGCGCCCATCCACCAGGAAGCGGGGGAAGGATCCGAGCACCCTGGGCATCCGGGACGCGGAGCACAGCTACATCATGGTGAACGCGCAGACGGGCGAGCTGATCGACTACCGCCGGGAGGACAGGAAGCGCTCCTACGATATGCCGGAGATACTGCCCTGAGGGAGAACGATGCTGAAAGAAGAATTGAGAGAGAATGTATTCAGCCGCTGGTTTCTGGCCGCCTTTCTGGTGATGCTGCTGACGCTGCTGAGCATGAGCCTGCCCGAGCGCATCGTGAGCCGGGGCGACGAGGAGCAGTACCGGATGTCGGCGCTGCAGCTGGCCATACTGCCCATCTACTTTGGCGGGGTGATGCTGCTGTTTCCCTTCTGCGCGTGCACAGCGGCCGCGCCCCAGCAGACCATCGAGATACGCACGGGTTTTGCCAAGTGGAAGATCATGCGCGGCGGGCTGAACGCCTATCTGCGGCGCAAGGCCATCGCGGGCTTTGTGAGCGGGGGGCTGTCGGTGATGCTGGCCTTTGTGGCCCACGCGGTGATCTGGGCGCTGATCGCCATGCCCAGCCAGCCGGAGCTGTATGGCACGCACGAGATTCCCTATCGGCCCGATACCATCTACTACCCCCTGGTGGGGATCGCGCACGGCTGGCCCGTGCTGCTGTGGAAGGCGGGGGGCATCTTCGTGATGGGCGGGGTGTGGGCCACGGTGGGGATGGCGGTGGCCTGGTGGCTGGCCGACCCGCTGCTGGCCGTATCGCTGCCTACCTTTCTGTATTACCTGTGGAATTCACCGGCCAGCGGCCTGCTGGGCTATCGGCTGCCGTCGGCCTCGCGCCTGTATAACGATCAGCTCACCTGGGCCATCGCCGCTGAAGCGCTGGGGGTGAACCTGGCCTTTCTGGCGCTGGTGCTGCTGGCCTGCCGCGCGGCCCTGAAAAGGAGGGCGCTGCATGATGCGTAAGGCGATGAACAGGATGCGCGGGATAGGGGCCGTGTGCGCGGCCAGCTTTGACGCGTGGATCCATGCTCCGCGCGTGGCCGTGATGGGGCTGTGCGTGGTGGCCTACTGCCTGCTGCAGGCGGAAGGAAACGCCCGCAGCCTGCAGGTGAACGGCATCCCCGTGACGCTGACGCTGACGGAGATGCTGTTTATCAAGCTGAACAACGGCTTTTATGAGATGGCCAGCCTGCTGTTTCTGGTGATGGTGAGCGAGCTGCCCCGCCGCATCGCCTATCAGGAGGACATGCTGCTGCGCTCCTCCAAGATACGCTGGCTGCTGGGGCAGGCGGCCTACTGCGTGCTGACGGTGCTGAGCATGATGCTTTGCCTGTCCGCGCTGTACCTGCTGTTTTCATGGCTGGGCGGGGCGCGGGGCCTTGGCAACGCCTTCAGCGAGACGGCGCTGATCGAAGCGGAGCAGTATTCGCAGTGGGAGTCGCTGATACCGCTGTATATTCGTCAAAGCACCACGCCCTGGGGCGCCTGCCTGATGGCGGCGGGGCCGATGTTCTTCTTCTGGCTGAGCATGGTGCTGCTGTTCCTGCTGCTGGGGCTGCTGGGGCGGCAGATGCTGGGGCCGATGATTTACGGCTTTCTGCTGTTCTTCAACGTGGCGGTGCTGGTGGAGATGTTTCCGGGCGGCATCCAGACGCCGGTCAGCTTTTCCACGCTGGCGGCGATCTCATCAAGGGCGATGGGGAGCGATACGGAGCTGCAACTGCTGCGCGAGGCCCTGCTGGGCTATGTGACGGCCTGCGCCGCGCTGATGCTGGCGCTGATGCTGACGGTGAAACGGGCCGACCTTTCTTTCAGAGAGGAAAACAGGGAGTAACAATGATAGAGATAGAAAACCTGAGTAAATCTTACGGCAGCCAGCAGGTGCTGAAGGATATCAGCCTGCGCTTTGAGGGCGGGCACATCTATGGGCTGGTGGGGGCCAACGGCTGCGGCAAGACCACGCTGATGCGCTGCATCTGCGGGCTGGCAAGGCCCGACCGGGGCAGCGTGAGGGTGCTGGGCAAGACTATCGGCAGGGATTGTGACTTTGCCCCCGCCACCGGCGTGATCATCGAAACGCCGGGCTTTCTGCCCCATTACAGCGCGGCGCGCAACCTGCGTATACTGGCGCTGATCTCCGGCAAGGCGGATAAGGCCCGCATCGAAACCGTCATCCGCCGCCTGGGGCTTGACCCTGCCGATAAAAAGCCGGTGGGCAAGTACAGTCTGGGTATGCGTCAGCGGCTGGGCATCGCGCAGGCCATCATGGAGGACCCGGACATCCTGATACTGGATGAGCCCTTTAACGGGCTGGACGCGGAAGGCAACGCCGATATCCACCGTCTGCTGCGGGAACTGCGGGATCAGGGCAAGTGCATCCTGCTGGCCAGCCACAGCCGCCACGACATCGGCCAGGCCTGCGACCGCCTGTGCACGCTGGAAAAGGGCCGCGCCGCGTGGACGGACGGCGCGGAAGGCGCCTGATCCCGGCGGGCGGAGGCGCGCGGCCGCTTCATGCGTTTGCTCAGAGGGGATAATGTTTGAGTTTTGTATAAGAAAGACTGAAGGGTGAATCAAAATCCTCCCCGTCCGGTCATCATCCGGGCGGGGAGGATTTGTTATCCTGCTTTGACGCCTTGCTTATTCTCCCGTGTAGGGCAGCAGAGCGATGGCGCGGGCGCGCTTGATGGCCTCCGACAGCTGACGCTGGTGCTTGGCACAGGTGCCCAGCATGCGGCGGGGGTTGATCTTGCCGCGCTCGCTGATGTAGCGGCGCAGGCGGTTTACATCCTTATAGTCGATAAACTCGACCTTGTTGGCGCAAAACTCGCAAACCTTGCGACGGGGCCTGCGGCCGCCGCGCGGGCGCATTTTTCTTTCGCCTTTATCTTCCGACATGGTTTTCCTCCTTCTTTGGCGCTGCGCTTGTTAGAAGGGCAGCTCTTCGTCGTCTACCTTGACAAACCCGCCGCTCATGCCGCCGGACATGGCAGACGTGCCTTGCTCTGCGGGGCGGCCTGCGCCGCCGTCGCCCTCGCCCCTGGGGGAGAGGAACTCGACATCGTCCGCCGTCACTTCGAGGCTGGCGCGGGTGCTGCCGTCCTGAGCGGTGTAGGTGTTGACCTGCACGGGGCCCACAACGGCGACCTTGCGGCCTTTGGACAGATAACGGTTGCAGTTTTCGCCAAGCTGCCTCCAGGCCGTCACGCGGAAGAAATCCGCTTCCGGCTGGCCCGCTTCAGCGGAGCTGGCGCGGCGGCGATTGACGGCGACCGTGAAGGTGCAGACAGGCACGCCGTTGGGAGTGCTGCGCAGCTCGGGGTCGCGGGTCAGGTTACCGATAATAAACAGCTTGTTCATCGTCTGCCTCCTTATTCAGCCTCAGAGGCGCTTTCTTCGGCCTGCTCTTCCGCCGGAGCGGGGGCAGCCTCGGGGGCCGCGGGCGCGATGCGCGCGGTGCGCGGCTTCACGCTGGTGGTCTTATGCTCGATGCGCGTGGTCAGGTAGCGGAGGATGGTATCCGTAATGCCCATGTTACGCTCGATCTCTTTGGGAACAGAGGACTCTGCCGTATACTGTACCAGCACATAGTACCCTTCGGGCAGGTCGTTGATGAGGTAGGCCAGCCTGCGCTTGCCCCACTCTTCAACCTTTTCCACTTTGCCGCCGTTTTGTTCGATCATGCCGTTAAAGCGAGCGATCAGCTCCTTGCGGGCCTCTTCCTCAACAGCGGGGTGGATGATGTAAACCAGTTCATAATTCATGCCTTTCACCTCCTCGTGGACGTATGGCGCCATGACTTGCATGGCGCAAGGATGTGCCAAAACAATATTATACAGATTTTTCAGCGCTTTGCAAGGCGCTGCCAGCGAAAAAAGCACAATGCAGGAAACAAACTTCCCGGCAGAAAATCTTCAGGCCGTCAAAAAACTGCGGTTTTTTGACGGATTGGGAATTGGGTCATCCGCCTTTTCGCTTCGCTCTCCGGGCGGCGGATGACAAGGAAACCCTTGCTACGCAAGGCTTGCGGCCTCGCCGCACGTGTCACCGAGGCCGATTGCAATCAGAGGGCTCCGCCCTCCGATACTTCTCTGAATCTGCTTTTTTGACAAACTAAAACTTCCCGGCAGGGAATCCACTCTGCCGGGAAGCGGCCCGCTGACAGGCGGGGCCTTGTCAAACTGACGCTTAATACTGAAGGATCCGGGGCAGCTCCGCCGCCTGAAGAATCCATTTTTCTACCTGCTTCTGTACCGGCAGCAGCCTGACGATTGGCTTTGCCTCGTTGACTTCCTGCATTTTTTTGACCAGGTTCTCCGCCTTGCGCCGGGCAAGCTCGGGCACAGTATCCACACCGGCTGCTTCCAGCAGCTCAGAGTACTGACCGCCGATCCCCTTGATACGCATCAGATCCGCGTGGTTGGCCCATTTGAGGATCAGAGCCTCCGCGATATCCGCCTTCTTCGCCAGCTCAGCTCTACCTTCCTTTGTGGTGCAGGCTTTCAAGAGAGCCTCCACCGATTGGATGCCGGCAGCCTTCAGCTTGGCGTCGTATGCCGCGCCGATTCTCTCGATTTCATCAAGCCTTGTCATCAGAAACGCTCCTCCTGTGATGTTGATATAGGCAGCTTTACCTTGCCCTATTTTAACACAGTTTCTCAAGGAATGATTTAGATGAAGGCGCGCCATACAACCAGCGCCGTGCGTGGAGAAGAGCATCATGATAGAAACAGGATTCCCGGCAGAGAAGCGCCTCTGCCGGGAATCCTTTCCGTTGACAAACACAATTTGTCGATGACAGGAGAAGAGGCTTGCTCCTCCTGCACCACCCAGCGCCGCTCAGCGCACGGCCAGCTCTTTCGCGCCTTCCGCGAAGGGGCCGGGCAGGGCCTCGAGGCCGCGGTGCGCGCCGAAGTAGTCGCGGTCGAAGGTGATGGAGGAGCCGTCGGGATTTTCAAAGCGCTGCTCGGGCTCGAAGGCGCAGCCCAGCTTGTCGCTGGTGATGACGCCGTTTGTAAAGCCCTTCAGCAGGTCGAAGATGTTGGTCTTGAGCAGGTACTTGCCGTCCTTCTCCACCAGCTCCACCTTCACCTTGCTGCGGCTGTTGACCAGGCTCTTCTTTTCATGCTTGCTGACCGAGGCGCCGCCCAGGTAGGCGTTGCCCTCCACCCAGACGGGCAGGTGGCCGAAGTGGTACTGGGCCAGGTGGCGCATATCCGGCTCCTGCCCCATCATGAAGTTGGCAATCCACTCCTCGTAGCTGGGGAAGATATCAAAGGGCGCGGTGCCGGCCACCGGGTAATCGGCATCCGTGGGCTTCTTGCTCTCATCGGTGACGGGGTAATGCTGCACGAAGATGTTGTTGTAGATGCGGTCGTCGCCGTGCAGAATGGTCATGAAGCCGGCCACTTCCGTGCGGTGGCGGATGTGGTAGGGGGTGTAGCGCGGCTCGCGCTGGCCGTTGACGATGCTGTCAACGCCGGAATTGATCAGGCCGAAGGAGCCGAGCATCAGGTTGTGCACGCAGGCAAGGCCCTCGCTGGGCATGATGACCGAGGCCTTCGACAGCAGGATGTTGTTGTCGATCAGGGTCGGGCCGTGGCTGACCTCGATGAAGATATCGTTGGAGAACATGGCGCCCTGCGCGGGCAGCACGCCGTCCGGCCGGTGGTTGTCGTGCATCAGGTTCTGGCTGATGCGGCCGCCCTGAGCCTGCCAGTCGAACCACACGCCCATGATGCAGTTGTGGATGTGGTTGCGCCGCACCGTCACGTCGATGGCCGCGTGCAGCTTGATGCCCGCCGTCTCCGCGCCGCCCAGCTGCTGCGAGTTGCAGACATGGTGGATGTGGCAGTCTTCAATGGTGGAGAACACCGCGCCCATGCGACCCACAATGCCCGTCTGCTCGCAGTGGTGGATGTTGCAGCGGCGGATGATGTGGCTGCCCACCTTTTCCTTGAGCCAGCCGTGATACTGGCCGCGGCACACGGCGTCGCGCTCCATCTGGGTGGGCGACTTGACGTGTTTGGTATAGAAATACATATCGTTTTCGGGATCGCGGTATTTGCCCAGCGAGATGCCGCAGCACTTGCTGTTTGAAATTTCGCAGTCCTCGATGATCCAGCCTCTGGACCAGTGCGGGCCGATCATGCCGTCCTGATAGGCGGCGGGCGGCGCCCAGGTGGTGGCCGCCTTCTGGATGTCAAAGCCGCTGACGGTGATGTAGCCGACGCCCTCTTCTGCCGGCATAAAGCAGTTGCGCCGCACACTGATTTCTACCTTCTGCGCGTTGGGGTCAAGCTCGTGGAAATTGGCGTAGAGCACCGTCTCCTCGCCGTCCTGCTCGGTGTACCACTTCCAGGTGGATTCTTCCGCGTTCCAGGCGCAGGGATCTTTCTCGCCCTTCAGGCACTCGTCCAGCGTGACGGTTTCGTACATCATGCGGTCGTTGAGAAACACCGCGCCCGTGTGCCGCACGGTGGGGGCGAAGTACCAGTCGCCGCAGACCATGGTGGTGTAGGGGTTGTAGGCGCCGAACACGCTGTTGTTAACGCGGTTCACCCACACATTGCCCTTGTGCTTCTTCCACCCTGTCAGAATTTCGGCGCCCGTAATCACGGCGCCCAGCGGCTGCTCGGAGCGGTAGACGATGCGCTGCTCCTCGGTGCCGGCGTGCCGCGGGTTCACATACTCGCGGTAGATGCCGGGCGCGACGATGACCTCGTCGCCTGCGCGCGCCGCGCGGGCGGCGTCGTCGATGTGCCGGAAGGGCATCTCCCGGCTGCCATTGCCATCCCGGGAGGCGTTCGCGTTGACATAATAAAGCATAAAAATCTCCTTTCAGATTTGGGAAACAAAATCAAGACAGAGGTAGTATACAGCAAAACCGGGGCGGGATATCAAGAGAATTCACCC
>CAYZTQ010000073.1:0-1170 GCA_964481445.1 uncultured Christensenella sp. | reverse complement strand
TTGACCAGCCTGTCAAGAATCTTGCGCTGAAGCAAAGCTCCGGTATATTGAAACCTGAGCAGCGCAAGGCTGATACATAATTCTTATTCTAACAGGAAATTCGTTTTATTTCCGATTAAGTTGATATGTTTTTCAGACTATATTGACTTTTTGTTGATTCTGGCTGTTATTGTTCCAATCAAAACAGAAAAGAAAATAGAGATAATCTTGACGGGCAGCCCTCCGGCTTCAGCTTGTCAGCGGCTTGAAGCCTGCGCAGCGGCCTTATTTCTTCGCCGCCTGCGTGCCGTTTGCGCTGTAGTAGACCGTGCTGCCCGGGGCGATGCTGGAGGTGATCCAGGCGTTGCCGCCGATGACGCAGCGGTCGCCGATTTTGGTATCGCCGCCGAGGATGGTGGCGTTGGCGTAGATGACCACATGGTCGCCGATGTCCGGGTGGCGCTTCACGCCCTTGACGGGGTTGCCGTCCTCGTCCAGCTCAAAGGACTTGGCGCCGATGGTCACGCCCTGATACAGCTTGACATGCTGGCCGAGCCTTGCCGTCTCGCCGATGACCACGCCCGTGCCGTGGTCGATAAAGAAATATTCGCCGATGGAGGCGCCGGCATGGATGTCGATGCCCGTTTTCTGGTGCGCGTACTCGGTCATAATGCGGGGGAGCAGGGGCAGCTTCAAAAGGTACAGCTCGTGCGCCAGGCGGTAGATCATGGCGGCGTAAAAGCCGGGGTAGCAGAGGATGATTTCTTCATACGAAGAGGCGGCGGGGTCTCCGTTGTAGGCGGCCTCGATATCGGTCAGCAGCACGCGCTTGATTTCGGGCAGCTTCTGGATAAAACGCTCGCCGATGCATTCGGCGTCGCAGCCGAAATGGTTTCCAAAGGGCATGGCCAGCGCTGCCTGCTCCATCAGGCGGCGTTGCACGCGGCCCAGCATTTCTTCCACGCTGTCCATCCGCGGGTTGGGGAAAAAGCGGGGGAAAAGAATGGTCTGCAGGTCGCGGATCAGGCGCGTAACCTCCTGCCTGATGGGCAGCAGCCTGTTGGAAAAGCTTTCACACCGCTCGTCCAGCCGGCCCAGGTCTCCCATGACGCGGCTGATCAAATCCTGATGTCTGTCTGACTGCATACTGCCCTCCGGACTGTGATGAGTAAAATGTATGCAATTGTCGGG
>CAYZTQ010000072.1:0-9337 GCA_964481445.1 uncultured Christensenella sp. | reverse complement strand
TTATATATATCATTCGTGTCTCCATGCACGGCAGAAACCAAAAGCAGGGGTTCAGCGTGAGGAAATCGCGTCAGCATGAGCATATAAAAAGCCGGAGGAATTTTCTCCCCCGGCTCAATATGCTATTCGAGTTATCTCAGGCAGGAAGCGCGATCCCCGCCTCTTTCGCGGCTTCCTCCAGCTTATCCAGCGCCTCCACGATTTCCTGCTCGTTGTGGTCGGCGATCACGCAGAAGCGCAGCCTGGCCTTGCCGCGCGGCACGGCGGGATAGACCGCCGGGGGCACGAACACGCCCTTGTGGCGCAGCAGGTTGCTTAAGAGGAAGGCGTCCTCGTCCCTGCCCACCAGGATGGGGATGATGGCCGTCTTGCCGGCCAGGCAGGTGTTCATGCCGCGCCTGCGCGCCTCCGCCACGAAGCAGTCGATGTTGCGCGCGAGCTTCTGCATGATGGAGGGGTCGTTTCGAAGCAGGCGGATGGCCTGCAGCGTGGCGGCGGCCAGCGGCGGCGAGATGCCCACCGAGAAGACGAAGCCCGGCAGGTTGTAGCGCAGGTACTCAATGATTTCCCGGCTGCCCGCCAGATAGCCGCCGCAGGTGCCCAGACCCTTGGACAGCGTGCCCATCTTGATATCGATGTCGCCCGAATCAAGGCCGAAATACTCGTCCACGCCGCCGCCGGTCTTGCCGATCACGCAGGCGGAGTGCGCCTCGTCCACCATCAAAAAGCAGCCGTACTTTTTTTTGATGGCCACGATCTCGGGCACGGGGGCGATGTCGCCGTCCATGCTGTAGGCGCCCTCGATGATGATCAGCACCTTGGCGAACCTGTCGCGCAGGTTTTTTAGGATGCTTTCAAGCGCCGCCACATCGTTGTGCGGGAAGGGTTTGACCGTCGCCTCGCTCAGGCGGCAGCCCTGGTTGATACTGTTGTGCGCCAGCGCGTCGTAGACAATCAGGTCGTCCTTGCCGCAGAAGTTCCCCACAAAGGTCACGTTGGTGGAGTGGCCGCCCACCAGCACCAGCGCGTCCTCGGCGTGCTTCCACTCGGCCAGCTCTTTTTCCAGCTCGATGTTCAGGCTCTTTTCGCCGGCCAAGAGGCGGCTGCCAGAGGCCGAGGTGCCGTATTTATCGATGGCGGCCTTGGCGGCTTCCTGCGTCTCTTTGCGGCCGCTCATGCCCGCGTAGTTATAGCTGCCGAAGTTCAGCACCCGCTTGCCGTCCATCAGGCTGGTATCCGACAGCGGCGAATCGTGCACCACGAAATAGGGGTTCTCGGCCCCCTCGCCCATCAGCGCCTCCATGCGTCTGGCAAAGGCGATGGCCTCCGGCGCGTTTTTGAACTCGGTGATCGGCTCCACCTTTTCGGGCGCTTCATCGGCCTTCTTTTCGGGGGCCTGCCCCAGCTTTTCCTCCAGCAGGGCGGTCAGGCCGTCCACCGTGGTGCACAGCGCGTACTCCTCCACCGGGATCAGCACCGAGAAGAGCTCTTCCACCTTCAGGGAAAGGCTCAGCACCTGCAGGCTGTCGCCGCCCAGATCGTCGATAAAGTGCGCCGAGTCGCTCAGCGTTTCGGGCGCAATCTGCAGCGTTTCCGCGTAGACCTGCCGCACCTTCTGGCGGATCTCGCCGGTCTCCAGCCCCTTGGGGCTCTGCTCCTCATTGACGATGGGGGTATTCTCGTGCAGGGGCGCCGCGCCTGTCTTGAGGTCGAGGTCACGGTAGGCCATCTTTTCCTTTTCGATGGCGGCCTTCAGCGTCAGGCGCTTGACCTTGATGCCGTTGGCGGTTTGAAAGCGCTCCGGCGTCGCCAGCACGCGGGTCACGCGCTTTAAGGTGGGCAGGCGGTTGTTGAGCGCGGCCACCTGCCGCATCAGATCGCTCAAAAAGGCGTCGTCGCGGTAGCGGTCGCCCACGCTGAGCACCAGCGTGATATCCTCATAATCGGGGTTGATGTGGCGGCGGCGCTTCAGGCGGTTGATCCGGCTGACGCCGGTGTTTTTGATGCCCAGCACGCTGTACTGATCCACGCCCGAAAGCACGCCGAAGCTGTCCTCGATCTCATCGGGGTAGACGTTCTCGCCCGACTCGTTGATGATCACGTCCTTGCTGCGGCCCTCGACATACATGCGCATGCCCTTTTCCAGCCGCACGATGTCGCCGGTCTTGTACCAGCCCTCGGCGTCGAGGTCCGGCCCCGCCAGATGCCCGTCCACCAGGCGGCCGGTGTGCACCGATTTGCCGCGGATGTACATTTCGCCGCTGTTGGAGCGCTTGCCGTCCGACTGCACGCGGTACTCGGCGCTGGACAGCGGTCGGCCGACCGAGCCGGAGGTGCGGGTCTTGAGGTTGAGGGCCGTTTCCACCGAGGTGATGGCCGTCTCCGTCATGCCGAAACCGGACACCGTGTAGTAGCCCAGGGCCGAGATGGTGCGCATGTGCTCCTCGGGCGTATGACTGCCGCCCAGAATGACGCAGCGCACATCCGGGCCGAGGATGCGGGCCACCACATCCTTAAACAGCACGTTCCTGGCGAAGTCCATGCCGAACTCGGGGTTGATCCTCTGCAAAAACAGGCTCAGCTGGCGCGCGAATTTGAAGGCCGCCTGCTTCCTTTTGCCCTCCAGCGCCACCTTTTTGGAAAGCGACACCGACAGGTTGTTGGCCAGCAGCGGTACCGCGCACAGGAAGGTGATTTTGAAGCGCCGCGCCGTGGAGAGGATGGTCTCGGGCGCGCGGTCCTTCATAAAGATGGATTCGTAGCCGATGTAGTTGCACCACAAAAGGTTGACCATGAAGCCGAAAATGTGGTGATAGGGCAGGAAGGAGAGCGAGCGCTCGATTTCGCCCGACACCATGCGGCGGTTGGCCGCGTGCAGCAGCTCGCTGTTGAGCACCTGGTGGCAGACGGCCTCCTCATCGTAGACGAAGATGCGGCTGGTGGCCGTGGTGCCGCTGGTGCAGAGAGCCACCTGGCTTGCAAAGCGCGGCTCAAAGCCCTCGTGACCGCGCGAGGCGAACAGCTCCTCGTGCAGCACCTGCACCACGCCGGAGGGAAGAGCGCGCCGCTTTCTGGTAATCAGCGCCGCGGCCCCCGCCTGCCCCAGCATGTAGCCCGTCATCTCATCGCTCAGCGAGGCGTCCAGCAGCAGCACCTGATAGCCCGCCATCATCAGCCCCCAGAAGGTGGGGAACCAGTGCCGCCCCGTATCCATCTGGATGGCCACGAAGCGCCCGCGGTTTTCGCCGCCGATGGCGGAAAGCAGGAAGGACGCGTAATCCCTCGTCATCGCGTCATACTCGGAGAAGGTCAGCGCCTTTTCCTCATCGCCTTCCAGCCAGCGGCTGGCCACGAGTCCGCCCTCGGAGACGGTGATTTTATACAGGTTTTCCAGCGTCATGTCCTGCCGCAGCAAAGCGCCGCGGCCGGGGATATCAATGCGAGGCATTTTCAGCCCTCCTCACGCACAATTCAACGCGGAACCTTCCGCGCATCAGGGGTTTGGCTTTCTCACGCCATAGTAGCGCCGCAGCAGGGAGAGAAACATCCTGCCCGGCAGCAAATCGTGCAGCAGCACAGCGCCGTGCTGGGGCAGCTGCGCCACCCGCAGGCGCAGGGGCAGCCGGGCGCCTTTGAGCGCCTGCGCCACCCGCCTGCCGAGCCTTTCGGGGTAAGCGCCCGCGGCCTCGTCGCGCGCGATCCTGTTCGCCGCGCTCTGCCTGTTTGCTTCGTGGCAGGGGCTGCACGCTGCACTGAGCGGGCGGTATTTCTGAGAGCCGCCCCGGTGGTCGCCCGGCTCCACCAGCATCACCTCGATGCCAAAGGGTGCAAGCTCCATCTGCAGCGCCTCGCTGTAGCCCTCGATGGCGTGCTTGCTGGCCGTGTAGGCCCCCTCAAAGGGCACCGCCATCAGGCCGTTGATGGAGGAGAAGTTGACGACGCGCCCCCTGCCGGCCTTTCGCATCAGGGGCACGGCGGCCTTCACCATGCGGGTCATGCCGAAGAAATTGACCTCCATCACCCGCCGCAGCTCCTCATCGCTGTAATCCTCACAGGCGCCGATGCACAGCACCCCCGCGGCGTTGACCAGCGCGTCCGGCGGGCCGAAGAGGGAAACCGCCTCCCGGACAAAGCGCGCGACGCTCTCATCATCCGTCACGTCAAGGGGCAGGCAGTACAGGCCTTCCTTCTCGCCCGCGGCAAAGCTGCGCGCGCCGCCCACCACCTGCCATCCGGCCTCAAGAAGCGCCCGCGCGGTATAAAAACCCAGCCCGCTGGACGCGCCCGTTACCCAGATTACCGCCACTTTCCACCCCTCCCGGCCAGATTATCGAACATAATAGACCACTTTGTTCAATTTTGCAATCATTTCGCTTTGAGGTTCAAATGAAATCCGTGTAAGAAAGCGCCAGCCGGCTGTGATAGTCATTCAGTTCCTTCATATTCATACCTTCCGCCGCGCCCCGCGCGGCTGTTGACAGGGGGATGGCTTTCTTCTATTCTTTGATTGAAAAAGGCAGGAGAGCAAAGGCCATGAAGCCCTTTTACGAACAGAACGTGCTGCCCGTGCAGCTGAAAATGGTGACGGAACGCACTTTCCCCGTGCACATCCACCCGCAGGTCGAGCTGATGGTGGTGTTTGAGGGCGAGCAGGAAGTGGAGATCAACGGGGAAACCTGCCTCGCCCGGCCGGGCGACCTCACCATCACCTTCCCAAACCTCGTGCACAGCCTGCGCGAGCGGGGCGAGGGGCCCGTGCATGCCCCGCTGATGATCTTGTCGCCCGAGGTGATCGGCGACCTGACCCACACCTTTCTGTCGCAGCTGCCCCTGCACCCGCTGCTGCGCCTTGGCGAAGGCGAGTTTCAGGATTTGAAGGAGCTGATCATCCGCCTGTACTCGACCGGCATGGGCGAGGGGCGCGAGCTGGCCGTCAAGGGCTACCTGCACATCATTCTATCCTATATTATGGGCCGCCTCGATTTGCAGGACAGAAGCAGCGGCCCCAGGGCCCAGCTGGGCAGCACCCTGCTTGAGGTCATCGACTACGTTTCCGAGCATTTCGCGGAGCCTCTGACGCTGGATTCGGTGGCCGCCGCCCTGAGCATCTCCAGCATCTACCTGTCGCATATTTTTTCAAGCCAGCTGAAGCTGAATTTCCGCTCCTACATCAACGCGCTGAGGATAAGTTATGCCCAGAGCCTGCTGAAAAGCTCGGACCTGCCGGTGACCGATATCTGCTTTAACTGCGGCTACAACAACCAGAAGACCTTTAACCGCGCGTTTAAGGAGATCTGCGGCACCACACCCACCCTGTACCGCGCCCGCCCCGAGCTGCAGCGCCTGTAGATTCGGGCCTCTTCTCCACCGCTTCCCGCATCCCTCTTTGGCCGAAAGCGGCTGAAAGAGGGATATTTTTGTCTGCTGTTGGGGCTGTTTTGACTGGTCAGCCCTCCCCCGCCCGGCTATACTGATGCTGAAGGTTCAGGCGGCGCGGCTGCCCTTATTTTATCACCGCGGGGGCAGGCTGGCTGCCCCGCCCTGTTTTTATTTTGTCTGCCCCGGGGCGCGCCCAGGGCCGCGTCAGCGCGCGGCGCTTTGAAAATCCCGGCGGAAGTGCTATTGTATTCTGGAAAGATGATCCGGACGCTCACCGCGATATCGAGCCCCCGCCCGGCCCCTTCGCCGGCGGGAAAAGGCGATGCCTTTGAGGTATAAATAAGCAACAAAGGAGAAACAGCATGAATTTCCTTCTTGGCGTTGATTTGGGCACTTCGGCGACCAAAACCGTACTGTTTGACGAAAAGGGCAGGCCGGCCGCTTCCGCCGCCATCGAGTACCCGCTCTACCAGCCCCGCAACGGCTGGGCGGAGCAGGAGGCGGATGACTGGTGGAACGCCGCGCGGGATACCATCAGGGCGGTGCTTGAAAAAAGCGGCGTCGATCCAAAGGATGTCAGGGGCCTTGGCATCAGCGGCCAGATGCACGGCCTGGTACTGACAGACGGCGAGGGAAGGCCGCTGCGCCGCTCCATCATCTGGTGCGACGGCCGCACGCAGAGAGAGTGTGAAGAGATCACCGAGCTGGTGGGCAGGGAGCGGCTGATTCAGCTGAGCGCCAACCCCGCCCTCACCGGTTTTACCGCGGGCAAGGTGCTGTGGGTCAGGCGGCATGAGCCGGAGCTTTTCAAAAAGGCCCGCTACATCCTGCTGCCCAAGGACTATGTGCGCTTCAAGCTGACGGGCGTGTTCGCGCAGGATATCTCGGATGCCTCCGGCACCAACCTGCTGGATGTGCCGGCCCGCAAATGGTCCGAAGAAATTATGGAAAAGCTGGGCCTTGACATGGCCCTGCTGCCACAGCTTGTCGAGAGCAGCGCCGTCGCGGGCCGCATCACCAAAGAAGCGGCAGAGCAGACGGGGCTTTCAGAGGGCATGCCGGTCGCGGGCGGCGCGGGCGACAACATGGCCGCCGCCGTGGGCCTGGGCGTGGTGGAAGAGGGGCGCGCCTTCACCACCATCGGCACCAGCGGCGTGGTCTTCGCCCATTCCAATAAGGTGCAGATCGACCCGCAGGGCCGCGTACACACCTTCTGCGCGGCGGTGCCGGGCTGCTACACCAACATGAGCGCCTCGCTGTCGGCGGGCTTCAGCCTCAAATGGTTCCGCGACCAGTTCTGCGCCGCGGAAATGCAGACGGCCGCCCAGATGGACTTGGACCCCTATGTATTGATGAACCAGCAGGCCGAGAAGAGCCCCATTGGCGCGAACCGGCTGATCTTCCTGCCCTACCTGATGGGCGAGCGCAGCCCGCTGCTGGACGCCAACGCGCGCGGCGCCTTCATCGGCCTGAGCGGCATGCACACAAGGCGCGACCTTCTGCGCGCCGTCATGGAGGGCGTCATGTACTCCCAGCGGCAGAACCTCGATATCCTGCGCGGCATGAACGTAGTGCCAAAGGCCATGCTCGCCTGCGGCGGCGGGGCCAAGAGCCCCTTCTGGCGGCAGATGATGGCCGACGTCTACGAGATGCCGGTCAAGACCGTGCACAACGACGAGGGGCCGGCCCTCGGCGCGGCCATACTGGCCGGCGTGGCCGCGGGTGTGTACAGCGATATCCCCTCCGCCTGCCGCAGCCTCGTCAGGGAAAACGAGCCCCTGACGCCGGATCATGAAAAGCACGCCGAGTATGAGAAGTTCTACGAGCTGTATGTCAGCCTCTACCCCCTTTTGAAGGGCGCGTACAAGAAGCTGTCCACGCTCGATGAAGGAGAAGCAAATGCGCATTGAATCGGTCTTCGACCCGTCCTTCAAGCCCTATGGCCGCGTGCTGCGGGGCTATCCTGTCGAGGGGCTGCTGAAGGCCCTCGCGGCCCAGCCTCTGCCGGAGGGCGTGGGCTATGTGCCCCGGGTGCAGGCCCTGCACGAGGCCGAGAACGCCGGGCAGATCGGCGGCTGGCTCTTCGGCGGCCTGCCCTTTGAGCTGGGCTGGTGCAGCGGCCACAACACGAAGCTCAACTGCCTGGAGTATCACCGGGACAGCGAGTTCAACCTCGGCACGGAGGATTTTATCCTGCTGCTCGCCCGGCAGGAAGAGCTGGAGGAGGGCAGGCTCGACACGGCGAAGGTCAAAGCCTTCCGCGTGCCCAGGTGCACCCTGATCGAGGTCTACGCCACCACGCTGCACTACGCCCCCTGCCACGCCGACGCAGACAGGGGCTTCCGCGTGCTGGTCGCGCTGCCCGACGGCACCAACACCCCCTATGAAAAGAAGGACGCGCCCGACCCCATGGACGCGCTGCTCTGGGCGCGCAACAAGTGGCTGATCGCCCACCCCGAATCCGCCGAGGCGGCGCAGGGCGCCTTTGTTGGCCTTTCCGGCGACAATCTGGATATTAAAGCTTTACTATAAATAAGGAGAACGCCATGAAAAACATACCTGATGTCAAACTGGGGCTGATTGCCGTCAGCCGCGACTGCTTCCCCATCGCGCTGTCAGAATCGCGCCGCGCCGCCATCCGCAAGCTGTACGGCGAGGGGCTGTACGAGTGCAGGGTGACGGTGGAAAACGAGAAGGACATGCTGCGCGCCGTGGAGGATGTCAAGGCGGCGGAATGCAACGCGCTGGTCGTGTTCCTTGGCAACTTCGGCCCCGAGACCCCCGAAACCCTGATCGCGAAATATTTTGAAGGCCCCTGCATGTTCGTGTCGGCGGCCGAGGGCGACGGCGACCTGATCAACGGCCGCGGCGACGCCTACTGCGGCATGCTCAACTGCAGCTACAACCTGGGCATGCGCCACCTGCCCGCCTACATCCCCGAATACCCGGTGGGCACGGCGGACGAGATTGCGCGCATGATCGCGGAGTTTGTGCCCGTAGCAAGAGCCGTCATCGGCGTCAAAAACCTCAAGATCATCACCTTCGGGCCGCGCCCGCAGGATTTCTTCGCCTGCAACGCCCCCATCAAGGGCCTGTACGAGCTGGGCGTCGAGGTGGAAGAGAACAGCGAGCTGGATCTGCTGGTCAGCTTCAAAGAGCACGAAGGCGACCCGCGCATCGACGAAGTCTGCGCGGACATGGCCAAAGAGATGGGCGAGGGCGCCTATTACCCGGACCTCAACCGCAAGCTGGCGCAGTTTGAATTGACCCTGCTCGACTGGGCCGAAAACCACAGGGGCGCGCGCAGGTACGTGGCCTTCGCCGACAAATGCTGGCCGGCCTTCCCCAGCCAGTTTGGCTTCGTACCCTGCTACGTCAACTCCCGTCTGGCAAGCCGGGGCATCCCCGTCGCCTGCGAGGTGGATATCTACGGCGCGCTGTCCGAGTACATCGGCGCCTGCGTCTCACAGGACGCCGTCACCCTGCTTGATATCAACAACTCGGTGCCCCGGTCCCTCTATGAAGAGGAGATCAGGGGCAAGTGGGATTACAAGCTGACCGATACCTTTATGGGCTTCCACTGCGGTAACACCCCCGAGTGCAAGATGTGCAGCGACCGCGCGGTCAAGTATCAGCTGATTCAGCACAGGCTGCTCGAGCCCGCGGGGAGCGAGCCCGATTTCACCCGCGGCACGCTGGAAGGCGACATCGCGGCCAGCCCCATCACCTTCTTCCGCCTGCAGTGCGACAGCGAGGGCGTGCTGCGCTCCTACATCGCTGAGGGCGAGGTGCTGGACGTGCGCACCCGCTCCTTCGGCGGCATCGGCGTGTTCGCCATCCGCGAGATGGGCCGCTTCTACCGCCATGTGCTCATCCAGAAGCGCTACCCGCACCACGGCGCGGTGGCCTTCGCGCATGTGGGCAAGGCGCTGTACGAGGTGTTCAAGTACCTGGGCGT
>CAYZTQ010000071.1:0-9979 GCA_964481445.1 uncultured Christensenella sp. | reverse complement strand
AGGAGACGAAACATGAAAAGACTGCTGTCTACCCTGCTGATAGTAGCCGCTGTGCTGAGCCCCCTGAGCTCTCTGGGCGCAGCCGCCCCTACCCCCGTAAAAGAACTGAGCTATGCCTATATCGATACCAGCGCCCCCTACCTGACCCTCGGCGAGCCCTTCACCTTTCAGGTGGTGCTGCCGGAAGACCCGGCCCCCTATACCTTTGAGTACACCTTCTACCATAACGCGGACGTGACGGCCAACGAAGATTTTGAGGCGGTCGCCTATGAGAAAGATCTGAAGGGGCAGGCCGAGTTTACCGTCACCCCGAAGGAGCGCGGCAAGTATTTTCTGGAGGTGCGGGTGATGGATGCGGATTACCGCTCCATCAAGCTGGTTTCGCAGCCCCTGTTCGGCTACGAGGCCGCGGAGGCAGGCGACCCCTCCACCCTGCCCGGCAAGGTGGCCCAGCTGACGCAAGAGCTGGCCGCGCAGAACCTTGCCAGCGACTATGACAAGGCGCTGTGGCTCAACAACTGGCTGATCTACAACTCCGACTACGATGAGAGCATGCAGGAGCATCACCCCGAGGGCGTGCTGCTCAAGGGTACGGGCGTGTGCGAAAGCTACGCGCTGGCCTACCAGATGCTGCTGCAGCAAGCCGGCATCGACAGCCTGTATGTGACGGGCTACAGCCGCGGCGAGCTGCACGCTTGGAACCTTGTCAACCTGAACGGCGAATGGACCTACGTCGATACCACCTGGAACGACCCCAAGGGCGGCGGCGCGGAATCCTGCGATTATTTCGGCCTGCCGGACGAGCTGTTGAAGCGCGATCACGACTGGAGCTACTCCAACTTCATCCCCCCGGCCGCCATAGGAACCGAATCCAACTACAACGCCAAAAACGGCTATGTTTCCTTTGACAGCGCGGAGAGCCTCGCAAAGGTTCTCGAAGACGCGGCCGCGGCGCGCGAACCCAAAGTGTCCCTCACCTATCAGGGCACGGACAAATATTTCAACATCAACGATGAGCTGAATAAATGGGTGCGCGACAACGGCTACCGCTATTTCGTGAACAGCTGGAGCAACCTGGGCAGCGACTTCTCCTCGCGTCTGGAGCTGACCTATCTGGACAGCGAGGGCTACCTTGCCTTTGACAGCGAGGAAGCCTTCAAGGCCCTGATGGAAGAGCAGATGAAAAGCAAGCCCGAAACCATCAAGGTGAATTATGCCGGCCCCGATCCCTACTTCATGATCCGCAGCATGCTGGACAGGTGGCTCTACGACAACAGCGGCGCCTACGGCGTGAAGAGCTACCAGTACAACTACACGGACAAGACGGCAGAGGTCACGCTCAACTACTAGGCAAGAAATTAATAAGCCCCGGTTTCGCATAAGAAGCCGGGGCTTTGCATGCTGCACAGTCGTGCTAAGCATCTTTGTACTTAAGGTTCCACATAGTTGATTACAAAAGGTTTTTCGATCTCAACCCGCAATCCGCTCCAATCATCCTCATCATAATACCGCAACGAAAACTCCACATACTCAATTTTTTCAATCCACTGCTCTTCTAACGTGGTTTCATGGGCTGAAATGATATCATCATTCGTACGTTTCCCACTTGGCACGGAGAAAACAGAAGAAACATAGCAAGCCGCATCATTGACACTCGAGTTTTCCGCCGTAACCATGAGGTTCTTCTCTGTCTTATTCACGAATGTTACCCAGAGCTCATAGGTGGAATACTCTTTTTTCCATCCCAGATAATACATCGCGACATTGTCGTCTTCGTAAAGGAGATCTCCTCGTTTATTATTGGAGAAGTGTTCTTGGATTTGCTTACGGATATCCTGTAACTCTTTATCCGAATAGTCATCCAGTTGGAATTGAGTAGCTGCAAAGGCAGAATTGGTAAACAGCAACAGAACTGTAATGAATACAACAAATACTCTTTTCATACTCCACTCCCCATTTCTTCGGTTTTTATTTTTTATTATATCATGGTTATTAGAAATATAAAAGATGGGCTATGCTATGCGTATAAAGCGCTATAACAACCACCAAAAAGTGAGGATTATTTACAGCCATTAAAAAAGCCCGACTTCGTGTAGGAAGCCGGGGCTTTTTTATTGAATGGCTTTATCTCAGCACCTTGCTTAAAAAAGACCGCGTTCTGGGGTTCTGGGGATGGCCGAAAATCTGCTCGGGGCTGCCCTCCTCCTGGATCAGGCCCTCGTCCATAAAGAGCACGCGGCTGGAAACTTCTCTGGCAAAACCCATCTCGTGGGTGACGATCAGCGAGGTCATACCGTTTTTGACCAGTTCCTTGATGACGGCCAGCACCTCGCCCACCATCTCGGGGTCGAGCGCAGAGGTCGGCTCGTCAAACAGCATCACTTCCGGGTCCATGGCCAGCGCGCGCACGATGGCCAGGCGCTGCTTCTGCCCGCCCGACAGCCGCCGCGGGTATTCGTCCCGCTTGTCAAAGAGGCCGACGCGGCTGAGCAGCTCCAGCGCGTAGGCGTCCGCCTCCTGCCTGCCGCGCTTTTTGAGCAGCGTGGGCGCGAGCGTGATATTCTCTTTCACCGTCAGGTGAGGAAAGATATTGAAGTGCTGAAACACCATGCCCATGCGTTGGCGGTGCATGTCGATATCCACGCCCCTCTCCGTCAGGTCGAGCTCGTGGAAAAGCACCTTCCCGGAGGTGGGCTGCTCCATCAGGTTGAGGCAGCGCAGAAAGGTGGATTTGCCCGAGCCGGAGGGGCCGATGATGGAAATGACCTCGCCCTTTTCCACCCTGGCGTTGATGCCGCGGAGTACCTCGAGGTCGCCATAGTTCTTCTTAAGATCAATTGTCTCAATCACCTGCTTTTAATCTCCTCTCAAGCATTGCAACCGCCTTGGAAAGCGAAAAGGTGAGCATAAAGTATACCACACCCACGACGATCAGGGGCTCGAACACCAGAAACATGTTGCCCCGCACCACATTATACTGCGTCATCAGGTCACCGACAAAGAAGGTGGAGGCAAGGCTGGTCTCCTTGATGACGGCGACAAACTCGTTGCACAGGGCGGGCAGGATGTTGCGCACGGCCTGCGGCAGCACGATGCGCCGCATGCACTGCGAGCCGCTCAGGCCCAGGCTGCGCGCCGCCTCCGCCTGCCCGGGATCGACCGCCGCGATGCCCGCCCGAACGATCTCGCACACATAGCCGGCCGAGTTGAACAGCAGCGCGATGGCGATGCTGGCGAATTTGGAAAGTTGCAGCATCGGCAGCATCTCCGGCAGCATAAAGTAAAAGAAGTAGAGCTGCAGCAGCAGCGGCGTGCCGCGCACCACCTCCACATAGGCCGTGGCGACAAGGCGCGCGGGCGCGAAGCGCGAGCGGCGCATCAGCGCCAGCAGCGAGCCGAAGACCGTGCCGCCCATCACCGACAGCGCGCTCAGCAGCAGCGTGAAGCCCAGCCCCTGCGCGAACAGGCCAGAGTAGCGCAGCAGCACCTTCTGGATGTTGGGGATCATGTTTTCAAACAAGCCTTACACCTCCAAAGCCATGCTTTCCGTTTGCAGCACGGCTTCCAGTATCCTGTCCGGCGAAACCGGGTAGGGCGTCCTTTCCATATCGGGCTGCAGCGCGGCGTTCCTGATGGCGGCGGTCAGCGCGGCATCCCGCCAATCCGCCCCCATTTCCCGCAGGCTGCAGGGGATGCCCAGCGCCCGCAGCAGGCGCAGGACGCGCAGGGCCTTTCCCTGCCGGCCGTCCATCACAAGCTGCACCGCGGCGCCCCAGGCCACCATGTCGCCGTGCAGGCAGCCCCGCAGGGCGGGCAGACCGTCCAGCGCGTAATTGAGCGAGTGGGCCAGCGCGCAGTTGAATGCTTCGCTGATCAAAAGCGACACGCAGCCGACGCTGACGATGCTGAGAAGCGACATATCCTCCAGCGCCTCCCCCGCTCTACCCGCCGCGGCCTCGACGAGGGCCTGCGGCCCTTCCTCTTCTATGCTTTTCAGCAGCCCCTCCGCGATGGAGAGGGCCAGCCGGTCGCCGTGACCAAGCGCCGCGCCCCTTGCGGAAAACTCCGTTTCCACGTGTTTGGCCAGGCTGTCGCCGAGGCCCGCGCGCAGGTAGCAAGGCGGCGCCTTCGCCAGGATCTCCGTATCGATGAAGGCGTGCGCGGGCGGGTTTTTGAGAGGCAAGAGGCGCGAGAAAGCGCCGTCCTCCCCGTGCATCACGCTGAGGCCCGTCACGGCCGCGCAGGTTGCCGCGATGGTGGGGAAGGTGAACACGGGCAGCTTCGCCAGCTCCCCCGCCGCCTTCACGGTATCCAGCGCCCGCCCGCCGCCCATGCCGCAGAGAAGCTCGGCCCCCTGCTTCACGCTGAGCTCGGCCAGCGCCTCCGCCTCCCTGTCGGTGCAAAGGCCGGTCAGTATCTCTGTGTGCACGACGCGCGCGCCGCCTGACAGCGAGGAAACAAGCTTCTTCTGCCCCGCGGCGAGCGCGCGCCTGCCCCCGGCAAGCAAAAGGCGGCCGCCGAACTTCGCTGCCTCCCGCGATACGCCCTGATAGGCCCCTGCCCCCGCGGTATAGGCGGGCAGGCGGATCGTCTCCTTACCGTCCCGCATATGCTGACAGCGCGGAAAGCCTTTTCAGGGCTTCCGCGAGCGTTGCCTCCTCCCTGGCAAAATGCAGGCGGATGTACTGCCCGCCGCCCTCTTTAAAGAAACTGGAGCCGGGCACCGCGGCGACGCCGATCTCCCTCGTCATCCACTCGCAGAAGGCAAGGTCGTCCATCCCCTTGAACTTCTCCTGCTTCAGGATGCCGCTGATATCCACCAGCACGAAGTAGGAGCCCTGCGGGTCGTTGTGCGCAAGGCCGATCGCGTCAAGGCCTTTGAGGAAATACTCCCGCTTTTTCGTATATACCGCCTGCAGGTTTTCATAATAATCTTTGCCGAAATTAAGGCCGGGCAGCGCAGCCTGCTGCAGCGGGGCCGCTGCGCCGACGGTCAGAAAATCGTGCACCTTGCGGGCGGCGTCGATCACTTCGGCCGGGCCCAGCAGGTAGCCCAGCCGCCAGCCCGTGATGGAATAGGTTTTGGAAAGCGAGCTGCAGGTCAGCGTCCTCTCCCGCATGCCGGGCAGGGCGGCGAAATGCACGTGCTGATGGGGCGAAAAGACGATATGCTCGTACACCTCGTCGGTGATCACAAAGCAGTCGTTCTCCTGCGCCAGCTGCGCGATGAGCATCAGCTCTTCCCTTGTAAACACCTTGCCGCAGGGGTTGGAGGGGTTGCAGACCACGATGGCCTTGGGCCGCTGTTTGAAGGCCTCGCGCAGGGCCGCCTCATCCACATGAAAATCGGGCGGCACCAGCGGCACATAGATGGGCTCCGCCCCGGACAGGATGGCGTCCGCCGCGTAATTTTCATAGAAAGGGCTGAACACGACCGCCCGGTCGCCGGGGTTGCACACGGCCATCATGGCGCACATCATCGCCTCGGTCCCGCCGCAGGTGACCACCACCTCGCTGTCCGGGTCGTAAGCAAGGCCCGAGAACATCTCGTGCTTCCTGACCAGCGCCTCGCGGAACTCGGGCGCTCCAAAGGTGACCGCGTACTGATGCGGCCCCTCGTGCGCCATCTTTTCCAGCGCGTCCAGTATTTCCTTCGGCGGGTCAAAATCGGGGAAACCCTGCGAGAGGTTGATGGCCCCCGCGGCGTCTGAGATACGCGTCATCCGCCGGATGACCGAATCCGTAAAATGACTGACCCTCGTGCTGAGCTGCGGCATGCGTGCCTCCGATGCATAAACATTCAACCTGAACGCTGGCAGTATAGCATGATAATTCCGCCATGTACAGCACATATAAACGATTATTTGTACTTGTTTGGTATTTCGCCCATATTTCACATATGCAAATTTTTTCAGAAAACGTGCTTGACAATGCATATTTATCCATGCTATGGTGTCGCCATCCCAAACAGACGCAGGAGGTAGACCCATGAAACAGTTGATGAAAAAAGCGCTGAGCCTGACGCTGGCCCTGATGATGCTTCTGGGCATGACGGGCACGGCGTGGGCGGAGGGCGACCAGAGCCTTCAAAAGGTCAAGGCCGCGGGCAAGCTGGTGGCCGTCACCTCCCCCGATTACGCGCCCTACGAGTTTCTGGATCTGGAAGGCAAGCCCGTGGGCTCCGACATCAGCCTGATCAACTATGTGGCGGAGAAACTGGGCGTGGAGCTTGAGCTGGAGGCCATGGATTTTGATACCGCACTGGCCGCCATCGCCGCGGGCAAGGCGGATCTGTGCGTAGCCGGCATGGTGCCCAAGCCCGAGCGCGCCGAGATGATGGACTTTACCGACATCTACTACAACGACGGCAGGCAGGGCATCGTCATCCTGAAAAAGAACGCCGACAAGCTGAAGACTCTGGCCGATTTTGAAGGCAAGGTGGTCGCCGCGCAAAACGGCACCCTGCAGCAGCAGCTGGTTTCTGAGCAGCTTCCCAAGGCCAAGATGGAGCCCATCGTCAAAATACCCGACGCCATCATGATGGTGATGAACGGCAAGGCGGACGGCGTAGCGCTGGCGACCGTGGTAGCCGACAACTATGTGGCCAACTACCCCGACCTGGCGCTGTGCGAAAGCTTTTTTGACTACAACTACCTGGGCGTCGCCATGGCCGCGCCCAAGGGCTCGGGCGAGCTGGTAGCCGCGGTCAACGAAATCATCAAGGAAGTGGAGGCCGAAGGCCTTTACGTCAAGTGGATGGAGGAAGCGCTGGAGCTGTCAAGCAGCATGAGCAAATAAGAGAAAAATCCTTCCCCCAATTTGCGGATTTTCGGTTGACACCCCGCCTTCTTTCCTCGTATACTCAGGCCGAGTTCCACAGCGGAACGTGCCGGAGGCGAGCCGGTTGCACCCTGACCACAAGAGCCGCTCTCAGGGCGGCCGCAGGGATGTGCTGCAAGCGCAGCGCATCCCTTTTTGATACGGCTGAAGCGGTATCACACCCTATTTTTCTGCAAAGCAAGGTGATTGAAACATGCTGGATCAGCACAGGGCCCCCGTCTTCGAGGCGCTGGAAAAAATGCGCCGCGAGAAACTGGTGCCCTTCGACGTTCCCGGCCACAAGCGCGGGCGCGGCAACAAAGAGCTGATGGATTTTCTGGGCGAGCGCTGCCTGTCGGTGGATGTCAACTCCACCAAGTATCTGGACAGCCTCTGCCACCCTACCGGGATCATCAAGGAAGGCGAGGAGCTGGCGGCCGAGGCCTTCGGCGCAGCGGCGGCCTACTTCATGGTGGGCGGCACCACCGCCTCCATCCAGGCGATGATCTTCTCCACCATCCGCGAGGGCGACAAGCTGATTCTGCCGCGCAACGTGCATCAGAGCATCATCAACGGCCTGGTCATCTCGGGCGGCATCCCCGTCTACATCAACCCGCAGGTCAGCGAGCGGTTGGGCATCGCGCTGGGCATGTCGGTCGATGACGTGAAGGCCGCCATTCGGGCCAACCCGGACGCCAAAGCGGTTTTTGTCAACAACCCGACCTACTACGGCATCTGCTCCAACCTCAGGGAGATCGTCAGGTGCGCGCACGAGCACGGCATGAAGGTGCTGTGCGACGAGGCCCATGGCGCGCACTTTTATTTCGGCCAGGGGCTGCCCGTCAGCGCCATGCAGGCCGGGGCCGACATGGCCGCCGTCAGCATGCACAAATCGGGCGGCAGTCTGACCCAGTCCAGCTTCCTTTTGTGCGGGCCGGGCCTTGACCCCGACTATGTGCGCCAGATCGTCAACCTGACCATGACCACCTCGGGCAGCTACCTGCTGATCTCGTCCCTTGATATTTCAAGGCGCACGCTGGCGCTGAACGGGCACGAGGTGTTTGAAAAGGTCAAGCAGTACGCTGCCTACGCCAGAGACGAAATCCGCCAGATCGGCGACTATCTGGTGTATTCGGACGAGCTGATCAACGGCGACACGATCTTTGACTTTGACACGACCAAGCTGTCGGTCAACACGCGCGATCTGGGCCTTGCCGGCATCGAGGTGCACGATATCCTGCACGACGAGTACGACATCCAGATCGAATTCGGCGACCTGAGCAACTTCCTCGCTTACATCTCCATCGGCGACAAGACCAAGAACATCGAGCGGCTGATCGGCGCGCTCTACGAGATCCGCCGCCGCTACAAGCGGCCCGCCGGGCAGGGCTTCAGCTATGAGTACATGGCCCCGCAGCTGGTGTTGACCCCGAAGGAAGCCTTCTACGCCGCCAAGCACCCGGTGCCCCTCAGGGAGGCCGCGGGCCTTGTCAGCGCGGAGGCGCTGATGACCTACCCGCCGGGCATCCCGCTGCTCGCCCCCGGCGAGCGCATCACGCAGGAGATCGTGGATTTCATCCTCTCCTCCAAGGAAAAGGGATGCGTGCTGACAGGCACGCGCGACATCACCGCGCAGACCATTCAGGTGGTCAGCTGAAAGGGGCAGGCCATGGGATTCTGGTTTTCCGAAAGCCATACCGACAACGTCAAGCTCAACATACTGGTGGATGAACAGCTGTATTCCAAAACCAGCGACTACCAGAAGATCGACATCTTTCAGAGCCGCGAGTTCGGCCGTGTGCTGACGCTGGACGACGTCATCGTTTTGACCGAGAAGGACGAGTTTATCTACCACGAGATGCTGATCCACCCCGCGATGGCCGTGCACCCGAACATCCGCCGCGTGCTGGTGGTCGGCGCGGGCGACGGCGCCGCGCTGCGCGAGCTGTCGCGCTATCCGGGCATCGAGGCCATCGACGTGGTCGAGATCGACGGCACGCTGGTCGAAGCCTGCCGCGAATACCTGCCCAGCTGCGCCGTCGGTTACGAGGATCCGCGCGTCACCGTGCACATTCAGGATGGGCTTAAGTTTATCAGAAGGCTGTCGGATACCTACGACCTGATCATCGTCGATTCCACCGACCCCTTCGGCCCCGGCGAGGTGCTGTTTACCAAGGAGTTTTACGGCAACTGCTACAAGGCGCTGCGCGAGGACGGCATCATGATCAACCAGCATGAGAGCCCCTTTTATTCCTACGAGGCGGACGCCATGAAGCGCGCCCACCGCCGCATCAAGGAGAGCTTCCCCATCCACAGCGTGTATCAGGCGCACATCCCCAGCTACCCCTCGGGCCACTGGCTGTTCGGCTTTGCCAGCATCACCTTCGACCCGCTGAAGGATCTGGACGCAGAGCGCTGGAACGCCCTGAACATCCCCACCCGCTACTACAATACCGACCTGCACCGGGGCGCCTTCTACCTGCCCAATTATGTGAAGGACATGCTGGGAGAGGCAAGGTAAAAGGAGGCTCCATGGCAAACAGTTTTATCGCCCTGCTGCGCGGCGTGATGCCGACGGGCAAAAACAAGGTGCCGATGGCCCGGCTGCGCGAGGCCGTCTCCGTCGCGGGCTATGAAAAGGTTCGCACCTATATCCAATCCGGCAACCTGCTGCTTGAAAGCAGCAAAAGCCGACAGGAGACGGCGGAGCACCTGCGCCAGCTGATTCGGGAGCAAATCGGCCCCGATCTGCCCGTCATTCTCAGAACCCCTCAGGAAATACAAAAAGCGCTCGATGAGAACCCCTTTACCGGGGATTTTCTCAAAGAACGCGTTTTCTATGTCTTTCCCGAAACAAAAATCGCGGAGAAAACGCTTGCGGAGCTTGCCGCCCGCGATTTCGGCGAGGATCTGCTGCGGGCGGGCGATGGCGTCCTCTACCTCTACATCCCCGGCAGCGCCGCGCGCACGAAGCTGAATAACAACTTTCTGGAGAGGGCCTGCAAAACGGCCTGCACGACCCGCAACCGCAACACGCTGGAAAAGCTGGTGGAGCTGTCTCGGGAAGGGTAGATTCTCAGGCAGCTCGCTCAGATTATTGACAACCCCCATGGGTGGTGCAGGAGGGCCGCAGCCCTCCTGTTTTCAATCGGCCTCGGCG
>CAYZTQ010000070.1:8407-10127 GCA_964481445.1 uncultured Christensenella sp. | reverse complement strand
TTTTTTATCAGGAGGGATGAGACATGAAAAAAGCACTGCTGATTGTTCTGGACAGCGTGGGGGCGGGAGCGCTGCCCGACGCGCATTTATACGGCGACGAGGGGGCCAACACGCTGGGACATATCGCGGGGGCGCTGCCGCTGCGGCTGCCCAACATGAACGCGATGGGCTTTTCCCATATCCCCGGCATCGGCCTTGAGCCGGACGAGCGGGCCGCGGGTGCTTTCGGCAGGATGGCGGAGCAGAGCCCGGGCAAGGATACCACCACCGGCCACTGGGAGATTGCGGGGCTCAGGCTCACGCAGGCCTTCCCCACCTTCCCGGACGGGTTTCCCCGGGAGCTGCTGGAGGCTTTTGAAAAAGCCATCGGCACAAAGACGCTGGGCAACTATCCCGCCAGCGGCACCGTGATCCTGGATGAGCTGGGGGAAGAGCATATCCGCACCGGTTATCCCATCGTCTATACCTCGGCCGACAGCGTGTTTCAGATTGCGGCGCATGAGGAGGTAATCCCCCTCCCGCGCCTGTATGAAATGTGCGAGACCGCGCGCGGGCTGCTGACCGGGCCCTATGCCGTGGGCCGCGTGATCGCGCGCCCCTTTGTCGGCGAAAAGGCGGGCGCCTTTACCCGCACCAAGGGCAGGCGCGATTTTTCGCTCGACCCGACGGGCGAGACCGTGCTCGACCTGCTCAAAAGCAAGGGCCATCAGGTGCTCGGTGTGGGCAAAATCGAGGATATCTTCAACCACAGGGGGCTGACAGCTTCCAACCACGCCGCCGGCAACCCCGCCTGTATCGACGCCGCCATCGATTACATGAAGCAGGATTTTGACGGCCTGTGCTTTGTCAACCTGGTGGATACGGACATGATCTACGGCCACCGGCGCGATGTGAAGGGCTACCGCGACGCGCTGGAATATGCGGACAGCCGCCTGCCGGAGCTGACCGCGCTGATGCAGGAGGGCGACCTGCTCATCATCACGGCCGACCACGGCTGCGACCCCACCTTCCGCGGCACCGACCATACCAGGGAATATGTGCCGCTGCTCGCCTGGCAAAAGGGCATGCAGGGGCTGTACGACCTGGGCACGCGCGGGAGCTTCAGCGACGTGGCGGCCACGCTGAGCGAGTATTTCGGCCACGAGGAGCGCTTCGGCGCCGTATCTTTCCTGAGCGGGATGGAGGAGAAGTGATGGCTGTTTCCATGAAAAAACTGCACGCGGCGGCGGACGCCGTGCGCCGCGTCTGCGGGCCGGCGGATGTGGCGGTGGTGCTTGGCAGCGGGCTGGGCGGCTATGAGGAAGCGCTAATCGGGCCGCGCGAGATCAGCTTCGACGAGATCCCCGGCTTTCCCAAATCCACCGTGCCGGGCCACGCCGGCAAGCTGATTGTCGGCACCATCCGCGACAAGCGGGTACTGATTATGTCCGGCCGCTTTCACCACTATGAGGGCCATTCGCTGGACAAGGTCACCATGCCCATCCGTGTGATGGCGCTGCTTGGCGTGCGCACGCTCATCCTTACCAACGCGGCGGGCGGCGTCAACACCGATTTTCACCCGGGCGAACTGATGCTGATTACCGATTACATCAACCTGACCGGCAGGAATCCGCTGCGTGGGGCGAACCTGGACGCCTTCGGCCCACGCTTTCCCGATATGAGCATGGCCTATGACCGCCAGCTGCGGGAGGTGGCGCTGGACAGGGCAAAGCAGCACGGC
>CAYZTQ010000070.1:0-8307 GCA_964481445.1 uncultured Christensenella sp. | reverse complement strand
TTCATCAGAAAGCCGCCGGGGATGGCGCCGAGGGGCACGAAGCCGAGGCGCTCGTAGAGATTTCGGGCGTGGGTGTTGCTTTCCACCACTGCGTTGAACTGCATCAGGCGGAAGCCCAGCTCTCCTGCCTTTTTGAGGCAGTGCAGCACCAGCGCCTCGCCGATGTGCCTGCCCCGCTCGCTTGAGCGCACGGCGAAGCTGGCGTTGGCGATATGCCCGCAGCGGTCGATGTTGTTGGGGTGCAGAATGTAGAGACCGAGGATGTTCCCGTCTTCATCCTCAGCGGCGGCGGTAAAGCTCTGCGCGGCAAAGAACACGGCGGCGCTTTTCTCGTCCAGCGGTTCCGTCTGCGGGAAGGCGATGCCGTCCTCCACCACCTCGTTCCAGATGGCGCGAAGGGCAGGCAGATCCTTTTCCTCGTATGCCCGAATCAGCATCGGCTCATCCTCATAAGGCTTTATGCCCTGATCTCCGCGCCGAACTGCGCCTTGACCGAGCGCTGCACCTTGTCCATCAGCGCGGTGATTTCCTTTTCTTCCAGGCTCTTGTCGGGCGCGCGGAAAACAAGGGAGAAGGCGCAGGATTTTTTGCCTTCGGCCAGCTGGCTGCCGCGGTACACGTCAAACAGGCGCACGTCTTCCAGCAGCGCGCCGCCCGCGCGGCGGATGGCCTCCATTACCGGCAGCAGCTCCTGCCCGTTATCAATCACCAGCGCGATGTCGCGGCTGACCGCGGGCATGCGGGGCAGCTCTTTGACGGCGGGCATCGGCGTGGCGGCGGCCCAGAAAGCCCGCAGGTCGATTTCCGCCACATAGGCTCTTGTGTCCATACCGTATTCGGCAGCCACGGCGGGGTGCACCTCGCCCAGCCTCGCGATCAGCGTGCCGTTTGCGCTGATACCGGCGCTCCGGCCGGGGTGCAGGTAAGGTTCAGGCCTTGCGCTGATGGCAAATTTCAGGCCCTGCCGCTCGCACAGCAGCAGCACCGCGTCGCGCAGCGCGTAGAAGTCGCTGCCCTCGCCGCTGCGGCCCAGGCACAGCCAGGGCTGCTCGTCATAGGGGCTGCTTTCGTGCGGCCTGTTTGCGAACACCGTTCCGAACTCATACAGCAGCGCCTGCTCGTTGCCGCGCGCCATGTTGAGCGCCAGCGTCTTCAGCATATCCGGCACGAGGGTCGTGCGCATCAGCGCCGTGTCCTCGCCCAGGGGGTTGCGGATGCGCACAGGGTTCAACCGCTCGTCGCCCTCTTCAAGGCGCAGGCTGTCCAGCTGCTTCTGGCCGAAGAAGGAGTAGTTATAGATTTCGTCGTAGCCGATGCCGTTCAGCAGGCTGCTCAGCGCCTTTTTGCGCAGGCGGCTCTCGCTGTCAAAGCCCTGCCTGGCTTCGCCCTTCATCAGCGTGGCGGGGATGCGGTCATAGCCCGCCATGCGCAGCACTTCCTCGCAGATGTCGGCTTCCTGCTCGATATCCTGCCGGAAATCGGGGGCCGTCACCGTCAGGATGTCGCCCTCCTCGAGCACCTCAAAGTGCAGGCGACGCAGGATGTCCACCATTTCGTCAGACTGAATGTCCACGCCGCAGCGGCCGGCAATGTTTTTAACGCTTGCCCTGACCGTGGCGGGCCCCAGCGGGTTTTCGTACAGGTCAACAAAGCCTGTGACCACTTCGCCGGTGTTCAGCTCTTCCACCAGATGGCAGGCGCGGTCGAGCGCCTGCATCACCGTGCGCGGGTTGACGCCGCGCTCGAAGCGTCCGCTTGACTCGGTGCGGATGCCCAGCGCCCTCGCCGTCAGGCGGATGCTGCTTCTGTCAAAGGCAGCGCACTCAAACAGCAGGGTTTTGGTGCTTTCCTCGATTTCGCTCTCCAGCCCGCCCATGATGCCGGCCAGGCCGGTCGGTCCCTCGCTGTCGCAGATCAGAAGCTCGCCGCCCGAAAGGGTGTGCTCTTTTTCATCCAGCGTGGTCAGCTTTTCGCCCGCCTCGGCGCGGCGCACGATGATCTCGGCCCCGCGCACGCGCGACAGGTCAAAGGCGTGCATCGGGTGGCCGGTTTCCAGCATCACAAAGTTGGTGATATCCACGATGTTGTTGATGCTGCGCATCCCGGCGGCGTGCAGATAGGCCCGCAGCCACAGGGGAGAGGGCGCGATGCGCACGTTTTTGACCACGCGTGCGGCGTAGCGGGGGCAGAGGTCCGCGTCCCGCACGCTGATTTTCACGTGACGGGCGATACTGTCCTGATCGTCTTCCCTGTAATCAAGGGCAGGCAGGCGGAAGGGCTTTCCGAACACGGCGGCCGCTTCGCGCGCCAGCCCCCAGACGCTCAGGCAGTCCGGCCTGTTGGCCAGCACTTCCACATCCACCACCTCGTCGCGGATGCCGAACACATCGCGCACATCGGTGCCGGGGGCGTACTCCTCATTAAAGACAAGCAGGCCCGCTGACCCGATGGAGGGGTACAGCTCCTGCGGGATATTCAGTTCGGTCGAAGAGCACAGCATGCCGAAGGAATCGACGCCGCGCAGCTTGCCGGCCTTGATTTCGATGCCGCCGGGCAGCTTCGCGCCCACCAGCGCGACGGGCACCAGCAGGCCTTCCTTCACATTGGGCGCGCCGCAGACGATCTGCAGGGGCTCTCCTGCGCCTGCATCCACCATGCAGACGTGCAGGTGGTCGGAGTTCTCGTGGTCGCGGCAGCTGAGTACGCGGCCCACCACTACTTTTTCGATGCCGCCGTCCAGCGGCTCCACGCTCTCGACGGCCGTGCCGGTCAGAATCAGCCTGCGCTCCACTTCCGCGCTGCTCTCCGGCAGGTCGGTATAGTCTTTCAGCCAGTTGATGGATGCTTTCATTTTCTCTCCTCCTCAGCGGAACTGGCGCAGAAAGCGCTCGTCGCCCTCATACATCAGGCGCATATCAGGGATGCCGTAGCGCAGCATGGTGATGCGCTCAAGGCCGATGCCGAAGGCAAAGCCCGAGTATTTGCTTGAATCGATGCCGCACATCTCCAGCACCTTGGGGTTGACCATGCCGCTGCCCAGCACCTCGATCCAGCCGGTGCCCTTGCACACGCGGCAGCCCTTGCCGCGGCAGTTGAAGCAGGTCAGGTCCACCTCCGCGCTGGGCTCGGTGAAGGGGAAGAAGCTGGGGCGGAAGCGGGTGGCGATATCCTCGCCGTACAGGCGCTTGGCAAAGGCGTCCAGCGTGCCGCGCAGGTCGGCCATGGTGATATGCTCGTCAATCACAAGGCCCTCGATCTGGTGGAACACCGGGCTGTGTGTCGCGTCCACCTCATCGGCGCGGAACACCCGGCCGGGGCAGACGATGCGGATGGGGGGCCTGCGCGTGGTCATCACGCGGGCCTGCACGGGGGAGGTGTGGGTGCGCAGCACCGTATTGTCGTCGATATAGAAGGTATCCTGCGCGTCGCGCGCCGGGTGGTTTTTGGGGATGTTCAGCAACTCGAAGTTGAAGTGATCCAGCTCGATCTGCGGCCCTTCCACCACCTCAAACCCGAGGCCTACAAAGCAGTCGATCACCTGATCGAGCACGGCGCTGTTGGGGTGCTGCACGCCCGCGCGGGGCAGGGGGCGGGGCTCGGTCACGTCGATTGCTTCATCCAGCAGCCGCTTCTCGAGGGCTTCGGCTTTCAGCTGCTCCGCGCGCTGCTCGAGCTTTCCCTCCAGCTCTTCCCTTGTCTGGTTGATCCACTGGCCCACCTTGGGGCGCAGGGCGGGGTCCACCTGACCCATGCCGCGCAGCAGGCCCGTCAGGCTGCCCTTTTTGCCCAACACCGTGATGCGCAGCTGCTCCAGCTCCGCAAGGGCTGAAACCTTTTCAAGCTCCTTGAGACAGGCTGTGCGGATGCCCAGGATCTCTTCCTGCATGTCCATCTTTCTTCCTCCATTTACAATGAAAAACGCCCCTGCGATGCAAGGGACGCCGTCATGCGTGGTACCACCCAAATTTCAAAGGCCGGGGCCTTTGCTCATTGCTGCCCTAACGCGGCAAACGGCCCGGCCTACTTGGGTTCAGCCGGGCGGCTCGAAAGTGAATGCTTCACCGCGCTATAGGCAGCTTGCAGCCTCTGCCGCCCTCTCTTGATAGCGCGCTCTGTGAAGGTTGTCCTTCGTCAAAGCCGATGCGGATATCTTAGCATGCGCCCCGTGCCCCGTCAAGGCGAGCGGAGCCACCATGAAGGATGCTGAAAATGGAAGATTTAAGAACGGAAATTGCAAATATTGAAACCGAGCCGCGGTCAAAAACCGCTGTTTTTCTACCGGAAAGTGTGTGAAAAAACTGCGTTTGAAAGTCGGTAAAACGCGGAAACCATTTTGCGTTTTCTATTGCTGCACAAGGGAAAGCACGCTATAATGAAGCCAGCAAAATCGAAAAGGGGGCCCGGCTATGATTATTGGTATTCCTAAAGAAATAATGCACGGCGAGGACCGTGTATCCGCGACGCCCGAAACCTGCGCGAAGATGGTGGCGGACGGGCATACTGTGCTGGTGGAAACCGGCGCCGGCGAGGGCGCCTATTATCATGACGAGGGCTACCGCAAGGCCGGGGCCGAACTGGTCTCGGGCGCGCGCGAGGTGTATGAGCGCGCCGAGCTGATCCTCAAGGTGAAGGAGCCGCTTTTTAATCAGGAGCTGGGCCTGCACGAGGTGGATTTGATGCGCCCGGGGCAGTATCTGATCACCTTTATTCACCCCGCCTCTCCCGCCAACCATGAGATGGTGAAGAATATGGCGAAAAAGGGCGTCATTGCCCTGACGCTGGACGGCGTGCCGCGTATCTCAAGGGCTCAGAGCATGGACGCACTCACCTCCATGAGCACCTGCGCGGGCTATAAGGGCATTCTGATCGCCGCGAACCTCCTGCCTTCCTTTATCCCGCAGATCTTCAGCGCCGTCGGCGTGGTGAAGCCGCTGAACGCGCTGGTCATCGGCGTGGGCGTCGCTGGCCTGCAGGCGCTGGCGACCGCCAAGCGGCTCGGCGCGGTGACCTACGCTGTGGATACCCGCGCCGCCGCGCGCGAGCAGGCCGCCTCCCTCGGCGCGAAGGTCATCGATATCGGCATCCCGGAGGAGCTGGCGCAGGGCGCGGGCGGCTACGCCAAAGCGCTTAGCCATGAGATGCTGGAAAAAGAGCGTTCCATCATCGCGCCCGAGCTTGCGAAGATGGATATCATCTTCCTCAGCGCGCTGGTGCCCGGCCGCCTCGCGCCCGTAATCATCACCAGAGAGATGCTGAAGGTGATGAAGCCCGGCTCGGTCATCGTGGATATCTCCATCGACCAGGGCGGCAACTGCGAGGCCACCGTGCCCGGCGAAGTGGCGGACGCGGAAAAGGTGCATGTAGTCGGCATCAAGAACATCCCCGGCATGCTGCCCGCCTCCTCTACCTGGATGTTCTCGCAGAATATCTACAACCTCGTCAGGTATCTGGTCAGGGACGGCGAAATCCGTCTGGATACGGGGGACGAGATCGTCAGAAGCATTCTGACCACCAAAGACGGTCAGGTGGTGCACGAGGGGGCCCGGGAGGCTATGGGCCTATGAGCAGAGAGCTATTGCTGGTCCTTGTTTTCATCGCGGCCACGCTGATCGGCTACAAGCTGATCGGTTCGGTGCCGAGCCTGCTGCACACGCCCCTGATGAGCGGCATGAACGCCCTGAGCGGCGTCACCCTGCTGGGCTGCATGGCGGCGATGGGCTTCGCGCTGGCATCAGGCAGCCGCGTGCTGGGCATCCTCAGCATCGTCTGCGCCACCGTCAACGTGGCCGCGGGCTTCTCTGTGACCGACAGGATGCTCGGCATGTTCCGCGGCAGCAAAAAAGAGGAGGATGAGAAATGAGCGACACCCTCTTTTACATCCTCTCCGCGATGCTTAGCCTGGCCGTGCTGCTGGGCATCCACTGGATGAGCCGCGTGGAAACCGCGGCGCGCGGCAACCGCCTGAGCGCGGCGGCCATGCTGCTGGCCATCGTGGTCACCTTCATCAAGTACCGTCTGCTGGCGGTCGGCGATATCTGGATCGGCCTTGCCATCGGCAGCCTGATCAGCGTGGGCCTTGCCCGATACACCAAGATGATCGCCATGCCTCAGCTGGTGGGCCTGCTCAACGGTCTGGGCGGCTTCGCCTCCGCGGGCGCCGCGCTGCTGACCCTCGGCTACAGGAGCGATCTGGGCCTGTTTGAGCGCTTCACGGCGCTGCTGGGCATGATGGTCGGCGCTTTCACCTTTACAGGCAGCCTGATCGCCGTGGGCAAGCTGCACCGCCTGATCTCTCAAAAGCCGGTCATTCTGCCCCGCTACCGCGAGCTGCTGCTGGGCGGCGCGGGCCTGATGGGGCTGCTGCTTGTGCTGGGCCTTGTGATCCGCACAGCCATGGCCCCTGCCTGGCTGCTGGCGCTGGTCAGCCTGGCCTTCGGCCTGCTCTTCGCCCTGCCTGTGGGCGGCGCGGATATGCCCATCACCATCTCCCTGCTCAACTCCACCTCCGGCGTTGCGGCGGCCATCACCGGCATGGCGCTGGGCGACGTGCTGCTGGTCTCGGTCGGCGGCATCGTGGGCGCTTCGGGCCTGCTGCTGACGCAGATCATGTGCCGCGCCATGAACCGCAGGCTGTCCGCCATCCTGCTGTCGCGCAATACGAAGACTGACCCCGTTCCCGTGCCCGCGGCCGAACCTGTCCCTGAAGAAAAGGAAGAAGAAGGCGCGGAGGAAATGCCGCAGGCAGAGCCTGCCGAAGAACAGCCCGCCGGGGCGGCCTTGCAGGATCTGCCGGGCTGGCTCAGCGAGGCGAAAGAGGTCATCATCATCCCCGGCTACGGCATGGCCGTTTCGCAGGCGCAGGAAAAGGTCAAGGCTCTGCATGATAAGCTGGAACAGGGCGGGCGCAGGGTGCGCTTTGCCATCCATCCGGTGGCGGGCCGCATGCCCGGCCACATGAACGTGCTGCTGGCTGAGGTGGATATCCCCTACGACAAGCTGTTTGAGATGGACGACATCAACCCCGACATGGCTTCCACCGACCTTGTCTTTGTAATCGGCGCCAACGACGTGGTCAACCCCGCCGCCAACACGGCCGAGGGCACCCCGATCTACGGCCTGCCGGTGCTGGAGGCCGCCAAAGCCAAAAAACTGGTCGTGTGCAACTTTGACAATAAGCCCGGCTACGCGGGCGTTGAGAACCCGCTCTATCAGCCCAGTCCCGATGTGCTGCTACTGTTTGGCGACGCCAAGGAAAGCCTCGCAACGATTCTTGATATGCTGTAAGCGGGCGGAAGCATACGGTATGGTATGTCATGGGGGAGGTTGATGCCTCCCCTTTTTGCGTGAAGCCAGCCGCTATGCTATACTGCGCTTGCAATACACCGCGGGAAGGGAAACCTGCCCGCGCTTTGAAAAGGAAGTAACCATGCTGAGAAAACGCCTGACTGTCCTGCTGCTGGCTCTGCTGCTGATAACGCTGCAGGCCATGGCCGCGAAAAAGCAGGAGCCGCCCGTCTATCCCGCCTCCATCACCAGCAGCGTGGGACGCAGCTACAGCTTCGCGCCCGCCGCGAAGGGGGAGTGGGTCAGCAGCGATGAAAGCGTTGCCCGCGTGGACGGGCGCGGCAACATCAGCTTCCTCTCAGAAGGGGAGGCGCAGATCACCTTTACGGCGAAAAAGGGCGGCGCGGTGAGCACGCTGGCAGTCAGCGTGCTGCCGGGCGGCAGCATGCCTGATGAAGTGCGGCAGGGCATCGACATCGCCCTCGCTGAGTGGCAGGAGTATGTGGCTGCCGGCCGCTCCATCCCGAAATCCAACAAGTACACGGCCTGGCGCTGCGGCAAGGGCTGCAAGTTCGGCTGGTGCGGGGCCTTTGTCAACTACAGCCTCGATATGGGCGGCGTGCCGATGCAGTCAAGGGACGACAGCGTCCTGCTGCCCGACGGCTCCGCCCACGCGGTGCGCGAGGCCGCCGTGCCCAAGATCATGGAAGCCTTCAAGAAAATGGATCGCTGGGGTTATATCCCGCAGCCTGGCTACGAGGTGGTCTACGGCAGGCGGGGAGGCTACGCCACCATGCACGTCGCGCTGGTGACTGCGGTCACGCCGCTTGGCGACGGCAAATACGAAATCCAGACCGCGGAGGGCAACATGGGCCCGCGCATCCGCCGCTACCACTATATTTACGATGCCTTTGCGGAGAACTTCGAGCGCAACATGAGCGCCCTGCCGAAGGACCGGCAGACCGACCCGGAAACCTTCACCTATGTGCCGCATCTGGACGGAACCTGGTATGTGACGGGCTT
>CAYZTQ010000069.1:0-10127 GCA_964481445.1 uncultured Christensenella sp. | reverse complement strand
TCCGTCTGGCCGAGGAAAAGAACCCCGGCCTCAAGCTCAGCGACATCGAGCCGGTGGAGAGTTTTGAAGAGTAAAGACAAGACGGCGGGGAGCCTTCTTTCAAGAAGGCCCCAAGCGCCCGAAGAACTTTAATAGGGCATCAAGGCTGACAGCGACAGCCAATCATGGAAGTTTTCAGGGATGGGCACGGGAAGGGGGCTTTTTCAAAAGCTCCCTTCCCGCTTTCGTTTTCGTATTCCTATTCGTTCGTATCCTCTACTCTCCCCCGAGCGCCAGGCGGCGCAGGCGTTCCTCGGCTTCCGCCCCGCCGGAGGAATACAGGCGCAGGCTGCCCGCGCCGGGGCCGGGGTTCAGCAGGTTCTTTTCGGCAAGGGCCTCTGACAGCTCGCGGCAGACGCGCGGGCTGTCGTCGATCATCGGCACATCCGGGAAAAAGTGTGCGATTTCCGCTTTCAGAAAGGGAAAGTGCGTGCAGCCCAGCGCGATGACGTCGATGGGCATATCAAGACAGGGAGAAAAGAGACGGCGCAGCGCGTTTTCCAGCCGCTCGCCCGAAAGCTCCTCCCGCTCTACAAACTCCATCAGGCCGGGGGCGGGCAGGTCGATCACCCCTTCGCCGTACCGCTTTCGCAGGGCCTTGTAGCGCGCGCTTTCGAGCGCCGCCGGGGTGGCAAGGGCAAGGATATGGCCGCCTTTGCGCAGGGCCTGCGCGGCCTCCAGCGCGGGCTGGATGCCGATCACGGGGATGGGCAGCTCCGCCTGCAGCGCGCCGAGCGCGGCCCCTGTCGCCGTGTTGCAGGCGATGACCAGCGCCTTGACGCCCTCTTTCATCAGGCGCTGCGCGCCCGCCCGCGCCAGACGCAGGATCTCCTGCTGAGGGCGCACGCCGTAGGGCGCGTTTTTCGTATCGCCGTAATAGACGCAGTGTTCAAAGGGCAGGGCCTGCCGCGCCGCGCTCAGCACGCTGAGCCCGCCGATACCGCTGTCGAAAAAGCCGATAGGCGACTGACTGTTCATAGGCCCTCCCGCGCCAGGCGCTGCAAAATGCTGAAAGCCGCAGGCTTTGAGTTTGCCCTCATTATAGAAAACCACCCCCTGCCTGTCAAAGGAAGGGGGCGGCCATTCGCCGGCCTCGATTTACTGCTTTTTCAGCTCCCGCATCCGCTTCTTGATGGCCTCAAAGCTCTTGTCGCTGATATCGTGCTCGATCTTGCAGGCGTCGTCCAGCGCGGTGGCGCGGTCCACGCCCAGCTGCACCAGAAAATCGGCCAGGATGTTGTGGCGCTCATAGATTTTCTCGGCGATCTCGGTGCCGGAAGGGGTCAGCTGCAGATGGCCCTGCTCGTCCACCGTTACATAATCGGCGTCGCGCAGGATGCCGATGGCGCGGCTGACGCTGGGCTTGGAAAAGTTCATATATTTGGCAACGTCGATGGAATGCACCGGCTTGCCCTGCCCGGCAAGGATCAGGATGGTTTCCAGATACATCTCGCCGGATTCGCGCAAATTCATGCCTTCACCTTCTTTCTTTCAGGCTGTGCAGGTTTTTATACAGCATAGCATAGAATGCCCGAAAACAGCAAATGCCTGAGCGCGGCAAACAGAAAAGAAAAAGATAGGGCCGGTCGGGTTTCCCCGGCCGGCCCTGTGGATTCAGTTATAAAGATTATTTGACCTTACTTCGCGAAATGCGCGTCGATCTGGCGCTGCACCTCGGCCATCACCTCGTCAAAGCCGACGGCCTTCAGCTCGTCCATCATCGCGGGCACGATTTCGGCGGGGTCGGCGGTGCCGGTCAGCATCTCGGACTGATACTTCTCATAGGTGGCCTTGATCTGGGCCAGCTCGTCCTCGATCTTGCTGCGGTCCAGGTTGAAGCCCATCAGCACGCTGGGCACCGCGTTGTCGTTGACAAAGGCGATGCCGGAGAACAGGTCGGGGTTGGCGGTGGTGGGGGTCAGGATGGCGTGGTTGCCCTGCGTGTAGCGCGCCCAGGGCCAGGGCTTTTCGTTGTTCTGCTCGACCAGGCCGTTTACATACTCAAAGTTGACGCCCTCTTCGCCGTAGCAGATCATGTCGCGCAGCTTGCTGTCGGTGTTGACCAGCTGCAGGAACTCCAGTACCTTCTCGGGGTTCCTGGCGCCAGCGTACACGCCGTTCATGCTGCCCATGATGGTGCCGGAGGAAGAGATGGGCCCGATGAAGGGCACGGTGGTGCCGGTGACGGATTTGCCGTCCTTGGTGTAGGTCCAGGCGCCTGCCCAGCCCTGCGCCACATAGAAGGGCAGCTCGCTGCCGGCCTCGGCCAGCGTGGCCGCGTCGGCGTTGATGAGGCCGTCGTTATACCACTTGTGCAGCAGGTTCAGGTTGGCCATGATTTCTTCGCTCTCGAACACGGAGACAACCTTGCGCTCCTGATCGTCGTAGCGCACGCCCATCACGGGCACGCCCACGCCCGCGCCGTCATACACGTCCAGCATGTGGTAGGCGCCGCCCTTGTTGAGCTTGAAGGGGGACTCGATGCCGCCTTCCTTCATCTTGCGGAAGATGGGGTCAAGGTCGGCCAGCGTCTTCACGCCCGACACGTCGATGCCAAGCTCCTTCAGCATCACGGGGTCAAACACGAAGAAGTGCGCCAGCGCGCTGTCCTTCAGCGTGGGCACGGCGTAGATCTTGCCGTCCACGGTGATGGCGTCCCAGAAGCCTTCGGGCACGGCGGCCTTCAGCTCGGGCACCTTGTCCAGCAGGGGCTTGATATCCAGCAGCACGCCCTTGGCGATATCGGCCGCGTAGCTGCCGCTGTCGGTAAAGATCACGTCAAAATACTCGCCGCCGTTGATGATGGCGTTGCGCCGGTCGCCATAGGCGCCCCAGCTGAGGATGTCCGCTTCCAGCGTGACGCCGATTTTCTCGGTCAGATAGGCGTCCACTTTGGCCTTCCAGCTGTCATAGTTTTCCGGCATGCCGTTACCCAGCGATACCCACTTGACGCTCGCCGTCTCCCCCGCCAGCGCGAAGGGAACCAGGCCAGCCACCATCAAAAGAGCCAGAGCCAGAGAGAGGAGTTTTTTCATAGGGTTTGGTGCCTCCTTGAAGAAAATGTATGATCACCCCGAAGGGGCAAATCCAAAGTAAGTACAGGGCTAAACAGCTCCCGTGGGTGGTGCGGGATAGGCCGATCGTTTCCTATTCCAGTTGACAACGCAGTTGTCGACTGGAAGGCGTCAGCCTTTCACCGCGCCGATGGTCAGGCCGGAGATAAAGTATTTCTGGAAGAAGGGATAGGCCAGCGCGATGGGCAGCACGATCAGCACGGCGATGGCCATGCGCACGGACTCGCGGGGCATGGATTTGACATACTCCTGCAGACTGGCGCCCAGGCCCGGGTTCTTGGCCAGAAACTCGATGTTCATCACAATCTGCTGCAGCAGGTACTGCAGGGTGTACATTTTGGTATCGGAGATATAGAGCAGCGACAGAAACCAGTCGTTCCAGTAGCCGAAGCTTAAAAACAGCGCCATGGTGGCCAATACGGGCTTGGAGATGGGCAGCACGATGCTGAAAAAGATGCGCAGCTGCCCCGCGCCGTCGATCTTGGCCGATTCGACGATCGAGTCGGGGATGGTGGTGCGGAAAAAGGTTTTGCAGATGACCACGTTGAAGCTGCCCACCATCAGGGGCAGAATCAGCGCGTGGATGCCATTGCGGAACTGCAGCAGCTGCACGTTGATGACGTAGCTGGCCACCATGCCGCCGTTGAAAATCATGGGGATGAACACCATCCAGGTCAGAAAGCCCTTCAGCCGATAGCCGGGCCTGCTCATCACATAGCCCAGCACCGAGGTCAGCAGCACGCCCAGCACCGTGCCGATGCCGGTGACGGCGAGCGACATGATCAGCGCCTGGATGATCTGCTCCCGCTCCTTCCACAGAAAGCGGTAGGCCTGCAGGCTGAACTCTTTGGGCAGCAGCTGGTAGCCGCGCGACAGGATGCTTGCTTCGTCGGTGATGGAGACAAGAAACACCACCACAAAGGGCAGAAAGCAGGCGAGCGCGAAGAAGAGCAGCACGGCGTTGAAGCCGAGGTTCGCCGGCCAGCTGATGCGGGTCAGGCGGTTGTTTGCCGTTTCGTTTTCTCTGTATTGTTTTTCCATGCCGCCCTCCTTAAATCAGCGCGTTGTCCGGGTCCACCCTGCGGATCAGCGCGTTCGCCAGCAGAATCGTGATGCAGCAGGCGACGGACTGGATGAAGGTAGGCGCGGCGATCATGCCGTAGGGCATGGAGGAGCGCAGGCTCTGGTACACGAAGGTGTCGATGGTGGCCGACACATTGTAAATGGACCGCGGGATGCCCTGCGTCACCTGATAGAACAGGCCGAAATCGGAATAGAAGATGCGGCCGACGGACAGGATGAACATCATGATCATCATGGGCTTGAGGCTGGGCAGGGTGATGTAGCGCACCTGCTGCGGCTTGGTGGCCCCGTCGATGACCGCGGCCTCGTACAGCGAGTGGTCGATGCCGGTGATGGCGGCCAGATACACCACCATGCCGTTGCCCACGCCCTTCCACAGGTTGAGCAGCGGGAAGGCGAAGACCCAGAACCTCGGCATGCGGTAGAAGTTGGAGGGCGCAAGGCCCATGGCCTTCTGCATGCTGACCACGATGCCGTTCTGCGCGTTCAGGAAGGCGTAGACGAAATAGCTGACCACAACCCAGCTTAAAAAGTGCGGGAAGAACATCATGGTCTGGTAGGCCTTGGCCCCGCGCTGGTTGCGCAGCATCGAGATGAGAATGGCCAGGCTGACCGGCACCACGATGCCCAGAATGATGAACACGATGTTGTAGCCGATGGTGTTGCGCAGCAGCACCCAGATCTGCCCGCCCTTGAACAGGTACTGAAAGTTTTTAAGCCCCACGAACTCGCTGCGCAGAATGCTGCCGAAAAGCCCCGCCCCCGGCACGATCTTATAGCTGAGGAAAGGCAGGATAATGCCAAACATTGGGAGATAACAGAATATCAGGTACCAGAGGCTCGTTGGCAGCGCCAGCAGGCTCAGTTCTGTGTCGTCCCTTGTCCATTTTCTGCGCCGCTTCAGCGCGCGGCGGGCTGGCTGTGAAGATCTCAGCTGAATTTCAGCCATTCATGTCAGTTCCTTCCTTATATGTCACATGTGAAACAAGTCCTGAGGACAAGATCAATATGCGCTATTTCTGTGAAAACTATGTCATGTATTGTTTTCTCGTGTCAAGATTTATTCTCAGCAGCGCGCTCTCACAAGGAGCGGACGGGGCCGTTTTTCCATGCCGCGCCTATGCTTTTCGGTATCCGAAGGCTGCGAAATTTTTCTCGAAAAGAGCGGGCGGAGAAGGTATTCTCGCGGGTGAGGAGAGTAAGAAAGACGGCTTTTTTCTTGTCAGCTGATAAATTCTATTCATGCGCGCAAAATTTATCATGCAATCCGGTACGGAGCGCGCAGGCAAAGCGGCGCGGGGATCATTCGACTCCCTGTTATCAGGAAAAGAAATCAATAACGATGATTAATCAGAAAAATTTCGGGTAATGCCGAAAATTCTATTGACAAGCGCGCTTTCATCGTACAGAATATAGCTGCGTTAGCTTAGGCTAACAATGGTTAGAGCAATCTAACCAAATTTATGCCGGGCGCTTGGTAAAAAACTAACGGAAAGAGGACGCTATGATGCCATTAACGCTTGCCGCCATCGGAGAAAACAACATCATCAAAAAAGTGGGCGGTCTGCCCGAAGTGAAAAAACATCTGGAAGATCTGGGCTTTGTGCCGGGCGGTTCGGTCTCGGTGGTCAGCACGCTGGGCGGCAATGTGATTGTAAGCGTTAAGGAGTCGCGCATCGCCATCAGCCGCGAAATGGCGCAGAAAATCATGATTTGACGCGGCGGGGGCCGCTTTAAGGAGGAGAAGCGATGAAGACACTGCGCGATGCCGCGATCGGCGAAACCGTCCGGGTGGTCCGCCTGACGGGCGAGGGCGCCGTCAAGCGCCGCATCATGGATATGGGCATCACCAAGGGGGTGCAGGTGCACCTGGTGCGCATGGCGCCGCTGGGCGACCCCATCGAGATCACGGTTCGCGGCTACGAGCTGAGCCTGCGCAAGGCCGACGCCGAAATGATCGAAGTGGAGTAGGAGAAAGAGATGGAACTGAGAATCGCGCTGGCCGGCAACCCGAACGCCGGCAAAACCACTTTGTTCAACGCCCTGACCGGCTCCAACCAGTTTGTGGGCAACTGGCCGGGCGTGACGGTGGAAAAAAAAGAAGGCAGGCTCAAAAAGAACCCGTCCGTCACCATCACCGACCTGCCGGGCATCTATTCCCTCTCCCCCTATACGCTGGAAGAGGTCGTGGCCCGCAACTACCTGATCAGCGAGCGGCCGGACGCCATCCTGAACATCGTGGACGGCACCAACCTGGAGCGCAACCTCTACCTGACCACCCAGCTGACGGAGCTGGGCATCCCCGTGGTGGTGGCCATCAACATGATGGACGTGGTGAGCAAGGCGGGCGACAGCATCAATACGGCCGAGCTGAGCCGCGTGCTGGGCTGCCCGGTGACGGAGATTTCGGCGCTGAAAAACACGGGCATTCAGCAGGCGGCGGAGCTGGCGGTGCAGGCCGCAAAAAACGGGAAGACCGTGCCGCAGCACAGCTTCTCGGGCCTTGTGGAGCACGCGCTGGCGCATATCGAGGAAGCCGCGCTGCACGAGCTGCCCGAGGAGCAGCAGCGCTGGTACGCCATCAAGCTCTTTGAGCGCGACGCGAAGGTGCTGGAGAAGCTCGGCCTGCCCGAGGGCAAGCTGCTGCACATCGAAAACGACATCCGCGAGGTCGAAAAGGAAATGGACGACGACGCGGAGAGCATCATCACCAACGAGCGGTACATCTACATCGCCTCCATCCTGAAGGGCGTATATAAAAAGCATGCCGCCGGCAGGCTGACGGCCTCCGACCGCATCGACCGTGTGGTGACCAACCGCTGGCTGGCGCTGCCCATCTTCGCGCTGGTGATGTTTCTGGTGTATTACATCTCCATCAGCACCGTGGGCGGCTGGGCGACCGACTGGGCCAACGAGGGGGTGTTCGGCGAGGGCTGGCACCTGACGGGCGGGGCGGCCTACGCGCAGGCCGCGGAGAATTACCGCCTGCCCGCCGCGCAGATCGCCGCCTTTGAAAAGGAAGCGGAGCGCGCGGGGCTGGACCCGAAGGAGGCGGCAACCCTCACCGCTACCGCCCGCCTGTACGACGACAGCGGCAATATCGAGGAGGAGCGCCTGACCACGCAGCAGGACTATCTGGCCGCGCTGGCGCTCAAAGAGCCCGCGCCCGAGGAGTACGGCATCTGGGTGCGCGGCATCCCCACGCTGGTAGGCGAAGGGCTGGATAAGACCAACGTCTCTCCCTGGCTTCGCAGCCTGATACTGGACGGCATTGTGGCGGGCGTGGGCGCGGTGCTGGGTTTTGTGCCGCAGATGCTGGTGCTGTTCCTGCTGCTGGCCTTTCTGGAGGCCTGCGGCTATATGGCCCGCATCGCCTTCATCATGGACCGCATCTTCCGCCGCTTCGGCCTGTCGGGCAAGAGCTTCATCCCCATGCTGATCGGCACCGGCTGCAGCGTGCCCGGCATCATGGCCTCGCGCACCATAGAGAACGAGCGCGACCGCCGCATGACCATCATCACCACCAGCTTCATGCCCTGCGGGGCCAAGCTGCCCGTCATCGCGCTGATTACGGGCGCCATGTTCGGCGGCGCGGGCTGGGTGGCCACCAGCGCCTACTTTGTGGGCATTTCGGCCATCATCTTAAGCGGCATCATCCTCAAAAAAACCAGGCTGTTCATGGGCGACCCCGCGCCCTTTGTGATGGAGCTGCCCGCCTACCACTGGCCGACCGCCGTCAACCTGCTGCGCTCCATGTGGGAGCGGGGCTGGAGCTTTATCAAGAAGGCCGGCACCATCATTCTTTTGTCCACCATGTTGATCTGGTTCGCGTCAAACTTCGGCTGGGGCGAGCATGGCTTCGGCATGGTCTCGATGGATGAGAGCATTCTGGCCGCCATCGGCGGGGCCGTGGCCTTCCTGTTCAAGCCTCTGGGCTGGGGCAGCTGGCAGGCGGCCGTAGCCACTGTGACCGGCCTTGTCGCCAAGGAGAACGTGGTCGGTACCTTCGGCATCCTGTTCGGCGGCTTTGAAGAGGTGGCCGAGAACGGCTGGCAGGTATGGGAAAACATGCGCGCCGCCTTCACCCCGCTGTCGGCCTACAGCTTCCTGTTGTTCAACCTGCTGTGCGCCCCCTGCTTCGCCGCCATCGGCGCCATCCGCCGCGAAATGAACGACATCCGCTGGACGGGCTTTGCCATCCTCTACCAGACCACGCTGGCCTATTTCGTCTCCCTCATCTTCTATCAGGTGGGCATGGCCCTGCGGGGCAGCGGCAGCATCGCGGGCCTGGCCGCCGCCCTTGTGCTGCTGAGCGTGCTGCTCTTCCTGCTGCTGCGGCCCGCGTCAAAGGAACCGCAGGCAAAAGGCGCGCAGGTCAGCGCCTGAGAATTTTCATCCGGCAAAGGAGTTGTTTTTTATGAACTGGCTGAGCGCCAATATCGCCAATATTCTCATCATCGTCGCCCTTGTGGCCATCGTCGGCCTGATCGTGCGCGGCATGGTCAAAAACAAAAACCGCGGCGGGGCCTGCGGCAGCTGCGGAGGCTGCAGCGGCTGCCCCTCCGCGCAGGGCTGCGGGAAAGCAGAGCAGAGAACGGAGAAATAAGCGTGTTCGGGGGAGGTTCTTAAAAGAGCCTCCCCGAATTTCCACAGCGCCTGAACGGGCAGGATTCTCCCGCGTCCGTTTCGTTTCTTCCGGCCCGGTGTATGATAGTTGCGACAGGAGGAACGCGGATCATGAGCATTTATGATATTGAGATTTTAGATAAATCGGGCGAAAAGACAACGCTTGCGCCCTACCGGGGCAAGGTGCTGCTGATTGTGAACACAGCGACCGGTTGCGGCTTCACCCCGCAGTACAGGGGACTGGAGGAGCTGTACCGCGAGTACAAAGACCGGGGTTTTGAGGTGCTGGATTTCCCCTGCAACCAGTTCGGCGGCCAGGCGCCCGGCACGGCGGAGGAGATCGACAGCTTCTGCACGCTCAACTACCAGACCAGCTTTCCCCGCTTTGCCAAGCTGAAGGTCAACGGCGCGGAGGAAGCGCCGCTGTACGCCTTTTTGAAAAAAGAGAAAAGCGGCCTGCTGGGCGGGCGCATCAAGTGGAACTTTACCAAGTTTCTGGTAGACCGCGAGGGGAAGGTCGCGGGGCGCTTCGCCCCGCAGGATGAGCCTTCCAGCCTGCGCGAAAGAATCGAGGCCCTGCTGTGAGCGAGTGTCAGAACAAAGGGCAGCCGGGCGGCTGCGAGCACTGCACCTGCGGCCGTTCCGGCGAGCCGCGCCCCGGCCGCGTGCCGTGGCTGCTGCTGGGGCTTGTGATGATGCTGGGCTTCGCCCTGCTGTTCAGCCTCGTGTTTTCAAAAGGCGGGCAGCAGAAGCCCGCCTCGCTGTTTGACAAGACGGGCATCGACGCCCGGACGACGGAGGCCCCATAAATGAAACGCTACGAGAAAAAAACCAAAGAAGAGCTGAAAAAGACGCTGAGCCCCCTGCAATATGCCGTGACGCAGGAGAGCGCGACCGAGCGCCCCTTTGACAACGAGTACGCCGCCAATTTTGACGAGGGCATCTATGTGGATATCACCACCGGCGAGCCCCTCTTCGTCTCCACCGATAAGTTCGAGAGCGGCTGCGGCTGGCCGGCCTTCTCAAAGCCCATTGATGACGCGCTGCTGACCCGGCACGACGATTTTACGCTGGCCCGCGCCCGCACGGAGGTGCGCAGCGCCACGGGCGACGCCCACCTCGGCCATGTGTTTACGGACGGCCCCAAGGAGCTGGGCGGCCTGCGCTACTGCATCAACAGCGCCGCGCTGCGTTTTATCAAAAAGGCGGATATGGAAAAGGAAGGCTACGGCGAGTACCTGAAGCTGCTGTAATACTACTCTAAATCATTAATGCATCCATGAGCCATTTGCGATGTGTAATGGA
>CAYZTQ010000068.1:0-10789 GCA_964481445.1 uncultured Christensenella sp. | reverse complement strand
TGAGGCCCGTACCGGCGGGGATCAGCTTGCCGATGATCACGTTCTCCTTCAGGCCCTCCAGCGGGTCGACCTTGCCCTTGATGGCGGCTTCGGTCAGCACACGGGTCGTCTCCTGGAAGGAGGCGGCGGAGAGGAAACTTTCCGTGGCCAGAGAGGCCTTGGTGATGCCCAGCAGCACGCGCTTGGCGACGGCGGGGCGTCCGCCTGCTGCGATGGCGGCCTCGTTGGCCTGCTCGAAGCGGAAGATATCAATCAGGCTGCCGGGCAGCAGATCGGTATCGGCGGCGTCTTCCACGCGCACCTTGCGCAGCATCTGGCGGATGATCACTTCGATGTGCTTATCGGCGATGCCGACGCCCTGGCTGTGATACACGCTCAGCACTTCGCGCAGCAGGTACTCATACACGGCCTTGATGCCGAGGATGCGCAGCAGATGGTGCGGGTTGACGGAGCCGTCGATCAGCTCGTCGCCGGCGTTCACATGCTGGCCTTCCTCCACCTTCAGGCGCGCGCCGTAGTGGATGAGGTAGGATTTCTTTTCGTTCGGGTCGTCATCGGCGGTGATGATCAGCTCGCGGCGTTTCTTGGAGTTGTTCATCGACACAATGCCGCTGATTTCGGCCAGCGTGGCTTCCACCTTGGGCTTGCGCGCCTCAAACAGCTCTTCAACGCGGGGAAGACCCTGCGTAATATCGGTCGCGGTCGCGACGCCGCCGGAGTGGAAGTTGCGCATCGTCAGCTGCGTGCCGGGCTCGCCGATGGACTGAGCCGCGATGATACCGACAGCCTCGCCGATATCCACTTCGCCGCCATGCGCCAGGTTGCTGCCGTAGCAGCGGGCGCACACGCCGGTCTGGCAGCGGCAGGTCAGCACGCTGCGCACCTGCATCCGGGTGACGCCGGCATCGGCAATCTTCTTGGCCAGCGCCGCGTTGATGGAATCGTTCACATGGCAGAGGATCTCGCCCGTTACGGGATGGATGACATCCTCGGCGGAGATACGGCCCACAATGCGGTCTTCCAGCGGCTCGATCTCGCTGATGGGCTCGACTGTGATGCCGCGCACCTTTTCACCGCGGGCCTCAAAGCAGTCCACCTCGCGCACAATCACTTCCTGCGATACGTCGACCAGACGGCGGGTCAGATAACCCGAGTCGGCCGTGCGCAGGGCGGTATCGGCCAGCGATTTGCGGCTGCCGTGGGAGGACATGAAGAACTCCAGCACGTTCAGGCCTTCGCGGAAGTTCGCGCGGATAGGCAGCTCAATGGTTTTGCCGGAAGGGGAGGCCATCAGGCCGCGCATGCCGGCCAGCTGCGCGACCTGACCGACGGAACCGCGGGCGCCCGAGTTGGTCATCATGTAGATGGGGTTCTTGGGGTTCAGCACGCCCATCACGCGGCCCTTCAGGCGGTTGGTGGTCTCGGTCCAGATAGAGATGACCGCCTTGTAGCGCTCATCCTCGCTCAGAAGGCCGCGGCGGTAGCGCTTTTCAATGTTGGCCACCTGCTCGTCCGCTTCCTGCAGCCATTCCTGCTTCTCCGGCGGCACGATGATATCGGCCACGGACACCGTGATGGCGCCCTTGGTGGAGTAGGAGTAGCCAAGGTGCTTGATATCGTCCAGCACCTTCGCCGTCAGGCTGACGCCGTGCACGTGGAAGCACTTGTCAACGATCTTGCCGAGGTCTTTTTTGATGACCTCGTGGTCGATTTCCAGACGGAACATATCGTCCAAGGTCTCGCGCTTCTGGAAGCCCAGATCCTGTGGGATAACGCTGTTGAAGATCAAAAGGCCCAGCGTGCAGTCCACCAGACGGCGATGGGTCTCGCCCTCAAACTCGCGCTCAAGGCGCACCCTGATGGGGGTCTGCAGCGTGATCTGGCCGTCGTAATAGGCCAGCTCCGCCTCATCTTTGCTGCCGAAAATGCGGCCCTTGCCGATGGCGTCCTGATCGATGAAGGTCAGGTAGTGGCAGCCGATGACCATGTCCTGCGCGGGGGAAACGACGGGCTTGCCGTCCTGCGGCTTCATGATGTTATTGGCAGCCAGCATCAGGAAGCGGGCTTCCGCCTGCGCCTCTACGGACAGGGGAACGTGCACGGCCATCTGGTCGCCGTCAAAGTCGGCGTTGTAGGCCGAGCAGACGAGGGGATGCAGCTTGATGGCCTTGCCCTCGACCAGAATGGGCTCGAAGGCCTGAATGCCAAGGCGGTGCAGCGTGGGGGCGCGGTTCAGAAGGACGGGATGCTCCTTAATGACGTTTTCAAGGATATCCCAAACCTCGGGCCGCACCTTTTCCACGGCGCGCTTGGCGGATTTGACGTTGTTGGAGATGCCGAGCTTCACCAGCCGCTCCATCACAAAGGGCTTGAACAGCTCCAGCGCCATCTCCTTGGGCAGGCCGCATTGGTGCAGCTTCAGGTCGGGGCCGACCACGATGACCGAACGGCCGGAGTAGTCGACGCGCTTGCCCAGCAGGTTCTGGCGGAAGCGTCCCTGCTTGCCGCGCAGCAGGTCGGACAGGCTCTTAAGGGGACGGTTGCCGGGGCCGGTCACCGCGCGGCCGCGACGGCCGTTGTCAATCAGGGCGTCAACGGCTTCCTGCAGCATGCGCTTCTCATTGCGCACGATGATATCCGGGGTGCCCATTTCGAGCATCCTCTTGAGGCGGTTATTGCGGTTGAGCACGCGGCGGTAGAGGTCGTTGAGGTCGCTGGTCGCGAAGCGTCCGCCGTCCAGCTGCACCATGGGGCGCAGCTCCGGGGGAATGACGGGCAGCACGTCCAGTATCATCCACTCGGGCTTGTTGTTGCTGGTACGGAAGGCCTCGACCACTTCGAGGCGCTTGATGGCGTGCGAACGCTTCTGGCCCTCGGTGTCCTTGTCCTTTTCCTTTTCGACCAGAACGGCGATTTCTTCCTTCAGGGTCTTGCTCAGCTGGTCGAGATCCAGCTCCTGCAGCAGCTCTTTGATGGCTTCGGCGCCGATGCCCGCGCGGAAGCTGCCGCGCTCGGCGGGATCCTTCTGCATCAGCTGACGGTAGGCCATGTCAGAGATCAGGGCGTATTTTTCAAGCTTCGTCACGTCCGTGTTGCCGGGATCGATCACGATGTAGGAGGCGAAGTACAGCACCTTCTCAAGGTTGCGGGGGGAGATGTCCAGCAGCATGCCCATCCGGCTGGGGATGCCCTTAAAATACCAGATGTGGCTCACAGGGGCGGCCAGCTGGATGTGGCCCATGCGCTCGCGGCGCACCTTGGCGCGGGTGACCTGCACGCCGCACTTGTCGCAGATTTTTTCCTTGTCGCGGTATTTGATCCGCTTATATTTGCCGCAGCTGCACTCCCAGTCCTTCACGGGCCCGAAAATCTTCTCGCAGAACAGGCCGCCGCGTTCGGGCTTGAGGGTGCGGTAGTTGATGGTTTCAGGTTTCGTTACTTCGCCGTAGGACCAGTTGAGGATCTCTTCAGGCGAAGCCATGCCGACTTGGATGGATTCCAAATTGGTCAATTCAAACATACAATTCCTCCTGCTCGGCTTTACTCAATGTCAAGGTCTTCGTCATCCAGATCGAGGCTCAGATCGTCGTCATCGCTGTCGACGCCGTCATCCTCGTTGAGGCTGGGGGCGCTCACTTCATCAGCCAGCGACAGATCCTCATCGCCGAGGCTCAGGTCGTCCAGATCGATGTCTTCCAGCTCCTCGTGCACGGCCTGCACATCGCCGGCCATTTCCTCACGGCGGGTCGTGACGGCCGGGCCTTCATCGTCCTCAATCTCGCGGATAATGATTTCCTCAGAGTTTTCGCCCCATACCTTGATATCCAGGCTGAGGGCCTGCAGTTCTTTGATAAGCACCTTGAAGCTTTCCGGGATGCCGGGGGTGGGGATGGACTTGCCCTTGACGATGGCTTCATAGGCCTTCACGCGGCCCACCACATCGTCCGACTTGACGGTCAGAATCTCCTGCAGGGTATTCGCCGCGCCGTAGGCTTCCAGCGCCCAGACTTCCATCTCGCCGAAGCGCTGGCCGCCGAACTGGGCCTTGCCGCCCAGAGGCTGCTGCGTGACCAGCGAGTAGGGGCCGGTCGAGCGGGCATGCATCTTGTCATCCACCAGGTGGTGCAGCTTCAGGAAGTACATGTAGCCGACCGTCACCCGGTTCTCAAAGGCGTCGCCTGTACGGCCGTCATACAGCACGGTCTTGCCGTCGCCGTTGTAGCCGGCCTGAATCAGGCACTCTTCAATATCTTTCTCGGAGGCGCCGTCGAACACGGGGGTGGCTACATGCCAGCCCAGCGCCTTGGCGGCCATGCCGAGGTGAACCTCAAGCACCTGGCCGATGTTCATGCGCGAAGGCACGCCCATCGGGTTCAGCACGATATCCAGCGGGGTGCCGTCGGGCAGGAAGGGCATATCCTCTTCCGGCAGAATGCGGGAGACGACGCCCTTGTTGCCGTGACGACCCGCCATTTTGTCGCCGACAGAAATCTTGCGCTTCTGGGCGATGTAAACGCGAACCATCTGATTCACGCCGGGGGAAAGCTCATCCTTGCTCTCGCGGGTGAAGACCTTGACGTCCACCACGATGCCGCCCTCGCCGTGGGGCACCTTCAGGGAGGTGTCGCGCACTTCGCGCGCCTTCTCGCCGAAGATGGCGCGCAGCAGGCGCTCTTCCGCGGTCAGCTCGGTCTCGCCCTTGGGGGTGACCTTGCCGACTAGAATATCGCCCGCGCGCACTTCCGCGCCTACGCGGATGATGCCGTTCTCGTCCAGATCCTTCAGCGCGTCTTCGCCGACGTTGGGGATGTCGCGCGTGATCTCTTCCGGCCCGAGCTTCGTCTCGCGGGCTTCAGACTCGTATTCTTCAATATGGATGGAGGTGTAGCGGTCTTCCTTGACAAGGCGCTCGGAAATCAGCACGGCGTCCTCGTAGTTGTAGCCTTCCCAGGTCATGAAGCCGATCAGCATGTTGCGGCCCAGGGCGATTTCACCCATTTCGGTGCTCGGGCCGTCTGCCAGCAGGTCGCCCACGTCGATGCGCTGGCCGATGCCCACGCGCGGGCGCTGGTTGATGCAGGTCGACTGGTTCGACCTGGCGAACTTGGTCAGCCGGTAGCGGAAGAGCTCGCCCTTGTCATCCCGGATGGTGATTTCATCGGCGGACACGTTCTCCACGGTGCCGGCGGTCTTGCTCAGCAGCACCACGCCGGAGTCGTGCGCGGCCTTGTACTCCATGCCGGTGCCCACGATGGGGGCCTCGGGGCGGAGCAGGGGAACGGCCTGACGCTGCATGTTGGAGCCCATCAGGGCGCGGTTGGCGTCGTCGTTCTCCAGGAAGGGGATCATCGCGGTGGCGACCGAAACCAGCTGCTTGGGCGACACGTCCACATAGTCGACGCGCTCGCGCGGCACGCTCAGTATTTCGTCGCGCCAGCGGCAGGGCACGTGATCCCTGACAAAGGTACCGTCGTCATTGAGGGGCTCCATGGCCTGCGCGATGTTATAGTTGTCTTCCTCATCCGCCGTCATGTACACAATCTCGTTGGTCACGCGGTGGGTTTCGGGGTCTACCCTGCGGTAGGTCGACTCGATAAAGCCGTATTCATTGATGCGCGCGTAGGTCGCCAAAGAGCCTATCAGGCCGATGTTGGGGCCTTCAGGGGTCTCGATGGGGCAGATGCGGCCGTAGTGGCTGTAGTGCACGTCGCGCACTTCCATGCCGGCGCGGTCGCGGTTGAGGCCGCCGGGGCCCAGCGCGGAAAGGCGGCGCTTGTGCGTCAGCTCGGCCAGGGGGTTGGGCTGATCCATGAACTGGCTCAGCTGCGAGGAACCGAAGAACTCCTTGATGGCGGCCGACACAGGGCGAATGTTGATCAGGTCGCCGGGCTTGACGTCATTGGCGTCCTGAATGGCCATGCGCTCACGCACCACGCGCTCAAGGCGCGACATGCCGATGCGGATCTGGTTTTGAAGCAGCTCGCCGACGCTGCGCAGGCGGCGGTTGCCCAGATGATCGATGTCGTCAATATCGCCGACGCCGTAGGGCAGGCCCAGCAGATAGCTGACGCTCGCCACGATGTCGTCGATGATGATGTGCTTGGGAACCAGCAGCGAGGCGTTCTCGCTGACAAGGCGCAGCAGGTCTTCTTCCGGCACGCCCTCAATCAGGCGCAGCAGGGTGGGCAGGTGAACCATTTCAAGGATACCGGCTTCCCTGGGGTCAAAGGGGAGGTAAGCCTTCGCGTCGGCAAAGTTGTTGCCGACTACCTTGTGCACGCGGTCGCCCACGCGGATATTGACCGCGTTGATACCGGCGTTCTGGATGGCCAGCGCCTGCTCGCGGCTGATGGTATCGCCCGCGCTCGCCATCACTTCGCCGGTGGAGGTGTCGACAATGTCTTCAGCGGCGATCTGGCCGGCGATACGGGCGGAAACGCCCAGCTTCTTATTATACTTATAGCGGCCCACGCGCATCAGGTCATAGCGCTTGGGGTCGAAGAACAGGCTGTGCAGCAGCGCGCGGGCGCCTTCTTCCGTCGGCGGCTCGCCGGGCTTCTGCCTGCGGTAGATCTCAAGTAGCGCGTCGGTCTGCGATTTGATGTTGGCGTCGCTGCGGCTGATGGTGGCCATCAGGCGCTCGTCCTCGCCCAGCAGGTCGGTGAGCTGCAGGTCGGTGCCGTAGCCCAGCGCGCGAAGAATGACGGTGATGGGCAGCTTGCGGGCGCGGTCGATGCGCACCCACAGGCAGTCGTTCGAGTCGGTTTCATATTCAATCCAGGCGCCGCGGTTGGGGATGACCTGCGCCGAGAAAAGCTGCTTGCCGGCCTTGTCAATTTCCTTGGTATAGTACGCCCCGGGGGAGCGGACCAGCTGGCTGACGATAACGCGCTCGGCGCCGTTGATAATAAAGGTGCCGTGTTCGGTCATCAGCGGGAAATCGCCCATGAAGACATCCGTCTCCTTGATTTCGCCGGTTTCTTTATTCTTAAGCCGCACGAACACCTTCAGGGGCGCCGCGTACGTCAGGTCGCGCTCCTTGCAGCGCTCTACGGAGTTCTTTGGGGTCTTGTCGAGAGAGTAGTCTACGAACTCAAGAATCAGGTTCTCGCTATAGTCCGTAATCGGCGAAACATCCGCCAGAACTTCCCTGAAATCCTCTTCCAGGAATTTCCGATAGGAATTCTTCTGAACCTCTATCAGGTTCGGCATGTCCAGAACCTCGTCGATGCGAGAGAAGCTCATGCGCTTGCGCAGCTTTCCCATTTGGACTTCATGCACCATAAATGCTATCACCCCTCCAATGCTGCCCGGCCAATAAACTGCCCGGCCGAACAGCCTCAAAAATACGTTTGAGCGCACGAAACGGCCTTGCATCTATCGATACCGATGCAATCATAAACTATATCACCAGCGCGGGGCTAAGTCAATAGAAAATCAATGTATTTTACTATCTGAGTTCATTTTTTTCAAGTACTTTTTTGTTCTCAGGAGAAAAAGAAAAATGTAACAAATTTGAAATATTCATTCATTAATTATTGATATTTGAAAGGCCCTGTGCTATCCTCAGAAAGGCCGGTAAATGACAAGGCAGGGGGTGGAAAGGCTTGAAGCGGGCGGTATCGGTTTTGCTTCTGCTTGCTTTGTTTGCCTTGCTTGCGCCTCCTTTGCCTGCCGCCGCCGCGGGGCAGAGCGTGCTGCGCGCGCTGCTGGTCGGCGTCGACCGCTTTGTCAGCCAGCCGGATACCCAGCCCGCCGCGCGCAACAACATCATCAACCTTTCGCAGGCCTTCGGGCAGGACGACCGGGGCTACCAGAGCATGCGCGTCAGCCTGAACGAGCCGCAAAACTATGAGTCCTTCAAGCGGCTGGTGGAGGATAGCTTTTTCGGCGCGGACGGCGACGACGTGAGCCTGCTGTATATCACCACCCACGGCCTCTATCAGCTCAGCGACGAGCCCATGCGCTTTGCCATGCTGCTCAGCAACGGCGAGAGTGAGTTCCGCCTGACCGCCGAAGCGCTCTATGAGATTACGCACGCCATCCCCGGTATGAAAATCCTCATCATCGATACCTGCAACGCCGGGGCGCTGATCGACCGGGGTCTGCAGGGGGACGGCACGCGCAGTCTTTTCCACCGGGATGAGTACAAGATCATCACCTCTTCCGGCGGCAGCGAGCCGAGCTTTTTCTGGTCGACCGGCAACGGCAATTATCATGGCGGCAGTTACTTTGCCGATACGCTGGTGCTCGGCGTCTCTCCGCAGGGCAACTACGCGGCGGATGCCAACCGCGACGGGACAATCACGCTGGATGAGCTTTACCGCTATCTTCTGCAGAACTATGGGGTGGCCACCCCGCAGGTGTACCCGCTGGATGACAGCACGCCCGTCCTCACCTACGACAGGCGCGTCACGGCGGCGGATCCGGCGCTGATCACCAACCTGACGCTCGATCAGGCGGCCTTCAGCCTGAAGGATGCTGAGCTGGAGTTTTCCTATACGCTCAACCGCGCCGCGCTCGTGCACTATCAGCTGATTTATCAGAACAACGATGCCTGGGATTTTTCCAACGCCCAGGTTATCAAGGAGTCGGACGACCGGCCGGGGCGCAAGAGCCGCTCGCTTCGTATCGATTATGAGGCGGCCGATACATCCGGCTACGCGCTGCTTTTCCTTGTTACCTCGGAGGGAGAAAACGCCACCCCGCACGCGCAGGCGCTGCTGGCGGCCGAACCGGCGGAAGGGGAGCCCGCTTTGGGGGCTGTGCCCCTTCGCGGCAGCTTCTCGCCGCTCAGGGGAGAAGAGCTCCCTTTTTATATCAGCCATCGGTTTCCCCTGCGGCTGAGCGCAAGGGTGCTTGACAGCCAGGGGAAAACGGTGCGCGTGCTGGCCGGCGATACCCCCACCCGCCCCGGTCATCTGCCGGATGGCGGCTGGCTGCTGTATTGGTCCGGCCGCACGCAGAGCGGCAGCTTCGCGTCGCCAGGCGCTTACAGCCTTGAGGTTTCCGCCTATATAGGAGAAAAGCGCTGCCTTGTCAGCAGCGCCCCCTTTATTCTTCAGTAAATCCCGTTACCACTCGATGCCTTTTCTGGCCTGCAGCCCTTCCTCATCATAGGGGTGCTTCTTCGCCTCGATCACGCTGACATAGCTGGCTTTCTCCATCAGGGCTTCGGAGGCGTTTCTCCCCGTCACGACCACTTCGCCGTACTCAAGCCCCGCGTCGATCAGGCGCAGAGCCTCTTCCGGCGGCACCAGATAATAGGCGGAGGCGATGGCAAGCTCATCCAGCACGATCATGGCGGGCTTGATATCGCGGATCACCTCGATGATGCGGTCGATCTGCTCCGTTTGCCCGCGGCGCGCTTCTTCCAGGCTTTCCGCATCCATCTGATAGGTAAAGCCCTTCATCGCCGCGCCCTCAAAGATGTGCGCGCCGGGCAGCTTTCTCAGCGATACCAGCTCGGAAGAAGTGGGCTGCTTCATAAACTGAACGATCAGCACCTCTTTGCCCGTGCCCAGCATGCGCAGGGCAAGGCCCATCGCGGCGGTTGTCTTTCCTTTGCCGTCACCGGTATAGATGTGCAGCCGATTCCCGTTTTGCATGAGTTCCTCCTGTTTTCATTGGACAAGGCCAGTATTGGTTGCTATAATACATCATCAACATAGGGGATTGAAACACATGAAATGTCAGTTTTGCAACTCAGAAGACAGCCGCGTGGTCGATTCCAGACCCACTGAGGACGGCACCAGCATCCGCCGCCGCAGGGAGTGCATCAGCTGCGGGCGCCGCTTTACCACCTATGAAAAGGTGGAAACTATCCAGATGCTGGTCATCAAAAAGGATCATACGCGCGAGCTGTTTGATTCTTCCAAAATCCGCTCGGGCATCATCCACGCCTGCCATAAGCGGCCTGTTGCCGCCAAGGATATCGACAAGATCGTTACCTCTGTCGAGCAGTTTGCCTACAACAGCATGCAGCAGGAGATTACCACAAGGCAGATCGGTGAAATGGTCATGGAAGCGCTGCGCAAGCTGGACGAGGTGGCCTATATCCGCTTCGCCTCGGTTTACCGCCAGTTTACCGATATCCCCACCTTTATGCACGAGCTGAAGCGGCTGATGAACGACGACAAAAAAGAGGACGCTCAGCGGGAAATCTGATCCAGCGTCATCCCGAAGCCCGGGATAAATTCCCTGATAAAATCCTGCACTTCGGGCAGGTCGATGGCGTAGATACTGGCTTCGATACCGGCCTGCGCCTCCCTGAATTCGGCATTGCCCGCTTTTGCCTCTTCCAGACATTTGATATACGCGCACAGGCGGTCGGCGGCTTTCACAAGCCGCCATTCTTCGTTTTCGGTATCTGGCGTGATCAGCCTGCTGTATTCGCCGACCAGGTCTTTGGGCAGCATCGAGAGCAGACGGCTGGAAGCCAGCGCTTCGATCTTGCTGTACTCCGTTTTGATGGAGGGGTTATTGTGCTTGATGGGCGTGGGCAGATCGCCTGTGATTACCTCGGCGGCGTCATGGTAAAGCGCCAGCGCCATCACATGCTCTGGGTCATAGCTTTTGCCGTGCCGGGCGTTGCCGATCAGGGCAAGGCCGTGGGCGATCATGGCGCACTGCATGGCGTGCTCCATATCATTTTCGGGCATGGTATTGCGCATCAGCCCCCAGCGATTGATAAAGCGCATACGCGACATATAGGCGAAAAAATGAAAGGGCATAGATTCTCCTATAAAAAGTCAACAGTTTTTAGGCTGTCTGCTGTATTGCTTCTTCG
>CAYZTQ010000067.1:0-10944 GCA_964481445.1 uncultured Christensenella sp. | reverse complement strand
GCACCTGTTGCATATACTTTAAGGCGCGCATGCCGCACAGGAAACTCAGCCGCAGCTTGCCCCGGGCGGGGGCGGCGCCCAGAGGTATGATCAGCCCGATTTCTCCTGTGTTTTTGGGGTGGGTGCCGCCGCAGGCCACGCACTCAAAATCGCCCGCCAACACCACGCGGATATGCTCGGTGACGGTCGGCTCTTTCCGCAGCGGCAGCCGCGCCATCTCATCGGAGGAAGGGAACCAGCAGCGGATCGGCGCGGCCTGCTGCACGCGGCGGTTGGCCATCTCGCCGAGACTTCGCAGCTCTTCTTCCGTCAGGTGGGTGCGGCCGTCCGGCATCGTGACGTCGATGGTGCAGACCTCGGCGCCGATGTGCAGGCCGTGGGTGAAGCCGCCAAGCAGGGCCTGCAGGCTGCCGGCGAGGATGTGCTCGCCCCCGTGCTGCTGCATATGGTCAAAGCGGCGCGGCCAGTCGATCTCGCAGTGCACGTTTTCGCCTGGTTTTAGCGGCGCGTCCGTGCGGTGGACGACTTCGCCCCTTTCGTCCGCCTCAACATCCGTCACTTTCGCCGCACCGATACAGCCCGTGTCGAAGGGCTGCCCGCCCGAGGTGGGGTAGAAGGCGCTGCGGTCAAGGGTGATGAGATATCCGCCGCCCTCCGCCTCTTTGCAGGTGGTGACGAGGGCTTCAAAGCTTTTCAGATAAGCGTTGTCATAGTACAGTCTTTCGGTCATAGGGGCTGATTCTCCTTTTCCCTGTGAGAGTAGCATGCGCAAGGCTTGTTTGCAAGCAGGAGAAGATGGTAGACTCTACATGGCCTGATGGTTTTTTCGGAGGTTTGTATGACGGGCAATATCATCTGGGGGCTGATGATCCCCTTTATCGGCACCACGGCAGGCTCTGCCATGGTCTATCTGATGCGGGGGCAGATGCGCCCCGCCATTCAGAAAATACTCACCGGCTTCGCGGCGGGCGTGATGATGGCGGCCTCCGTCTGGTCGCTGCTGCTGCCGGCCATCGAGAAGTCGGAGGAGCTGGGTCACGCGGGCTGGCTGCCGCCGGCGGTGGGCTTTCTGCTGGGCATCGGCTTTCTGCTGCTGCTGGATACCTTTACGCCCCATATCCATATCGGGGCGGAGGAGCCGGAGGGCATCAAAACCTCGGCCAAGCGCAACACCATGCTGATGCTGGCCGTGACGCTGCACAACATCCCCGAGGGCATCGCGGTCGGCGTCGTCTACGCGGCGCTCGCCGTGGGCGACGCCAGCGTGGCTTTTTCCTCGGCGCTGGCGCTGTCTCTCGGCATCGCGATACAGAACTTCCCGGAGGGGGCCATCATCTCGATGCCCCTGCGCTCCGAGGGCGTCAGCAAGAACAAGGCCTTTGTGATGGGCACCCTGAGCGGCATCGTGGAGCCGATCGCGGCCCTGATTACCGTGCTGATGGCGCACATTCTGGTGCCCGTGCTGCCCTACCTGCTGGCCTTCGCCGCCGGCGCCATGATCTATGTGGTGGTGGAGGAGCTGATCCCCGAACTGCAGGCGGGCAGCCACTCCAACATCGGCACCATCGGTGTGGCGCTGGGCTTTACGATCATGATGATACTTGACGTGGCACTGGGATAAGCTTAAAGAATCAAGAACTATCAAAAGCGGAACGTGCTGCACGCTCCGCTTTTGCTTTTTACACAATCTTTACATCGGATGGGCTGCGTGCTACAATACTTTTGGTACAATTTTATCGAAATATCGGAAAGGGGTTTTTCATCGTGAAAAGACTGTTGGCCTTCTCACTGGCGCTGTGCCTGGGCCTGTCCCTGCTCTCCGGCGTGCTGGCCGAAGGCAAGGATTATTCCGGCGTCACCATCCGCATCTATTCTAACTCCAACTCCACCGAGCGCGCGACCTGGCTTAAGAACGAGGCCAAGGCGGCGGGCTTTACCATCTCGATGGATGACAACTCCGTCATCTCCGGCGACACGGCCGCCATTCAGGCCGCCAACGAGAAGAAGGACGGCGACATCCTCTTCGGCCTCAACGAGACCCGCTGGGGCCAGGTGGTCGGCGGCACCTACGAGAACCTCAAGCTCGTAGACTGGACGCCCGGCTGGGCCGACAAGGTGGGCGACTACAAATATGACGGCCTGGCCTACGGCCTGGTCATTCAGAACATCCTGATGCTCTACCGCAACGATGATCTGGGCACCAAGGGCGAAGAATTGCACTTTGAGCACTGGTCCGACCTGGTCAACACCAACTACAAGTGGTACCGTCAGGGCAAGGTGGGTGGCACCACCAACGCCAACATCAACAACTCCCTGCTCTACCCCTATGTGGATCCAGCAAGCCCTGCCGGCGGCATCAGCATCGACGGCTGGAAAATGCTGTGGAAGTACTGCGCGGGCGGCCTGTTCACCGGCGACAGCTACGGCTTTGACGCCCTGAACCGCGGCGACGTGCAGGTATCCACCTTCTACTCCTCCTCGCTCTACGGCAAGGTGGACGCGGCCGCCGAAGGCAGCGCCAACCCCCTGAAGGGCACCATGGAGCCCGAGAACTGGAACCTTGTCGACATCAAGGACGGCACCTATTACATCGCCGAGTACATCGGCGTGCTGGACCGCGAGGGCCGAAGCGAAGAAGAGACCGAGGCCGTCAGGGCCTTTGCCGAGTGGTTCGGCAGCGGCGAGGTGCAGGCTGCCTGGGGTGAGGAGTTCGACAGCTATCCCTGCAACCAGGACGCTGTAGCCATGCTCTATCCCGACGGCATCCCCGCCATCTACCAGATCCCCAACTTCGCGCTCACCAAGGTGGAGGGCACCGACAAGAACTACGCCGAATATGTTGCTGAGCACGCAAGCCAGTGGACGAACATCATGACCAACCTGGGCTTCTACTGGGCGGATATGAACGCCGCTCCGGCGGAGCCTGCCTGGGATGCCCTCGACTGGGCGACCCTCGTGCAGGCCGCGAAGTAAATTTTTCTCGCGGGAGGGGGCGGATTTATGCCGCCTCCTCCCGGTTTCTTTTATCAGGATGAGTATAATTTGATATTGGAGTGCGCGCCCATGAGTGAGCCCATGATAGACCTCAAGGATATTGTCGTTACCTTTGGCGATTTTACCGCCCTGCACGGCATCAACGTGCAAGTGCAGGAAGGGGAGTTTTTTACCTTCCTCGGCCCTTCCGGCTGCGGCAAAACCACCACCCTGCGGGCTATCACCGGCTTTGCCGAGCCGGCCAGCGGTACCGTTTCCATGGCGGGCAGGGATATCACCCATGTGCCGATTGAGGACAGGCGCATCGCCATCGTCTTTCAAAGCTACGCGTTGTTTCCTACCATGACGGTGTACGACAACATTGCCTTCGGCCTCAAGATCAGAAAACTCAAAAAGCCCGAGATCGATGAAAAGGTGCGGGCCATCGCGAAAAAGCTCGATCTGTCGGACGAGCAGCTCAAAAAGGCGGTCTCGCAGCTGTCCGGCGGGCAGCAGCAGCGCGTCGCCATCGCGCGCGCCCTGGTCAACGACCCGGCCATCATCTGCATGGATGAGCCGCTCTCCAACCTCGATGCCAAGCTGCGCGTACAGCTGCGCAACGAGCTCAAGCAGATGCAGCGCAGCTTTGGCATCACCTCCATCTACGTCACCCACGATCAGGAGGAGGCGCTGACGCTGTCCGACCGTATCGCGGTGTTCAACAAGGGCTATATCGAGCAGATCGGCACGCCGCACGAGGTCTACAACCGCTCGGCGACCGAGTTTGTCTGCAACTTTATCGGCGATATCAACCGCCTGACGGACGAAACGGTGGAAAGGCTGAACGCCGCGGGCTGCGGGCTTGACCCCGCGCATCACCACTATGTCCGGCTGGAGCGCGTGCGGCTGGATGAGGAGAGCAAAGATGCCGACCTGATTGTGAAGGGGCGGGTGGTCAGCCGTGAGTACTACGGCCTGTTTATCAAATACACGCTGGATATCGGCCTGCAGACCATCCGCGCCATCGAAAAGAACGACGGCATCCACATCCATGAGGAAGGGGAAGAGCTGCCCGTCGGTATCAATGGGAAAGACCTGATGAGCTACGACGGCGAGGGGAAGGCGGTGAGGGGCAGATGATGAAGGCCCTGCCGAAGGAAAGACGGCTGAAGCCGGAGCTGCTGCTGCGCTTTTTCGGCGTCAGCTTCTTTATCTTTCTCTTTTTCGGCTTCATGCTGCTGCCGACGCTCAACACGCTGACGCAGATCTTCACCGCTAAAAACGCCGCGACGGGCGAGACCGACCCCTTTGCCGTCATCCGCTTTTTTCTGGCGGGCAATATGTCCAAATACCTCTGGAACTCGGTACGCCTTGCCGTGCTGCTGGTCATCACGGTCAACGTGGTCGGCATCAGCCTGGTGCTGCTGACGGAGTATTTTGATATCAAGGGCGCCGGCATCCTGCGCATGGGCTATATGACCACGCTGATCTACAGCGGCATCGCGCTGGGCACGGGCTACCTGTTTTTGTACGACAACAACGGCATCATCACCGCCCTGATGCAGCGGGCTTTCCCGAACATGAACCCCAATTGGTTCTCGGGCTTCGGGGCCGTCGCCTTTACCATGACCTTCGCCTGCACCAGCAACCACATGCTGTTTCTGCGCAACGCCATCCGCGGCATCGACTACAACACGGTGGAAGCGGCGAGAAACCTCGGCGCGCGCCCCTTCAAGGTGCTGTGGAAGGTGGTTTTCCCCACCCTCCTCCCCACGCTGTTCTCCCTGACCATCATGACCTTCATCACCGGCCTTTGCGCCATGTCGGCCCCGGTGCTGCTGGGCTACGACAGCATCAACCCCGAGATCGTGCGCCTGGCCGGCTCCTCGGCGGCGGATGAGGCCTTCCCGCAGGCGAGGGCGGCCCTGCTGTCCATCATCCTGGCCCTGTTTACCATCGTGCTGCTCACCATCCTCAGCAGCTACGAAAAGAAGGGGCACTACCTGTCCGTTTCCAAAACCAAGGCGAAGCTGGTCAAGCAGAAGATCAATAACCCTCTGGCCAACGTGCTGGCGCACATCTATGCCTATGTGCTGTTTGTCATCTACATGACCCCGGTTTTGATGATCATCGTCTTCTCCTTCCAGACCCACAGCGCTATCCAGATGAAGACGCTTGATCCGAAGGGCTGGACGCTGGTCAACTATTTCGGTCAGCAGGATTACAGCTATCTGACCTCAAGGGGCACCTCGCGCATTCGCCGCGGGGCCATCAGCGGCATGTTCGCCAACGAGGCGACGCTGGGCGGCATCCGGATCAGCTTCATCCTCTCCGCCATCGCGGCGGCCCTGGCCTGCGTCATCGTGGTGGTGGCCTGCAACTATATCTTCAAGCGCACCAAAACGGGCAGGCTGCGCAAATCCGGCGCGGTGCTGGAGTACAGCCTGCTCTTCCCATGGCTTTTGCCCACCATCCTCATCTGCTATTCCTACCGCATTTACTTTAACAGCGACCAGATCTGGTACACGGGCTTCAGCAACCTGTATTACATGGAAAATGTGCGCCTGCTCATCGTCATCGCCTACGCGGTGGTGCGCCTGCCCTTCTCGCTGCGCATGATCAAGGCCAGCTTCTACGCCATCGACGGCGAATTGGAGGAGGCGGCCAAGAGCCTGGGCGCGTCCAGCCTGCGCACCTTCCTCAAGGTCAAACTGCCCATCATCCTGCCCAGCGTGCTGGCCGTGTTCGCCCTCAACTTCAACACCCTGTTTACGGAATACGATATGTCCGCCACCTTTGCCAGCAGCTACGGCACCTCCTACGCCATGGTCATCCAGAGCATGACGAGGGAGGAAGGGCTGTACGGCTACAACGTCAACGCGACGGGCCGACGCAACGCCTCCACCGTGTTCATCATGATTGTGTCGGGGCTGATATTGTATCTGGTCTATGGCGTGGGCGCGCGTGATCTCGGAGAGCGGCTGGAAGCCCGCGCCCGCAGGCGCAGGTGGCTTGCAAAGCTCGGCCTTGTCCCGGCGGAAGCCAGGGCAGAAGGCGCCGACCCCGCCGCGGATTTCAGGGGGAGCATCAAATAAGCCGATATTCAATGGGGAGGAGCGCGCGGCATGGATCTTTGGAAACTGAGAGAAGGCAGAAGCGGGCAGTTCACCACCTTTGACCCAGACAGCAAGAACAAGGCCATTGAGGTGGAACCCGGAAAAACGGAGACTTTTATCGATGCCGAAGGGCCGGGCATCATCACGCGCATGTGGTTCACCTTCAGCGGCTGGTTCTGGGAGCATTGGAACCCCGGCAACGTGCCCGACCCTGCCATTTTGAAAAAGCTGATCCTCAGGATTTACTGGGACGGCAGCGAGACACCCTCTGTGGAGGCGCCGATGGGCGATTTCTTCGGCATCGGCCACATGGAGTACCGTCCCTTCTGCTCGCAATTCCTCGGCATGTCAAGCGGCGGCTTCTACTGCTACTTTCCCATGCCTTTCAGGAAGGTGCGGCTGACCATCGAGAACCTGCATGAGAGCCTGCCGTCCAGCGTTTTCATGAATGTAAATTACAACCGGCTGGACAGCCTGCCCGAAGACGCGGGGCGCTTTCACTGCCAGTTTCATACCGGCTATAACGCGGGCTCGGAGCCGCTTACGGTGCTTCAGGTAAAGGGCCGCGGGCAGTATGCCGGGCTGTGCCTTTCCATGCAGGGCAAGAACCCGAATTATCTGTCCTTCCTGGAAGCGCCGGAATACTTTTATATCGACGGTGAAAAGGAGCCGCGCCTTGTCGGCACGGGCCTTGAAGACTACTACAACGGCGGCTGGTATTTCCGCGACGGAGAGTTCAACGGCCCCTTCCACGGCGTACCGCTCAAGGATGCGCTGCGGTCGATGATCAGCATGTACCGCTTTCACGATCAGGACGCCGTGCTGTTTTCAAGCGCCCTGCGCATGGCTTTCATCAGCCCCTGGGCCAGCGAGCGCCTGCAGCCCTTCTGGTACGCTTCCACCGCCTACTATTATCTGGACAGGCCGGGCAGCCTTGAAAAGACGGGAGACTTTAGGAAGCTTCCCGCTCCCTACAGGCGGCGGGATGCCGACCATCAGTCGATTCCCTGAGTATCGAGGTGAACCCCTTTTTACGGCCCTTCGCGGGCCCTTTTTCGTATGATTGTCGCTCCGATGCGCTTTCTGATACAATGGACGGGAAAACAAGGGGAAGGGAGCGGATGAGATGCCTTCGATCGTCAGTACCATTCTGCGCGGGCAGATCAGGCTGCTGGGCCCATTCATCGCGGGCGCTTCGCTGGAGCAGGCGCGCCGCGGGCAGGACGCGCTGGGCCGCCTCGGCACCCGGGCCATGGAGGGCAGCGTGCATTTTCACGAGCTGCGCTTTTCGGATTTTGACGCCGCCTGGGCCATCCCCCTCAAGGGGCGGGTGCGGCGCGCCATCCTGTACCTGCATGGCGGCGCCTATACGGCGGGCGGGCTACCCTACGCCAAGGTGTTCGGCGGGCATCTGGCGGAGGTGACAGGGCGGGCTGTGCTGTGCGTCGGCTACCGCCTCGCGCCCGAGCACCCCTTTCCGGCCGCGCTGGACGACGCGCTGGAGGCCTATAAGGAGATGCTGACGCGCTACGCGCCTTCGGAGATCGCTTTTGTGGGCGAGTCGGCCGGAGGCGGCCTGTGCTACGCGCTGTGCCTGCATGTAAAGCAGCTGCGGTTGCCGCTGCCCGGGCATATCATTGCCATCTCCCCATGGACGGATCTATTGATGGAGCGGGATGTCAGCGCCCAGGCGGAACTGGACCCGCTGCTCGACCATACGAACCTGCTTTCAAACGCCGTGTATTACAGCGGGGGCGAAGCGAGGGACAATCCCCTCATCTCGCCGCTTTTCGGCGACCTGCACGGCCTGCCGCCTTCCCTCATCCTTGTGGGCGGGCATGAGATGCTGCTGGACGACAGCCGCCTGATGCAGGAGGCGCTGGAGCGCGCGGGCTGCGAGTGCCAGCTGCATGTAGAGGAAGGCCTGTGGCATGTCTATGTGCTCTACGGCGTGCCCGAGGCGAAGGAGGCTGTCCGCATGATCGCGCAGCGTCTTGAAGAGGAAGGGCCGTGAGCGGCAAGGTGAAAAAGCGGCACCGCAGCGCGCCCGAGTGGCTCAAGCTCGACAACGCCGGCAAAATCTACCCCGCCACCCGCTCGCAGGATTGGATGGCTGTCTACCGCCTGTCCGCCACGCTGGATGAGCCGGTGGATGAGGGGCTGCTGGATCAGGCCCTTCGCCACACGGTCAAGCGCCTGCCCTATTTTACCTACCGCCTGCGCCGGGGCCTTTTCTGGCATTACCTTGAGCAGCAGGACGCTCTGCCCCGCGTGCAGCCGGACGCCGTCAACCCCTGCCTGCCCTTCTCGCCCGGGCGCGACGGGCATTTCATGTTCCGCGTGCGCGTGTACGAAAGGCGCATCGCGGTCGAAATCTACCATGTGCTGGCCGACGGCACAGGCACCATGACCTTTTTGATGACGCTGGTAGCGGAGTATCTGCGGCTTAAGTACCAGAATCGCATCCCGGCCACGGCGCCCTATATTCTGGACTGCCGCGATACCCCAAAACCCGGGGAATGGGAGGACAGCTTTCCCATCTACGCCAGAGACGCCGCCCGCCCCAGGGGGGAAGAGGCCGCCTATCCGCTGCGCGGCACGCCCGCCGAGCGGGACTATCTGCAGGTCACCACCGGCATCATGGAGACGGGCCGCCTTGCCGGCGCAGCTAAGAAGCGCGGGGCGACCATCAACACCTATCTGGCAGCGCTGATTTTGCAGGCGCTGGTTTCCATCGCCGGGGAGGATCCGCGCCGCCGCCTGCGCAAGCGTCCGGTCAAGCTTTCCATGCCGGTCAGCCTGCGCAAATACTACCCCAGCCAGACGCTGCGCAATTTCTCCAGCTATGTCAACGTGCCGATCTATCCCCTGTATGGCGAGTACACGCTGGACGATATCATCACGATCGTCAAAAACTGCATGGGCTATGAGACGGTGGAGCAGCTGATGAACGCCCGCTTTTCCGCCAATGTACTCGCGGAGCAGTCAAAGGCCATCCGGCCCGTGCCGCTTGTCATCAAGCGGCTGATCCTCAGCCTGATGTACGCCCTGACGGGCGAGCGTTACTTTACCTCGGTGCTTTCCAACATGGGGCGCGTCGACCTGCCGGAGGGCATGCGCGCGCATGTAGAGCGCATCGACTTCGTCATCGGCCCCGGGCGCAGCAACCCGCTTTCCATCGGCTGCGTCAGCGTAAACGGGCGAACTTTTCTGACCTTTACCCGCACCATCAGGGAGCCGGAGGTCGAGCGCAGGGTGCTGACCGCGCTCATCCGCGAGGGCGTGCCTGTGATGGTGGAAAGCAACAGGAGGATGAACGCATGAGCTACTGCGTGCATTGCGGGGTGGAGCTTGCCCCCAGCGAGCGCGACTGCCCGCTGTGCGGCACCATCGTGCAGAACCCGCGCTGCGATTGGAAGCCGCCCGAAACCCTGCCCTACCCGGACACGGTGGATGTGAAGGAGGCGCGCATCGACCGCCGCTACGCAAGGCAGCTGGTCGCCATTCTATTGGCCGCCAACGCCCTGATTTGCCTGCTGCTTGATTATTTCAGCGGCAATGGCCTCACTTGGTCGCTCTATGTCATCGGCGGTGTGGGCCTTATGTGCTGCTGGTTTGTGGTGCCTTTCCTGTATACCTTCAGGCGGCCCTATGCCTTTGTCTGGATCGATTTTATCGCCCTCGGCCTTTTCCTGCTGCTCGTTGCCGGCATGACGGGCGGGCTTGACTGGTACCTGCGCCTGTTTATCCCGCTGCTGCTCTTGACCGGCCTTACCTTCAGCCTGATCATGCTGTCCCTGCGCAGGCTGGAATGGCCCTGGCTCTACCGTATCGCCTTCGCCTGCCTGCTGGTCGGCCTCTACCTGCCGGGCATCGAGACCGTCATCCGCTGGTACGGCGGCCTTGATCTGCGGTTCGAATGGTCCTTTTACGCCGCCGTGCCCATCGCAGTGCTGGCGGCCGCCATGCTGCTGGTGGAACGCAACAAACCTCTGAAAAAGGAAATCCGGAAGAAGCTGTTTATCTGAAAAATTTCTTGCATTTCGCTCTGCTTCGTGCTAAGATATCACTCGACCTCGGGATTATAGCTCAGTTGGTCAGAGTACCACGTTGACATCGTGGGGGTCACTGGTTCGAGCCCAGTTAATCCCACCAGGGAAACCCTTTGAGAAATCAAGGGGTTTTCTTCTTACGGAAAAGAGGGGCGCACAGATTATCACGTTGATGCGTCATGCGTTGCCGTCCTCTCTTTTGCTGTGGGAAGCCGCCAATTGCCGGAAAGCGGGGCCTTCCCTTGCGCTGTTTTTATCCGCGCAAGCAAAAACTCCCCCTGACATATCAGGAGGAGTCTCAATTATTCCTGTCTGACCTATTTCTCTTTCTTTTCCGCGGGTTCTTTGGGGGTGAGAGCGCTTTCCAGCAGCTTCGCCAGCGTGTGCTGGTTTTCAAGGATGCAGGCCATCACGAAGAAGGGGGCGGAGAGGATTAGCCCGCCGACACAGATGGCCAGAGCGGTCAGCGGCGGCAGGAACATGGTGCCCGCGACGCCCGCGATGACGGAAACGACAACCAGAGCGATGGCGAGGGTCTTGACCCAGCAGCAGTCTTTCATAATATCCTCCTCTATTGCTTTATCTGATACGAATGGGCAAGCCGGGCGACAGAAACAGAAATAAAGCTGTCCAAGCGGCCTTGGGGATAGCAAAAGGATGAACGATAGCGAAACCTGCAATCAGTCACTGCTTCCACAAACAGAATTTGAAGAATATTGGGATAGTACCCGGATGCTGATTACATTATAGCCTACCTGCTCAGGGCACCGCAAGCCATTCACCGTTTTCCGGCTGATATCCGC
>CAYZTQ010000066.1:0-10945 GCA_964481445.1 uncultured Christensenella sp. | reverse complement strand
TGACCGAGGCGGGCTTCGATGTGGTGGAACCCGAAATCAAGTGCAGCTGGAACCCGCTGCCCGAAGACCTTGACAAGGCCGCTGATGTGGCGAAGGCGCTGCTGGGTTGAGTGTTCGAGGCGCCGGATTGACTTTCTGAAGGCATCATCGCCGGATGACCGGGGCGGAGAAAATCCGCTCCGGTTTTTGCGAAAAATGCCCCGCCGGATTCTCGTTGCCTCGTCTGGTCTCGGTTGTCAAACCCCCGCGCGAATGCTATACTTTACTGTAGTTTCGCGCTTTTTTGTATGCGCGGCCATGGAGAAGGAGGGTTCCATGCAGCTGGAGGAATTTCTGCGCACGGCGTGCGCCCTGCCCGGCCTGACGGGCAACGAGCTGGCGGTGGCAGAGCATGTGGCGGCCGCCTTCCGCCCCTATGCCGATGAGGTCAAAATCGACAGGCTCAACAACGTTTTCGCGCACATCAGGGGCGAAGGGCCCAAGGTGATGTTCTGCGCCCATATCGATGAGATCGGCCTGATGGTCGTTAAGATCGAGGAAGACGGCACGCTGCGGATGGGCAACGTCGGCGGCGTGGACCCGCGCATCCTGCCCGGCATGCGGGTCACCGTCTGGGGCAAAGAGAAGCTGATGGGCGTCATCGGCGCCAAGGCGCCGCACCTGCTCTCGGAGGAGGACAGGGCCAGGAACTATAAGCGGGAAGATTTGTATATCGACCTTGGCATGAGCGCGGACAGGGTGCGCGAGCTGGTGCAGGTCGGCGATCTGGTGGCGCTGGAGGCCCGCTTCGTCAAGCTGCACAACGGCCGCGTCGCCACCAAAACGGCGGACGACCGCGCCTGCGTCACCATCCTGCTGGGCGCCATGCAGCGGCTGAAAAATATGAAGACGACGGCCGACCTTTACTTTGTCGCCACCTGCCAGGAGGAGATCGGCAGCTACGGCGCGGCCATGGCCGCCTTCGGCGTTGCGCCCGATTACGCGGTGGCGCTGGATGTCTGCCATGCCAAAACGCCCGGCGCGCCGGAGCTTCAGACCAAAAAGCTCGATTCGCTGTCGGCGAGCCAGGGGCCCTTTATAAACCCCATGCTGCGCCGCAAGCTGATGGAAGTGGCGAAAGAGAACAACATCGAGGTGCAGACGGCCATCGTGCCCCGCTTTACCAGCACGGACGCCGACGATATCAACATCCAGCGCGAAGGCATCCCCACCATACTGCTTGAGCTGCCGCTCAGGTACATGCACACCACGGTGGAGCTGATCGACATGCACACGCTGGAGGAGGGGGCGCGGCTGCTTGCGCACTTTGCCGCCGCTGTTTCCCCCGCGTGGGAGGATGAACTATGGAGCTGAAGACTTTATGCGAGCTGCACGCCCTTTCGGGCAATGAGGGGGCCGTCCGCAGGGCGCTGATGGAGGCCGCGCGCCCGCTGTGTGACGAGGTGCGGATCGACCGCGGCGGCAACCTGATCTGCTATAAGAAGGGCACAGACCCGGACGCGCCCGCCAAGGTGGTGGCCGCCCATATGGATGAGGTGGGCTTTATCGTCATGGGCTATACCGAGGACGGCCTGCTGCGCATCCGCCCCATCGGCGGCATCGATTCGCGCGTGGTGGTCAGCAAATGGGTCGAGGTGGGCGAGGACAAGGTGCCCGGCGTGATCGGGGCCATGGCCATCCATCTGCAGACGGCGGCCGACCGCCGGAAGGTGCTCGACTTCGATAACCTCTACATCGATATCGGCGCGAAGGACGCCAAGGAAGCGGAAGGCCTCTGCCCGCTGGGCAGCTACGCCGCCTTCGATACCCCCTATACAGAGTTTGGCGAGGGGATGGTCTGCGCCAAGGCGCTGGACGACCGGGTGGGCTGCTACAGCCTGCTGCGCCTATTGGAAGAGCGCTACCCCGGCGACCTGATCGCCTGCTTTGTCACCCAGGAAGAGGTAGGGCTGCGCGGCTCCAAGACCGCGGCCTTCGGCGCCCCGGCTGAGATCGCCGTGGTGCTGGAGGGCACCGCCTCCAACGACGTGGGCGATGTGCCCGAGCGCGCGCGGGTGACGCAGGTGGGCAAGGGCATCGCCGTCAGCTTTATGGACGGGGCCAGCATCGCCGACCGCGAGCTGTTCAGCCAGATGCTTGCTTTGGCCGAGGGGGCGGAGATTCCCGCGCAGGTCAAGCAGGGCGTGACGGGCGGCAACGACGCGGGCAGCTTCCAGCGCAGCCGCGAGGGCATGCGCACCGTGGTGCTCAGCGTGCCCTGCCGCTACATCCACTCCGGCGCCTCCGTGGCGGCGCTCAGCGATATTGAAGCTCAGTACCTGCTGTGCAGGGAATATCTATTACATGGATAAGGGAGGAACCCCGATGTTACGCAACACTTTAAAGACTCTGCTGAGCGCCTGGGGCCCCTCCGGCAGTGAACACAATGTGGCGGCCACCATCCGCGAGATGCTCAACGGCCATGTCGACAGCATGCGCACGGACGCCTTGGGCAACCTGATCGTCGAAAAGTATGGCAGCGACGACAACGCCAAACGCATCATGATCTCTTCGCATATGGACCATATCGGCCTCGTCGTCACCTCCATTGAGAAAGAGGGCTACCTGCGCGTGATGAACGTGGGCGGCGTGGGTGTAAAACAGAGCGAATACCGCCGCGTCGTGTTTGAAAACGGCGTGGAGGGCGTGCTGTGCGCCGAGCCGCTGGAAAGCGGCGCCAACCCCGCCATCAAGGATCTGTTCATCGATATCGGCGCGGCCGATGCCGACGAGGCCCGCGGCATGGTGCAGGTGGGCGATATGGCGGTCTACGCGCCGGAGACCTTCCAGGTGGGCAAGCACCGCATCGCCTCCCCCGCGATGGACGACCGCTGCGCCTGCGCCCTGCTGGTGGAGCTGCTGCTCTACAGCGAGAACCAGAAAAACACCATCGTCGGCGTCTTTTCCACGCAGGAAGAGGTGGGGCTGCGCGGGGCGACCGTGGCGGCCTATGGCGTCAACCCGGATATCGGCCTGGCGCTGGACGTGACGGCCTGGGGGGACACCCCCGGTACCAAGCTGCCCGACATCAAGCTGGGCAAGGGCCCCGCGGTCAAGATCATGGATCGCTCCATGATTGCCACGCCCCTTGTGCGCGACGCGCTGTTTGAGGCTGCCGCTTCGGCCGATATCCCCGTGCAGCGCGAGGTGCTGCCCTTTGGCGGCACCGACGGCGCGGCCATTCAGCACGCGCGCGCCGGCATCCCCTCGGGCACCCTGTCCATCCCCTGCCGCTATGTGCACTCCGCCTGCGAGATGATCGACATGCGGGATATGGACGGCGCCCTGCAGGTGCTGCTGCAGTTTGTCAACCAGATTTAAGGAAGGAAGCGTTACTTTATGAAAGCACTCACAGCCGGCGAGCTCAGACAGCTGTTTCAGGATTTCTTTGTATCCAAGGGGCACGCGGTCATTCCCTCGGCCTCGATCATCCCGGAGAACGACCCCACGGTGCTGTTTACCACCGCGGGCATGCACCCGCTGGTGCCCTATCTGATGGGACAGCCGCATCCCGCCGGCAGCCGCCTGACGAATGTGCAAAAGTGCATCCGCACCGGCGATATCGACGATGTGGGCGATTCCAGCCACCTCACCTTCTTTGAGATGCTGGGCAACTGGAGCCTCGGCGATTACTTTAAGCACGAGATGATTCCCTGGAGCTGGGAGTTTTTGACTTCCCCTCAGTGGCTGGGCATTGACCCGGACAGGCTGGCCTTTTCCGTATTCGCTGGCGACGAGACCGCCCCGCGGGATGAAGAGAGCTATCAGCTGTGGCGCTCCTGCGGCGTGAAGGAAGACCGCATCTTCTTCCTGCCGCGCGAGAACAACTGGTGGGGCCCCGCCGGGCTGACCGGCCCCTGCGGCCCCGATACCGAGATGTTCATCATCACCGACAAGGCGCCCTGCGGCCCCGATTGCTCCCCCGCCTGCAGCTGCGGCAGATACCTGGAGATCTGGAACGACGTGTTCATGCAGTACAACAAGCAGGCGGACGGCAGCTATATCCCGCTGGCGCAGAAGAACGTGGATACCGGCATGGGCCTTGAGCGCACCATCGGCGTGCTGACGGGCAAAAAATCTGTGTACGAGACCGATCTCTTCTCCGGCATCATCGGCCGCATTGAGGAGCTAAGCGGCAAAAAATACGCGGGAGCGGACGAGAAGACCGCCCGTGCCTTCCGCATCGTGGCCGACCACCTGCGCACCTCCACCTTTATTCTGGGCGACCCGCGCGGCGTGAGCCCCAGCAACGTGGATCAGGGCTATGTGCTGCGCCGCCTGATCCGGCGCGCCGTGCGCTTCGGCCGCCATCTTGAACTCGGCGACGGCTTTACCGCCGAGGTGGCCAAGACCATCATCGCCCAGTACCGCGAGGTCTACCCCGAGCTTGAGCAGAACAGCGCCTTTGTGCTGGAGCAGCTCCTGCTGGAAGAGCAGCGCTTCCAAAAGAGTCTCAATCAGGGCCTCAAGGAGTTTGAGAAGGCGACCGCCCGCCTTGCGCAGATGGGCAGCCTGTTCGGCGGCCTGGCCGGGCAGCTGCGTCAGGCGCTGCCGCAGGATATCGAAAACAGGCTGCAGCAGGCCAAAGAAGCGGCCGAGGCGGTCGGCTCCGGCCTCAAGCCCCGCCCCGAGCTGCTGGGGATGATCGAAGACATCAGGGCTTTCTCCGCCGCGGTCGACACCCTGAAGGGCTTTGCCAAAAAGACGGAAGATTTCGCGGGCAGCTTCAAGACCATCGACGGGCGCGACGCCTTTAAACTCTATGATACCTACGGCTTCCCGCTGGAGATCACGCAGGAGCTGGCGCGCGAGCAGGGCCTGCATGTGGATGAGGAAGACTTTGCCGAGCGCTTCCGCCAGCACCAGCTCAAGAGCCAGGCGGGCGCGGAGCAGCGCTTCAAGGGCGGCCTGGCCGACCACGATGTCGAAACCACCAAGCTGCACACGGCCACCCACCTTTTGCACGCCGCCCTGCGCCGCGTATTGGGAGAGGAAGTGCACCAGAAGGGCAGCAATATCACCGCCGAGCGCCTGCGCTTTGACTTCACCTTCGGCCGCAAAATGACGCCCGAAGAGCTGAAGGAAGTGGAAAGGCTGGTCAACGAGGCCATCGACCGCAAGCTGCCCGTCACGCTGGAGGAATCCACCGTGGCCGAGGCCAAGGCGGCCGGGGCCATCGGCCTGTTCGAATCCAAGTACGGCGAGCGGGTCAACGTCTACACCATGGGCGATTTCTCCAAGGAGATCTGCGGCGGCCCGCACGTCAAAAACACAGGCGAGCTGGAAGGCTTTAAGATTTTGAAGGAAGAAAGCTCTTCCGCCGGCGTCAGGCGCATCAAGGCCGTGGTCGGCGCGGATAAAAAGTAATTATGGTTCACTTGTTTCGGGGCGCTTTGCATCAAAGCGCCCCGTACTTATAACAGAAGATAATTTTCTAATGACAGAAAGCGAGGGCTTCTCATGAGCAGCTATCAGGTTCGCAAAACGCCGGGCGATACCGCCTGGTTTCGCCGCGACCGCTTTGGCATGTTTATCCACTGGGGGCTGTATGCCCTGCCCGCCCGCCACGAGTGGGTGAAGACCAACGAGCGGATGACCGACGAGCGCTACCAAAGGTATTTTGAGCGCTTTGACCCCGACCTCTACGACCCGCGCGAATGGGCCCGGCAGGCGAAGGCCGCCGGCATGAAGTACGCCGTGATGACCACCAAGCATCACGAGGGCTTCTGCATGTTCGACAGCGCCTGCACGGACTACAAGTGCACGAACACCCCGGCGGGGCGCGACCTGATCCGCGAGTATGCGGAGGCCTTCCGCGCCGAGGGTCTGCGCGTGGGCTTTTATTATTCGCTGATCGACTGGCATCATCCGGATTTTCCCATCGACCCAATCCATCCGCTGCGCGACCTGCCGCGGGAGGAGGTGGAAAGGCTGAACGCCCCGCGCGATATGCGGCGCTACGCCGCCTACATGCGCGATCAGGTGCGGGAACTGCTGACCAATTACGGCAAAATCGACATCCTGTGGCTCGATTTTTCCTATCCCAACAACTGCCCGGAGGATAAGCCCTGGCTGAAGGGCAAGGGCGCGAAGGACTGGGAGGCGGAGCGGCTGATTGCCCTCGCCCGCAGCCTGCAGCCGAATCTCATCATCAACAACCGTTCGGGCCTGGAGCAGGATCTGTTTACCCCCGAGCAGTACCAGCCCCAGCGCTGGCTCAGGCACCCGGAAACGGGCGAACTCGTCACCTGGGAGGCCTGCCAGACCTTCTCCGGCTCCTGGGGCTATCACCGGGATGAAACCAGCTGGAAGTCGCCGGAGATGCTGATCCAGATGCTGGTCGAAACCGTGTCCCTCGGCGGCAACCTGCTGATGAACGTGGGGCCGACTGCCCGCGGGTACCTGGACGCGAGGGCCGAAAAAGCGCTCAGCTGCTATGCCGATTGGATGAGGTACAACGGCCGCTCCATCTGGGGCTGCACGATGGCGGAGCCGGAGTTTACTGCCCCCAGGGGCACGCGCCTCACCCAGTCCGCAGACGGCAGGCGGCTGTATGTGCATCTGTTCCAGTATCCCTTCGCGGTGCTGGAGATGCCGGGCTTCGCCGGCAAGGTAAGCTATGCCCAGTTTTTGCACGACGGAAGCGAGCTCGGCCTGAGCGAGGGGGCGGTGGAGCACTTCAGCGAGGGCGCGACCAGAGCAGACGACCTGCTGGTCATCCAGCTGCCGGTGCAAAAGCCCGGGGTGACGGTGCCGGTGATCGAGCTGTTTTTGAAATAGAAAAAGCACTTTCAGAGGCTTTGAAAAAGGGAAAGAAAAAACAAACGGTCTTGAGGAGAAAGAAGATGAGAAGATGGCGGCAGGCCTTCATCCGGGGCATCATCCCCCTTGTTATCATGGCAGGCATCTCCTGGGTGATGCGTGCCCAGGGCTTTGACCACTTTCAGGTCAAATCAACTTTTCTGACAGGGCTGATCATCGCTTCTGTGGCAGCCGCTTCCGTCATCTATGACATCGATCATTGGCCGCTGAAAAAACGGTCATTGGTTCATTTTCTGGTCATGGCGGCAACCGTCCTGCCCTGCCTGCTCGTCAGCGGATGGTTTCCGCTCCATACGATACCGGACTATCTGGTTGTAACAGGCATCTTCCTTTTGGCAGGGCTGCTGCTTTGGAGCGTCGGATATTTGATCTTCGGGAAATTCTTGGCTAAATAAACCTCGTTTTTTCATGGGGAGACAAATTGGAATTTGTGGGGGCGAAAAATTGACAAACGAGCTAATCACATACGCCAATGGTCAGCTTGTTCTGGATGTGCGGTGACCCCGGACAGGGACACCGTTTGGTTGACGCAGGATCAGATGAGTATGCTGTTTGATACAGCACGTTCATCCATTGCGTATCACATTGGTAATATTTTCAGAGAAGGTGAACTGGATAAAGATACTTCTGTCGAAATTTTCGACAGAAGTGAAAGCAAGGCATCGCGACCTCCCGCCTATTATAATCTGGATGTCATTATTTCGGTTGGTTATCGGGTAAAGTCTCAGCGCGGCGTTGAATTCAGGCGTTGGGCAAATGCCGTTTTAAAGCAGTACATTTTGAATGGCTACGCAATCAACCAAAAACGTCTTGCCGTATTACAGAAGACGGTCAGCATTCAAACAAAAATGCTCGCCGACGCATTGGAAATTGAAGAAGCAGAACTGTTGCGAGCGGTAAAGCTCTATACCGATGCACTGATGCTGCTTGATCAATACGACCATCAAACGTTGGTAAAACCCATAGGGACTATCCCGGTCTACCGTCTGACGGTTGAAGATTGCAGAAAAATGATTGCCCACATGGAGAGCAGCTTTCATTCTGCGGTCTTTGGTATAGAAAAAGAGCCCGGAAAGGTAGAAGGCATTCTGGCAGCGGTTTACCAAAATGTCTTCGGGCAGGAAGTTTATCCTTCGGCAGAGGAGAAAGCGGCGAATCTGTTATATTTTATAATCAAGGATCATCCTTATACGGACGGTTGCAAGCGTATCGGCGCATCGCTTTTTCTCGAATTTCTTAATCGAAATGGGCTCCTGATTAAGAATGGGGAAAAGTCATCAGTGACGGCACACTCGTTGCCGTTACACTGATGATCGCCGAATCCCGACCGGAAGAAAAGGAAGTAATGGTCTCACTGGTCATGAACCTTCTTCAATAAATCCCAGCTTATCGGCATGCGGTTATTAAGACTTATTCCATCAATAAAGACGCCATGCTGATGGTCCCTTTTCTCATCCTTCTTTAACTTGGTTTTCGATATGTCCACTTGCCTGAGACAGCCCGAGCGGCTGTCTCAGGCCGTTTTGGGAAGAGAATGATTCAATTTAATCTAGAGTAATTGTAACAGCTTTCCGGGGCCGGGTTTCAGCCGAAACCGCCCGGGGTAAGCTTTTTAGGAACGCCGTTTTACGCGGCGGGTCAATCGACCACCACCACCAAACCAAAAGGAGAGTAGTATGATTCGCAAGTTTTCCCTCCTGCTGGCCCTGATGATGCTTCTGGCCGTGTAGGTATCCGCCAACGAGTTTACCAACGACGCCTACGCCATTTACGTGGAATCCATGCAGTTTGTAACCGGGCCCGCGGGCGAGCGGCAGATTGCCTTCACGCTGCCCAACATGGGGCAGGAGCCCATTGACGCGGTCGCCATCGACATCGTGATGCTGGATGACAGCCTGCAGCCCGTGCTGGCCGCCGCGCCCGACGCCTTCGGCTTCGGCAAGGAGACCAAGGCAGGCGATCCCTTCGATCCCCTCGTCTACAGCCAGCCGCTGCAGCCCGGCGCGTCCGGCCAGTATGTGCATACCATCGGCCCTGAATATGAGAAGGCCACAAGGGCCCGCGCCGCCGTCATCTACTACCGGCGCGCCAGCGGCGAGGAGTTCCACATCGCGCCGCAGGGCATGCTGTGGAACAGCACGGACGGCATCCGTATGGAGCCTGAGGTTCCCGGCAAGTTCTACCCCGGCCTCACCAAAGAGCAGGCCGACCTCGCCTTCAGCTTCCCAATGGGCTTTAACAGCGAGGCCCGCATCCTGCAGGATGCTTTAGCCCCCGCCTACGGGCAGAAGGAGGGCGGCCTCTGGGTGCTTGAAATCACGGAAGGGGGATTGGCGCAGCGCGTCGGCCTTCAGGCGGGCGACCTGCTCGTCTCGGTGGACGGCGTGCGGCTGGCGGACGATCCCCGTGTCATTGAGCTTGGTAAAATCAAGATGGCGCAGGGCAGCGCCGTAGAGTATGTGTGGGTGCGCGGCGGCGAAACCATGCGCGGAGAAATCACGAAGGATTAGTTGCTTTATGGAATGACACGCCGATCTGCGCACGGAGCGCCAAAAATCATCCCGGCCGCGTTTTTTCGCGGCCGGGATGCTGGTTATCAGGGCTGACAGCCTGTCTTACCCGCGGCCCTGCCGGTATTGACGCAGGCCCAGAAGCATCGCGCCGAAGGCGAAGGCGGCAGAAGAGAGGATGTATTGAAGGTCCATCCCCATATCCCAGCTGACGCCGCTCAGGCCCTTCACGGCAAGCTGGGCCAACAGGTAGCTGAGGGGCATCAGGAAGGCGATGCCGAGGATCCGCCGCGCTTTTTCTTTCTTGCGCTTCAGGCAGACGAGCCAGCCCGCCCCGATGAGGCAGAGCAACCCCAGCATAACCCAGGCATAAAAGTTGAGCGCGAGGCGAGGCAGCATGTACAGGCCGCCGTTTTGCTCTGCCTCGTCCGGCGCGGGGTCGGCATAGAGCAGCGTGGCCTTGCCGGCCGGGCCCAGAAAATACACGCGCACCGGCTGATTGCCGTGGCTGTCAAGCAGCTCGGAGTGGCTGGGCTGCTGATGGAAAATAGAGAAGAGGAAGGGCAGCCTGCCGTCTTCTTCCTGCCCGGAGGCATCGCGCTTTTCAAACATCACGGTGTAGACGAAGGGAAGAGGTTCCGTGCCCGGCTCTAAGGTCATTTGATATCCGCTGAGGCTGACCACCTGCAGGCTCTTGTCATAGACCATTCTCAGCTCGCCCGTCGCAAGCCTGGTAAACTGAAAATCATCGGGGGAAGTAAAGGCCGCGGGGTGCAGCTGCCGCGCGCGGCCCTGTAAGGCCGTTACCGCAAACAGCATGAGGCACACAGCCAGCGCGACGATGCGCAGGCGGCTCCTTCGGATTTTCAGGTAGATGGTTTCAAGGGGAAGGGTGGGCGCCGGCTGCACAATTTCCTGCTTTTGCAGCTCGGCCAGCTGCGTCCGGCAGCTTTCGCAGCCCTCAAGGTGCTTTTCCACCGCGGCGCGGCTTTCCTCCCCGCAGAGGTTTTCGGCGTACAGCGGCAGCAGGTCTTTGATGATTCCGCAATCAGGGTTCATGATTCCTCCTCCATAATGTCCCGCAGCTTCTTTTTGGCGCGGTGATAGGTGACGCAGGCCCAGCTCTGGCTTTTTGAAAACAGCTCGCCGATGGCGGCGAAGGGAAGCCCGCCCAGCACCCGCAGCGAGAAGACCTCGCGGTAGGGCTCGTCCAGACGGTGCAGGGCATGGTGCGCGCGCATGGCTTCATCCTGCCTTGTAAAGCTATCCGCCGGGTCGGGGTCTTCTACAGATTCGGGCAGCTCGTCCTGCGGCAGCTCTCTGCCGCTGCGCTTCAGGTGGTCGAGGTAGAGGCGCTTTACTATCTGACACAGCCAGACCCGCAGCTCACACTCGCCGCGGAAGCGGCCGATAGCCCGCATGGCTTTCAGGAAGCACTCGCTGGTCAGGTCGTCCGCCAGCGCCTCCTCGTGGCAAAGGCTGAGGGCGTAGCGGTATACGTCCGTAAAATAGGCCCGGTACACCCCTTCAAACTCCTGCACCCGCTCACCTCCTTCCCCTATAAGACGCGTGAA
>CAYZTQ010000065.1:3292-11152 GCA_964481445.1 uncultured Christensenella sp. | reverse complement strand
CCCTCAAGGAAGCCGCCCCCGCGCTGCGCGCCGCCCTTGAAAAGGAGCCTGCGCTCGACGGCACGGAGGCGATTTTAGGGCTGATTCAAAAGTATCAGAAGGAATAACCAATCGATGCTTCCTTTTATGAAGCACGCAAAAAGGCCTTCTGTCGTCATGGCAGAAGGTCTTTCCTATCTTTCCTAATTATAGGTACGGTATCATCCCCGCCAGGTTCTCAAACACCAGATCGGGCTTTCTTTCCGCGGCCGCGAGCATATCAGCGTCCGTCTCGCCGCTCATGACGAGCACGCCGCACATACCGCTGCGCAGGGCGGTCTCCACATCCGTGTACAGCCGGTCGCCCACCATGGCAAGCTCGCCTGCCGCAAGGCCGGTCAGGCGCATGGCTTCGCCCGCGATGTAGGCGTTGGGCTTGCCGATCACCACGTCGGGCAGTCGACCCGTGCTGGCCTTGATAAAGGCCATGATGGCCCCGATATCCGGCGCGAAGCCCTGTTCGGTGGGGCAGTTGAAATCGGGATGGGTGGCGATGTAGGGCAGGCCCTGCCGCACAAAGCGGCAGACCTCGTCCATCTTCTGATAGTCAAGCTCGGTATCGTAGGCGATCAGCACATAGTCCGGGCGCTCGTTGTCGATGGCAAGGCCCATCCCCTCAAGCTCCGCTTTCAGGATACGGTTGCCCAGAAGGTAGGCCCTTTTGCCGGGGAATTCGTGCATCACATAGCGGCAGGCGGCCTGCCCGCTGGTCAGCACCTTCAAAAAGGGCGCGCGTACCCCCATGCGGCGCAGCTTCTCCACGTAAAAGCCCGCCGATTTGGAGGAGTTGTTGGTCAGATACATCACCTGCCGGCCCGTTCTCTCCACCGCGTCCAGAAAATCCAGCGAGCCTTCCAGCAGCCTGCTGCCCAGATAAAAAGTGCCATCCATGTCAAGCAGGAAGCAGCGCACTTTCGAAAGCCTTTCCCTGATTTCAGAATCCTTCACCGATCGCTCCTTTTGCGGCCGCTCAGCCCGGCCGCTTCGCCCCGCGCCGCAGCGCGTTCAGGCGCTTCATCACGTCGTTGCCGCCCCGGCCGAACAGCGCATACAGGCGGCAATACTCCGCGTACAGCTGGCGGTACACGGCAGCATTTTCGCCGTTTGGTTCATAGACGCGCTCTGTTTTTGAGCCCATGCGCCGCGCGGCCTCGGCCGCGCTTGCCCAGCCGCCACCCTCCGTGCCTGCCGCCGCCGCGGCGAACACCGCGCTGCCCAGCGCCCCGCTGTGTCGCGTCTGCGGCACGCGGACCGACATCTCGCACACATCGGCCAGAATCTGCATAAACAGCGGGTTTTTCTTGCTGATGCCGCCCGTCACCACCAGCTGCCGCACGGGCAGGCCGTTTTCTTGATAGTTATCAATGATGATTTTGGTGCCGAAGGCCGCCGCCTCCAGCAGCGCGCGGTAGATATGCTCCGGCCGGGTGCGCGGCGTCAGCCCGACGATCAGGCCGTTCAAATCGCTGTCGGCCAGGATGGAGCGGTTGCCCCGCCAGAAATCGAGCGCCAGCAGGCCGCATTCGCCCGGCGCAAGCTGCGCGGCCAGCTCCGTCAGATACTGATGGATGCCGAGGCCGCGGCGCGCCGCTTCTTCATGATAATCCGGGGGCGTCAGCCTCTCCGCGACCCAGCCGAAGGCGTCGCCCACGCAGTTCTGCCCCGCCTCATAGCCGTAAAAGCCGGGCAGCATGCCGTCCTTCACCACACCGCAGATGCCGGGCACAGGCACCAGCTTCTCGCCCAGCATCAGGTGGCAGCCGGAGGTACCCGCGATATACACCATGGCGCCGGGCTCGGTCACCCCGCAGCCGGCCACGCTGGTATGCGCGTCGATCAGGCTGACGGCAACGGGAATGCCCGCGGGCAGGCCCAGCTTTTCCGCCATGTCCCCCTGCAGCCGCCCCGCCTGTGTGCCGATGGGCAGCACCTCGCCCGCGAGCTTTTCTTCCATCACGTTTTCAAGCCGCGGGTCGAGCGCGCGCAGATACTCATTGGAAGGGTAGCCCCTGTCTTTCGCGTACAGGTTCTTGTAGCCGGCCATGGAGGCGCTGCGCGTAAGGCGCCCGGTCAGCCGCCATACCAGCCAATCCCCCGCCTCGACAAACAGATCGGCCGCGGCGTACACCTGCGGCGCTTCCTCCAGCACCTGCCAGAGCTTGGGCAGCGTCCAGTGCGCGTCGATCCTGCCGCCAAGCAGCGGCAGCCAGCTTTCGCCCCGCTCCATGGCCAGCCCGGTCATGCGGTCGGCAAAGCGCTGCGGGCCGGCGTGCATCCACAGCATAGCGTAGGCATGCGGGCTGCCCGCAAACTCCTCCATCAGGCAGAGCGGCGCGCCGTCTTTTTTGACGGGGAACAGCGTGCTGGCCGTCACATCCAGTGCCAGCGCGATCACCTGCTTTTGAGAGCCCGGCGCGGCATCCAGCGCCTGCCTGACGCTGCGCTCCAGCGCATACAGATAATCCCCCGGGTGCTGCAGGGCAAAGCCCACGCCCAGCTTTTCGCCCGAAGGCAGGGCGCTTTCCATCACGCCGTGCGGATAATCGCACAGGCCGGAGGATATTTCCCTCCCCGTCTCCGCGTCTACCAGCAGGGCGCGGGCGGACAGGGTGCCAAAGTCGATCCCGATGCAGTAGCGAGGCACGGCATACCCCTCCCAAACGCTGTATCCGGCGGGCAAAATCCCCGCCCAGTGCTGTTACCTTATCGCTTTTGAGCCCGCTTGGCAAGGGCGAAAACACACAAGGTTGACACCCCCGCGCGGCAGCTATACCATGGGGGCAGCGCATAGCCCGCAAAGGGCAAAAGGCAGCACAGAAAGCGAGCAGACAACACCATGACAGACTTCTCCACGCAGAGCATTGAGCAGCTTTTAGAAAAGGGGACGCATGACTGCGCCTGCGGCCGCAGCCACAGCGCCGCGCTGAAATATGTAAAGATCGGCCCCGGGGCCGTGCGGCATCTGGAAGAGGCGCTGAAAACGCTCGGCGTCGCGCGCCCCTTTGTGGTGTTCGACGCCAATACCTTCAGGGCCGCAGGCAAAAAGGTGCTGAGCGAACTGAGCCGCGCGGGCATTCCCTTCGGGCAGTTTGTCTTTGAAAAATCCCCCCTCAAGATGGAGCCGGACGAGCATGCGGTCGGCGCGCTGACCATGGCCTTCGATCCCGCCTCAGACGGCGTGCTGGCGGTGGGCAGCGGCGTGATCAACGATTGCTGCAAGGTGCTGGCGCACGCCGCCGGGCTGCCGCTGGCCGTGGTCGGCACCGCCCCCTCGATGGACGGCTACGCCTCTAACTCCTCCTCCATGGTGCAGAACCGCATCAAGGTCTCCCTTTACGTCAAGTGCCCGGAAGCCATCCTCTGCGATACCGACATCATGAAGGAAGCGCCGATGGAGATGCTGATGGCGGGCCTGGGCGACATGCTGGCCAAATACATCTCGGTGTGCGAGTGGCGCATCTCGCACCTGGTGACGGGCGAATACTACTGCGAGAACATCGCCGGCCTGATGCGCAGAAGCGTGAACCGCTGCTACGAGATGGCGGACCGCCTGATGCAGCGCGACCCGGAGGCCGTGGCCGCCGTCACCGAGGGGCTGGTGCTCTCCGGCATTGCGATGAGCTACGCCGGGATCTCGCGCCCCGCCTCGGGGCTGGAGCACTACTTCTCGCACCTGTGGGAGATGATGGCCCTCGAAAGGGGCGAAGCCTCGCAGCTGCACGGCATCCAGGTGGGCGTGGGCACGGCGCTCACCCTGTTTTTGATGGAAAAGCTGGGGCAGGTGAAGCCGGACAGAGAAAAGGCCCTCGCCGCGATGCGCTCTTTTGACAGCGCGGCCTGGGCAGACGAGGTGCGCAGCATCTTCGGCAAGACCGCGCCGGCCATCATCGCCGCCGAGAAGCGTCTCGGCCTCAACGACCCCGCGCGCCACGCAAGGCGCCTTGAAAACATCCTGGCCCACTGGGATGACATCACGCGCATCATGCGGGAAGAGCTGCCCGCGGCTTCCGCCCTGCTTGCCAAGATGAAGGCCCTCGGCCTGCCCCATTGCCCGAAGGACCTTGGCATCAACCTTGCGGACACCAAAAAAGCCTTCCGCGGCTCGCGCGTCATCCGCGACAAATACCTGACCAGCACCCTGATCTGGGATCTGGGGCTGACGGAAGAGTTTGAGGAGACGCTGCGGGCAGAATAGCCTCCGCTCCATGGCAGATCATTCCATTTCTCTTGAGAAGCTCGCGCAAGACGCATGAGGCTGCGCTGCTGATACCAAACTAAAACGTTAACGCGCAGAGAGACGACGGATTTTTTCGTTTTTGCAAAGTCGAGCGAGGGAGGCGTAGCGGCGCTACGCTGACTGAGAGAGACAACGCTAAAACGGAAAAAGACGAGTCTATCACAGCGTTAATGTTTGAGTTTGGTATGAGACTCGAACTCTGGCGGGAACCGCGCTACATCTTCTTCCTGCTGATGATACAAGAAATGCCGTCCAATTCGGGCGGCATTTCTTGTACGCATGCGGAGATCGCTTTCCTTATACCAATGAAATTTGTTAATGCATTCAAAGCGGCGAGGAATTTTGGCCTGAGGCAAGGAGCGAAAGCGCAGGCGTAGCAGCGCTACGTCAAGCTTTCAGCGGCACGGCATCGGGGCAAAATAACCGCCGCGACGATGCGTTAACAAGTTGAATTGGTATTATTCGTCACTCATGAAAGCATACAGCACGGCGAGCGACCAGCTGTCGTAGCGCTCGGGATGGTAGTTCTTCAACTGTTTGCCGAAAGCATCGTAATAGGTGTTGGAGTACAGCGGCACCATCGGCAGCACCTCAGCAATCCGCTGCTGCAGCGCGAACCAGCGGTTCAGGAAGAGCGCGTGGTTGCCGGGCTCAGTCCTGCGCAGTTCATCCGCCAGCTGCATCAGCTTTTCATCCTTAATGCCAGTGGTGTTGTAGACGCCATGGTACATTTCATCGGTATGGAAGTTAAAGTAGGGATTGTACACCATATCGAAGTTGGTACCGAGGAAGTACAGGTCAAACCGCCTGTCCTCGTGCTTCTGATGGTAGTAGTTGAGCAGCATCTCATTCATTGCCATTTCACTGACCTGCAGCTCGCCGCCCAGCGCCGCCAGATTGCCGCTCAGCCGCTCCGCAATGTAGTCCGCCGCCATGTTCTGCGGCGTAATGGCCATGCGCAGCTGCAGCGGGACAGGCTGGCCGTCTATCATTTTGTGCCGCAGGCCGCCCTGAGCGGGGTCGTAGTCTCCGCCCTCGGCATTCAGCGTCCAGCCATCTTCTTTGAGCAGCGCCAACGCCTTGTCCTGATCGTAGGCGTACAAATCCAGGCTCTTCAGGTCGGCTTTGCGCAGCTGCGGCATCCATTGGGCCATACCGTAAAAGCCGTACACGGGCTCGCCGAAGCCTTCCAGAAAGCTGCTGACCAGCCCCTGCCTGTCGGTCATGTGGGCAATGGCCTGCCGCATCAGGACTGAGCTGGTCAGCGGCTGATCCGCCCCGAAAACGAGCTCGCCCAAGCCGCGGCGGGGATAGGAAGCGGTGGAAATGCTGCCCCAAACCGCGGGAGCAGAAACTGCCTTGATGGACTGGGCAGCGCTGATCTTATTCACCAGATCCAGCTTGCCGCTCTGCAGGTCGTCCAGCAGCGTCTGGTTGCGCGTCCAGGTCAGCACGATGCGCGGAATCGAAGGCTTCTGCCCGTCGTAACTGCCCTTGAAGTAGGGGTTTCTCTCAAACTCAACCACACCGTTCGCGGGGTCGTAGCTGACAAGGCGATAGGCGCCGCTGCTGACCGTGGGATGTGAGCGATACCCTGTCTCCGGGTCGTTGATGGTGCGGTTGAGCAGTTCAACTGTCATACCGGTAATGTAGGCGCCTTCTCCGTCATCCTTGACCTCGCAGCCGGGGGCAATGACAGCCATGGGATAAGGCAGCGCGTGCAGCAGAGCGTTCTGGTAGTAGTATGGCAGGCTTTCAGCGCGGATCTGTATGGCGTATTTGTAATCGCTCAGCAGACGGACGCCCGAAAGCACAGGTGATTCGCCTGTGGCATATTCCATGGTGCCCCGCAGCTGGTCCATGTAGGCCACCTGGCCACCCAGTTCCGCAATCAGCGGAGAAGCTTCCAGCAACAGGCTGAATACATAATCACGTGCGGTGAGGGCGGACCCGTCGGAGAACCTGAGGTCGCGATGCAGCTCGATGGTGGCTACGGGGTCACCATTCTCCGCCTTGCTCCATTGCAGCGCTTTGACGACCCTGGGGTTGGTCTGAACCGTTTCATCCTCCAACCAATATATGGTGTCATAGCCGTGAATCAGCATCCTGATATCCATGTCCGAGGTGTTTTTCCCCCACATGCCGGTGAAAAAATCACCCGAAACGCGCGTCAGGCTGCCGATATACAGGGTGTCGCGGGCCGCCAAAGCTCCGCCGCCGGGCAGCGCGCAAAGCATGATGAGCAAGATGAACCATGCCAATGTCTTTTTCATATTGTTTATCCTCCTGTTTCTCGGATTGTCGGGACAGGCCGGCCGGGTCTCCCCAGCCGGCCACACCGGCATGGTTACTCGTAGCAGTCGCCTGCGTTGAAGCTTACGCCGTAAAGAGGCTGCGGCGGCATAGGCTTGTCAGGCGCGGTATAAACGTTGTTGAAGGTGATATCGGCCGGTTTCTCCGCTGTGGTGGTCAGCACACCGTTGCCCGCATCCGCCACCGTGACCTTGAAGTTCAGCACCATCTTGTCGTAGCTGATATTCGCGTCCGCTTCGGCGGGCTTCACTTCGGTTATGGTGTAGCTGTAAGTTTTGCCGATATCGGCTTCGGTGTAAAGCAGTGCCTTGAAAGGCAGCCTGCCGTCCGCCGTGTTCTTGATGGTTTCCAGCACCTTGCCGTCAGCGTTCTTCAGCTGGAAGCTGAACTCTCCTTCCTTGAGATCGCGGCCTTCAAGCTTCTTGGCGGGGTTGAGGCTAATCTTAGTATCACCGTTGATGGGGTATTCACCGCCCGCCTCATACTTATTGTCGAAGCTGACATCCTCAGGCATATCCAGGCTGGTGCTCAGGGTGCCGTCGCCATTGTCCGTGACGGTCACGCTGAAAGTCAGCACCATCGGGTCGTAGGTCATCCCATTTTCGCTGCCGGCTATTTCGGTGATGGTATAAGTATAGGTCTTACCGGCGTCCGCTTCCGTGTACTCAAGCGGTTTGAAGGGGATGTTGCCGCTCTTGGTGTTGCGCACCGTCTGCAAGATGGTCTCTCCGAGTTTCAGTTCAAATTCAAACTCATCTTCCGTCAGCATGCGTCCGGTCAGTGTCTTGGTGGGGTTCAGTTCTGCGTCGATGTCGAACTCACCGTAAGCTTCGTACACGTTGTCGAACTCTGTGTCGTCGGAGTAAGCGACGGCGGCGGTGAGCTTGCCCATGCCGTTATCCGTCACGGTAACGGTGACATGCACCTCGTTCATATCGTAGGTGATACCGCCGAGACCGCCGTTCACTTCCTTGATGACGTAGTAGTAGGTCGAGACGTTGTCGCCCGCGCTCGTATCCTCATCCGTGTAGGTGATCGGGTCGAAGGTGACCGTATTCCCGACGTTTTGTTTGGTCTGGAGGGCGTCGCCGGTCACAGCGAACGAAGAATCGGCCGCGTAGAGCTCGAAGCTGAACTCGCCGTCCTTGAGCGCGCGCCCCGTCAGCGCCTTGCTGACCTTGAAGGCTTCGGCCATGACATCTTCTGACGCGTAGCTGTTGTCGAACTCTGTGTCGTCGGAGTAAGCGACGGCGGCGGTGAGCTTGCCCATG
>CAYZTQ010000065.1:0-3192 GCA_964481445.1 uncultured Christensenella sp. | reverse complement strand
CGTCAGCGCCTTGCTGACCTTGAAGGCTTCGGCCATGACATCTTCTGACGCGTAGGTATTGGTGAAGATCAGCCCGCCCTCGGGATAGGTGACAGCGACATTCAGCGTGCCGTCGCCCTTGTCGCTGACCTCGACCGTGACCGTGTACGAGTTGCCGTCGATGGTCACACCGGCAATCGCCGTCGCTTCCTCAGTGACGGTGTAGGTATGCGTGCCGACATCATCCAGCGTGTACTTAATCTCCGTGAAGGTGATGGCGTCCAGCGCGTTCGTGCCGGTGGCGACCGTCGCACCGTCTGCATCCTTGACCGTGAAGTTAAAGACGTCGTCAGCCGTCAGAGCCCGGCCGTCCAGCTTCTTGGTGCCTGTCAGGTTCGCGGCGCCCGTGGCGGCGTACACATTCTCGAACGCAGGCGTAGATGCAACGCTAAACGTGAGACCGCCTTGATTATTATCGGATACGGTTACCTTAATCTGCTTTACAGCCGTATCATAGGTATAACCAGGGTTAGCAGGATCGGGTGTAATTTCACTGACTGTATAATCGAAGTCTTTACTCGGCTGGCCGCCCAGATCGCTCAATTTGAAAGATATAGGTCCAAAGGAGAAGGGAACCTCAACGCCGCTTTCCGTGACAACCACAGAAACAGAATCCTGTACAGGCATCGGCGCGTCCTGCGTGGCAGGCGTTAATTTAAAGTTGAAGGTGTCCGTAAACGGCGCCGACCTGCCAATTACTTTTTTCGAAGCGAATAAATTGACAGAACCGACTGCGCTGTAAACATTTGTTACTACCCAAGTGTAGGTCAGGGTACCTGCATCGTAGCTACTTGAGGTGATCTGTGAATCATAACCCTGCCCCGGGTTCGCTTCAGAAATATCATAGGGATACACTTCACCGGATCGGTCGGTATAAGGAAGTGAGCTCCAGCTGTGGTAGGCTTTGCCATCAGCGTTCGGAGTCAGCGTGACTGTATCATAAGTGGTTTTTCCCTCTTGAGTCGATGTGTGGGTCAGGCTGATGTCGACGGGCGTTTTGGGGCCGCCTTCCCATATTTTGGTCAGATTGGCCTTTACTGTCGGCACAACAGCAGTATATGTACCACCTACGTTATGACCTTTACCGATGCCTTTTATAAAAACATCATAGCTGCCAGTCAGCACATTCATGATGTCATAAGTAAATACTGTCCAGCGGGCAGAATTGATGTTCTTGGTAAACCCTTCTTGCGGGTTGTAGGATACGCCATCCACGGTGATATACGCGCCTAAGCCAAATTCCTGCGACTCTGTGGAATTGTAGGTAACGCCATTGATAGTAACCTGCATGTACTGTAGATAATGCGTGGATTTGACTGCAAGATAGACACGGTTATCATCGCCGACCCACATCAGGTGGGGATAGGTATGGTCGTTGTTGGAGTTGCCACTCAAAGGCAATACCTCGTAGTTCTCCTTCACTACAAAGGGTGATGCAATCGCGCGCGAAGCAAATTCCAGCGTCTTCGCCGCGAGCACGTCCAAAGGAGTCACTGACATCAACATAACAAACGCCAGAATCAGTGCCCAAGTTTTTTTGGTTAATGCTTTCATGCTATCCTCCTACTGCAAGAACAGTTATTGATCAACCAGGTACTGTTTCGGCGTTTTACGAGCCTGTGTCAAAATCATCAGGCACTGTGACGCGGACGACCAGCCGCCAGCCCGCATATTCAGTATTTTTATCCATGGTAAAAGTATATGTAAGCGAATCGGCGCCGGGAATATCCTTCCAGTCGTTCCCAATGACGCGGTCTTTGCTCATGCTGGCGCGCTGCCAAACGAGGGTATAGGGGTAGGGCAGCTGATCAAAACCGACAATCTTGCCCTGCAGCGTCAGGACATCGCCATACTGTACCTCTTTGGGTTCGCCTACAAACCAGGCGTATACGGCCAGACTGTCCATATCGATTTGGTCTTCAATGACCACATTCACCTTCGGCACATAGCCCTGCACCCCGTCCAACTCCACATGTGCCCAGGCTTCATCTTGACTGAGGACGATGACTTCTGTGGCGGGATCGAGCCGCATCAGCTTTTCGCTGGCAGCATCGGGGGCCGCGTAGAGGTAGAGCTCTGTACCGCCGATGCTCAGCGCGCCGACGGGCAACACAAGACCAACGGTCAAGGTTTCTTCAGCAGACTCTTCCTCGGCAAAAGTTTCCTCGGCAGGTACTTCTTCAGCAGGCGCTTCTTCTATCAGAGCTTCTTCCGCAGGAGTATTCAAAGCCTCGGCGGGTATATAGCCCTGCAGGCCATCCACTGCCACCAGCAGCCAACCTTCTTCTTCAGAAATCACGGTGAGGCCTTCGGTATCGGCCAACTCGGCCAGTACTTCAGATTCGAGAGCGGCTTCTGCATAGAGCTTGACAGCCACGGCTTCGGGCTCGGTAGCTGCTTCGCCATCTTCGGCCAAAGTCTCGGCAGGAGTTTCCGATGGCTGCTCGCTCTCAGCAGGCAGGGACTGGCCGGATTCGGCATCGCTGGTCACAATCATCTCGGATGCCGCAGGTTCTTCGGCTGTAGGTTCTCCATCGACAGGTTCCTCGGCAGCAGGCTCCTCGGTAGAGGGTTCTACAGGCTGCAGCGTATCCTGTATGGTTACATTTTCATCATCAGCGGGCTCTACAGGCGCTTCGGGCTCGACCGGCGCTTCCGGCTCGACCGGCGCTTCCGGCTCGATGGGCGCTTCCGGCTCGACGGGAGCTTCGGGCTCAACGGGCTCTTCCGTAGCAGGCGCGCCGGGCTGCAGCGTATCCTGTATAGCTACTTCTTCATCTTTATCATTGGTATCTGCCACCGGCGCTTCAGGCTCGACGGGCGCTTCCGGCTCGACCGGCGCTTCCGGCTCAGCGGGAGCCTCGGGCTCAACGGGCGCTTCGGGCTCGACAGGCGCTTCGGGCGCTACAGGAGCTTCAGGCTCGACGGGCGCTTCGGGCTCTACAGGAGCTTCAGGCTCGGCGGGCGCTTCGGGCTCTACAGGAGCTTCGGGCCCGGCGGGCGCTTCGGGCTCGACGGGCGCTTCCGGCTCAACGGGCGCTTCGGGCTCTACAGGAGCTTCGGGCTCGGCGGGCGCTTCGGGCTCTACAGGAGCTTCGGGCTCGGCGGGCTGCTCTGGTTCCGCCGGCTTCTCGGCAGGGGCCGGGGCAGCGG
>CAYZTQ010000064.1:0-11266 GCA_964481445.1 uncultured Christensenella sp. | reverse complement strand
AGCTCTACCGCGTCAAAAAGCGCGCGCTGATGCATCTGGACGGGTTGTGCCTGTAAGGAAAGACGAAAGAGAGACGAAGGATTTTGGGGGTCTTCTTGAAAGAAGGCCCCGAAATTTTTATGTCTTCGTTTTTCCCCTGACCCGTATCCCCGTCTACTTCCCGAACAACTCCGTCGTCTTCTGCATCCGGTCGGCGATCTTCACGCCGAAGGGGCAGCGCGGCTCGCAGCTGCGGCAGGCTATGCACTCATCCGCGTGATGGCTGAGCGCGGCGTAATGCTCGCGCAGGGTGGCGGGCACCTGTTCCTGCATGGAAGCCAGGTCGTAAAACTTGTTCACCATCGCGATGTCGATGTTGACGGGGCAGGGCTTGCAGTGGCCGCAGTAGGTGCACTGGCCGTTGGAAAAGTTGTTCATCGGCGCTTTCGCCAGGACGCTGGCGTAATCCTTCTCCTCGTCACTGGCGGTTTCGTAGCGGACAGCCTCGTCCACATGCTGCGCGGTGTCGTAACCAACCAGCACGGAGGCGACGGCGGGGCGGGTCAGGCAGTAGTGCAGGCACTGCACGGGGGTGAGCGCCACGCCGAAGGGAGAGCGCTTTTCGTCAAACAGGCGGCCGCCGGCGTAGCCCTTCATCACAGTGATGCCCACGTCGTTTTGTTCGCACAGGCGGTACAGCTCGGTACGCGCAGGGTTGATGCCGCTGAAGCCCGTCTGATACTCTTCCACGAAATAATCCTCGATATTGTCGGTGGGCGGCAGCATATCAAAGGCGGGGTTGATGCTGAAGAGGATCATCTCGATAAAGCCCGTCTGTGCCGCGCGCCTTGCAATATCGGGGTTATGGGTGCTCAGGCCGATGTGGCGGATGGCGCCCGCCGCCTTCAGCCGGTTCACATACTCGAGGAAGGGTCCGTTCATGGCCCTGTCCCAATCCTTATCGTCATCGATGAAGTGGATCATGCCCAGGTCGATATAATCGGTCTCAAGGTAGCGCAGCAGGTCTTCAAAGGCGGGGATGACCTTGTCCATCTCCCTGGTGCGCACATACTGCCCCTTTTGCCAGGTGGAGCCGATGTGCCCCTGAATATGCCACTTTTCGCGGCTGCCCTTGATGGCCCTGCCGATGTTTTTGCGCACCTCGGGGTTGCTCATCCAGCAGTCGAGGATGTTGATGCCGAGGCCCTCGGCGTGCCGGATGACCTCCCGGCACTCCTGCTCGTTGTGGCGCTCCAGCCATTCGCCGCCGAAGCCGATCTCGCTGACCATCAGATTGGTCTTGCCAAGCCTTCTGTAATTCACGGTGCCCCTCCTGATGATATTTCTTTCTGCCCATGAGCCTGACGCCGCGCCCTGCCGCGGGCCTTTATGCGCAGAAATACCAGAAAAAAGCCCTCTCTGCGCCTGATGTTCGGTTCACCTGCCCCCTTACTGTACCAGATATCACGCGTTTCGTCCAAGCAAAAAACGCAATCATAAAAGATCCTGACCGTCAAAAAACCGTGGTTTTTTGACGGATGAGAATTGGGTCATCCGCCTTTTCGCTTCGCTCTCCGGGCGGCGGATGACCAAGGAAACCCTTGCTACGCAAGGCTTGCGGCCTCGCCGCACATGTCGCCGAGGCCGATTGCAATCAGAGGGCTCCGCCCTCCGATACCTCCCTGAATCTACTTTTTTGACAAACTGGGCAGGGGCCCGTCCCCCATTGGGTATCGGCCCCTGCCCTTGTCCTCCGCAGCAGACGGACAGATTTATACCAAGGAAATTTGTTCATGCATCTAAAGCGGCGAGGGATTTTGGTCTGAGGCAAGGAGCGAAAGCGAAGGCGTAGCAGCGCTACGTCAAGCTTTCTGCGACACTGCATCAGGACAAAATAACCGCCGCGACGATGTGTGAACAAGTTGAATTGGTATTATTTCATCTTTTCCTTCATGTCGGCCATGACGGCTGCGCCAAGCCGCTTTGCGGCCTCCATGCTTTCATACGAGCGGGTGTTGACGTAGACCTTGATCTTGGGCTCGGTGCCGCTGGGGCGCACGCAGCACCAGTGGCCGCCCGCCAGCTCGTAAAACAGCACGTCCGAGGCGGGATAATCGAGCTTTTCGGTTTTGCCGCCCACCTTGCGCTCGCCCTTCAGGTAGTCGCGCGAAGCCAGCACCTGAAGGCCCGCTACCTCGCCGAGGGGCTCCTCGCGCAGGCGCTTCATCAGCGCGCGCATGTTCTCCAGCCCTTCCTTGCCCGGCAGGGTGATGGAGAGCACCTCTTCGTGATAGAAACCAAACTCGCGGTACAGCTGCTGCATGCGCTCATAGAGCGTGATGCCCTCGGCCATGCAGGCGCAGGCGGCCTCGGCGATCAGAAGGGAGGCGTTGACGCCGTCCTTGTCACGCACGCTGGTGCCGGACAGGTAGCCGAAGCTCTCTTCAAACCCAAAGAGGAAGCTAAACTTTCCGCTCTCCTCAAACTGCTGTATCTTTTCGCCGATGTACTTAAAGCCCGTCAGCGTGTCAAACAGGGTGACGCCGTAGCGCGCGCAGATGGCGCGCGCCATGTCGGTGGAGACGATGCTCTTGCACGCCGCGCCGTTACCCGGCAGTGTGCCGAGGCGCTTCTTGCCCGAAAGCACATGGTGCAGCAGCAGGCAGCCGATCTGGTTGCCGCTCAGGGTGCGGTACACGCCCTCATGGTCGCGCACGCAGACGCCCAGCCGGTCGCAGTCCGGGTCGGTGCCGAAGATCACGCTCGCGCCCACCTTTTCGGCCAAGGGGATCGCCAGCGTGAAGGCGTTCGGATCCTCGGGATTGGGGGCCTTCACGGTGGAAAAATCAGGGTCCGGCAGCTCCTGCTCCGGCACGACGGTCACGTTTTCGATGCCCGCCTCCCTGAGCGCGCGGCGCACGGGGATGTTGCCGCTGCCGTGCAGGGGGGTGTAGACGATTTTCAGGTCTTTGCCCTTTTCGCGAATCAGCCCCGGGTCGATCAGCAGGTTCAGCACCATGCGGATATAATCGTCATCCACCTCTTTTTTGCCGATGTAGCGCAGCAGGCCGCCCGCCAGCGCCTCTTTTTCATTCATGGGCAGGCAGGTTTCGTAGGGCAGGCTGAACACCCTTTTCGAGATGCCCTCGGCCATCTCGGGGCCGACCTGCGCGCCATCCTCGGCGTACACCTTGTAACCGTTGTACTGCGGCGGGTTATGGCTGGCGGTGATCACCACGCCGGCGATGGCCTTCAGGTGCCGCAGCGCGTAGCTGACCACGGGCACGGGCCGAAGCGAATCAAACAGCAGCGCCCGGACGCCGCGCGCGGCAAACACCAGCGCCGCCTCATGGGCGAACCGTTCGGACATCCTGCGGCTGTCGTAGCCGATGACGATGCCCCGCTCCGCGCCCCCGGGCAGGCCCTGCACATAGTCGGCCAGCCCGGCCGACAGTCGGCGCACGTTAAAGATGTTCATGCGGTTGGTGCCCGCGCCCAGCACGCCGCGCATGCCCGCGGTGCCGAAGCTCAGCTCGGTATAAAACCTGTCCTCTATGTCGGCCGGCCTGTCCGCGATGTCGCGCAGCTCTTTGATCAGGTCTTCTTCGCCCGCCGCCATGTCAAGCCAGACGCGATAATTTTCCATCACCGTCATTGCCCGTTTCCTCCGTTACTTCCTTTATCCGCCGGTAGGGTGTTTGTATGTATTTGACAAAGACTATTATAAACGCCCGACCACGGGCGCGCAAGCGCGGGAGGCGGGCGGAAAACCCAAGAGAAAGTATTATATACTCCACCGCTTAATCATCGTTCAGCCGGTATTTTTGCAGTCTGCTGCTGGGTTTATCAGGCAGGGTCATACTGATCAGGCCCTCATCAATCAAGGGTTCCACGTGCCTTTTGAACGCACGGAAATCTCCCCGCAGGCCGATGGCCTCAAAAATTTCTCTGCGGGAAAGCGGGCCCTGTTTCAACGCCTCCAGCACAGCCCGCTGCACCCCGCTCAGCTCTGCCTGACGCTCATCCCTGTGCTTATCTTTGTGCTCATCCTTGTGCTCATCCTTATGCTTTTTCTGCTCCAGCTGCTGCTCCCGCAGGCTTACCAGGATGGTGGAGAGCGAAAACTCAATAAAAGCCCCCGAATCATTCTCGGCACGGGATTCCGCAATGGCACGGTAATATTGCGGCCGATTGCTGTAAAGCGCCGATTCCATGGGAATCCAGGCAAATATCTCTTTCCACTTAGCCAGAATCAGGGTCTGCCACAAACGGCCCATTCGGCCATTTCCATCGGCAAAGGGATGGATCATCTCGATTTCATAGTGCACCACCGCGCTCTTGAGCACAGAGTGCAGTTCGCTTTCTCTGGCCCAACGCAGCAAATCGGCGACCAAGTCGGGAACAAACTGCGGTCTCACCCCCAGATGAATGGGCACTGCGCCGTTAAATACGCCCACTTCCCCGCTGCGAAAACGTCCCGCCTCGCGCACCAATCCCTCCGTCATCAGGCGATGAGCTTCCAGAAAATCTTCCACCCGGTAAGGGTTGAAGCCCATGATGCTGTCGTAGGCTTCGTATGCGTTCTTGACTTCCTTGATATCGGCCTGTCTGCCCGCTACCAGTTTGCCTTCGATGACCGCGCTGACCTCGCCCAAGGATAGAAGGTTACCTTCCACAGCCAGTGAAGAATGAATAGTCTTCAGGCGGTTGACCCTGTGCAGACGAAGATTGCGCTTGAAGCCAGTACCATACTCCAGCGCCGTCACGGTCTCCACAATGCCGGCCAGATAATCTGCTGCCTTTTCGGTAATGGTATAGGGCGGTCTGCCTGCCAAGCCACTCTCCCTCCCTGATTCAAGTTCACTTACATATCAATATACAGTGAAAAGTCAGCGCCTTTCAAGCCTTCTTCAGTCAAAACATCCCCGTATCCCCGGGCCGGTAGCCCTCGGACAGAGGCTCCTCGCGCACAAAGGCGAAGCTGTCATCGCGCAGGATGGGCAGGAAGGCCTCGTAGGGCAGCTGCTCAAACTCGCTGCCGTAGCTGCTGGCGCCGAACCAGCCGCCCTCCCTGGCGCGCAGGTTGAGGTCGCGAGCGAACTTGGTGCGGTTGGAGCAGTCGTGCACCACAATGCCCCAGTTTTCGCTGACGGCTTCCTGCATCATCTTCATGGTGATCACGCGGCTGAAAACGGGCGACAGGTAGCCCTGCCTGTACATGTACATGTTTTCGCCCAGATAATTGCCGAGATTGTTGGGGTTCAGGTGCAGCTCGGCGCAGTTGATGAAGTCGATGCCCGCCTCGAGGATCTGCCGCTTTTTCTTTTCAAAATCGGCATAAAACTCCGGGGTCATCGGGGTTTCGATGCCCACCGCGGGGATGTACTTTTTGGCGATGCGCATGTTCTCGATCACCCTGTCCGCGCATCTGGAAGCGCCGAGGTTGAAGCGGATCTCGTCAAGCCCCGCCTCGCCCAGCGCCTTCAGCGTTTCCTCCTCCGCCAGCAAGCCGTTGGTGTACAGGTGCTGGTGCACGCCCGCCTTTTTGAAGGCGCGGATGATGCCGTAGTATTTTTCGATCTCCATAAAAGGCTCGAGGTAGACGTAGGAAATGCCGGTCGGCTTTTTCTGCGTGCGCAGCAGCAGCTCGACGTCGCGCTCGCGGTATTTACCGCCGCCGATTTCAAACAGCCCCTCGCCCACGGGGGCAATGTTGTCCAGCTCCCCGTAGTTGTAGCAGAACTTGCAGTTCAGGTTGCAGCGGTTGGTCTTGCGGATGGCCGAGAGCCCCGTGCCGCACAGGCAGGAGCGGCAGCCGCCGGGAAACTTCCTTTCGTCGCCCACATAGAAGCTGCGCCCGTCGAAGGATTTGAGGCCCTCGATCTGGGCCATCAGGCCGTCGATGCGCTGTTCCACCGCTTCCTCGATCTGCGACAGCACGGCGTACACGATCTCCTGCTGATAGACGGCCATCTCCTCCCCCTCGGGCAGTTCAGCGAAAAACTCAAACCAGCTCAGCGCGTCCTTTTTGGATATATCCATCTCTGCTCCTCCAGCCTTCCTCGAATGCATCGGGCGGGATGATTATAGCACAACAAAATCGGGGCCGTGACAGCCCCGACACAAGCCGTTGACAAACCAAGTTTGTCAACGGGAGGGGAAACCGGCCATCCGCCTTTTCGCTGCGCTCTCCGGGCGGCGGATGGCAAGGAAACCCTTGCTACGCAAGGCTTGCGGCCTCGCCGCGCAAGGGCAGAGGTGAGCGCCCGCTGTGCGGGATGAAGCGAGCCGGCAGCCCAATGAGCAAAAGAAAGCGAGAGCGGTGCCTGCACCGCGAAGCGCTTGACTATTGCGAATTGAGACCGCCGAGGCCGATTGAAGCAGGAGGACTAACGCCCTCCTGCACCACCCATAAGGTTAGTCAATAGCCTGTCGGGGCTTTAACTGCCCCGACAGGCTTAGCCATTTTCATATTATGAGCCTGCCGTCTTCGCCCCGCCTTTCTTTCCGGCGCGCAGGCGCTGCCACAGCACCACCGCCACGATCAGCCCGAGGCCCACGCCGTCTGTCAGCCAGCCGGGGATGATCATCAACAGCCCGCCGCAGACGGCCATCAGCCGCTCCAAAAGGTTCATGCCCGTTTCGTAGTAGCCTTCCACGCCCATGCCGAGGCCGAACATGCCGATCATGGCCGTCACGGTGATGAACAGCACCTCGTACCAGTGCGCGTTCAGCATCAGCATCTGCGGGCTGTACACAAAGATGTAGGGCACCACAAAGGCCGCGATGGCGATTTTGCTGGCCTGCACGCCGGTCTTCAGCGGGTCGGATTTGGCGATCGCCGCGCCCGCCATCGCGGCCAGCGCGACAGGCGGGGTGATATCCGCGATGATGCCGAAGTAGAAGGTGAACAGGTGGGCCGGCAGCAGCGCCATGCCCTGCCCCAGGCTGCCCAGCGCCTCGTACACGGCGGGCATGGCCGCGCTGAGCGCGCGGAACACGATCGGCGCCATGATGGTCGAGGTGATCAGGTAGTTGGCCGTGGTCGGCACGCCCATGCCGAGGATGATGGACGCCACCATGGTGAAGATGAGCAGCAGCAGCAGGTTGTCGCCCGCCAGCATGCTCAGGCCCGCGCCCATCTTGAGGCCGATGCCCGTCTGCGTAATCATGCCCGCGATGATGCCGGCCACCGCGCAGGCCAGAGCCACGCCCAGCACCGAGCGCGCGCCGCCCTCCAGCGCCTGCACATACTGTCTGGGCCGCATGAAGGAGGATTGTCTGACCTTCTCCTTCACGTCGCCGCGCCTGGCGGCGGTCATCACCGCGTCCGCGATGGTCTTCGCGTAGCCGCCCAGCACCGAGAAGGCGATGCCGATCAGGGCCGCGATGCTCGGGGTAAAGCCCGCGCTCAGGATATAGATGATGGCAATCAGCGGCAGGATCAGGTAGCCCCGATCACGCATGATGCGGCCGAGCTTCGGCATCGTCTGCTTGTCAAGGCCCTTCAGCCCCTGCTTTTTCGCCTCCAGATCGGTCACGATGTAGATGCCGGAAAAATAGAGCAGCGCAGGCACGATGGCCGCCTTAACGATGACGGAGTAGGGCACGCCCACGGACTCGGCCATCAAAAAGGCCGCCGCGCCCATCACGGGGGGCATGATCTGCCCGCCGGTCGAGGCCGAGGCCTCCACCGCCGCCGCGAACTCCGGCCGGTAGCCCAGCCGCTTCATCATGGGGATGGTGAAGGAACCGCTGCCCACGGTGTTGGCCACCGAGCTGCCGGAGACCGTGCCCTCCAGCGCGCTGGTGATGACGGCCACCTTGGCCGGGCCGCCGCGCCTGTGCCCGGCGACCGCGTTGGACAGGTCGATAAAGAACTCGCCCACGCCCGTGCACTCCAAAAAGGCGCCGAAAAGGATGAACAGGTAGATGAAGGTGGAGGAGGCCCCCACGGGCGTGCCGAAGATGCCGGCGTTGGTATAGAACAGATGCTCAATGATGCGCTTTAAGCTGAAGCCGCGGTTGCCGAGGAATCCGGGCATCGCCTTACCAAAGAAGCTGACAAGGATAAACAGGCTGGCGATCACCACGATGGGCAGCCCCACGACTCTGCGGCAGCATTCCAGCAGCAGCAGGATGGCGATGCCGCCGATCCACAGCTCATACAGCTCCAGCCCATTCTGGCCGACGATCTTCTTGAAGAACACAACAGGATACAGATACAGAAGAAGGGAGACAAGGGCCAGCGCCGCGTCCCACCAGGGCAGGGTATCCTTGCGCCCGCCCCGCCGCAGGGGGTAGAGCAGGTAGCCCAGCAGCAGCACGATGCCCACGTGGATCGGCCGCATATGCGTCGCCGGGATGATCCGCCAGGTGCTGTACAGCTGCAGCAGAGAAAACAGGATGCAGACGGCCGAGATGATGGTGCCCCGCCAGTCCCGCAGGACGCGGTAGGCGCTCTCCCGGTCGTACTTGCTCATGATCTTGTCAATCTCTTCCTGCGCCACCTGTTCGACCGGCAGGGGAGAGGGAGCCGTTTGTTTCTCTTTATTCATGTCTTCTCCTTGATCCTGCGGGGGCGCGCATGCCCATGGAGGCATCCCCGCCGCAGCCCTTCCGGGACGATCCCGGCAGTCTGGAAGGGGGCAGCTTCGGCTTTCCCTCGGCTGCCCCCTGCCCGCTCGTTTTCAGAAAAAGGATCAGTTCATCAGGCCGATTTCCCTGTAGTAGCGCACCGCGCCGGGGTGGAAATCCACAGGGGAGGCCTCCACCGCGTATTCCGGCGAGATTTCGGCGCCCTTGGCGTGCATCAGCTCGCCCTTCTTTTCAAACAGCACCTTGGTCAGGTTGTAGACCAGCTCTTCATCCAGGCTCCTTGAGCAGATCAGCACCGCGTTGGTGGAGGGGATCACAAGATCCTTCTCCATGCCCTTGTAGGTGCCCTGCGGCACGGTGACCGCCACATAGAAGCCATACTTCTCCTGCAGGGCCTTCATCTGATCGTCTTCCAGCACCAGGAGGCGGATGGGCCGCTTGCTGGCCGCCTCCTCCACGGAGGGGTTGGGGAGGCCCGCGGTGATAAACAGCGCGTCCACCTGCCTGTTCTGGAAGGCGGCGGCCGATTCGGTAAAGCTGAGGTACTGGGCGTTGACGTCATCCACCGAAAGGCCCGCGGCCTCCAGCACCTGGATGGCGTTGTACATGGTGCCCGACCCGATCTGGCCGATGGATACGTTCTTGCCCTTAAGGTCTGATACCTTGGTGATGTCGGTATCCGCGCCCACCACGATCTGCACCGCTTCGGGGTAGAGCGAGGCGATGGTCGCGAAGCCCTCGATCTTTTCGCCCGCGAACACGTCGGCGTCGCCGGTCGCCGCGTAGTACATCATATCGTTCTGCGCCAAGCCCAGCTCCTGCTCCCCTTCGTTGATGGCGAGGATATTGGCCTTGGAGGCAGCGGTCTCCGTCGCCGTCACGTCCACATCCAGATACTTCATCCACAGCGAGGCGATATCGCCGCCCAGCGAATAGTAGGTGCCGCCGGTGCTGCCGGTGCCCAGAATCATGTACTCCTTGGCCAGCGCCGCCGAGGCAGGCAGCATCAGACACAGCGCCAGAATCAGAATCAGCAGTTTCTTCATGGGGTAGGCTCCTTTCATTATTGGGTTTTCTCTTATGAAGCAGGGGTCGGATATCAGCATGAATATAACGAATTGCAAGTTACATGTCAATATCCTGCATATTTATTCTAAGCCTTTTGAATATCCTGTGTAAAGGGGGCTTTTACGGTTGCATTTTATCCAGAATATTCATTCGATTGATTTAGCAATGAAAAGAACCGCTCTCAATCCCGCAAAAATATCTTGATATCGATGCGCACCCATTCACCCAGCATTTCCACCGTTTCTATTTTCCCCAGCAGCAGCTTGCCGGCATCCATCAAGCGGGCAAAAATCATGTTGTCTCTTCTGGGCACATACCCTATTTTGACGCCGTCCGCGTTTTTAACCACAATCGCCTTTTTATCATAGGGATTATCTGGCTCTCGAAAAAAATCCAGCTCGTCGCCTGTCTGCAGGTGCGCGGCCAGTTCCTCGATACCTTCCACGTAGCTTGTGCCCGCCACATGGGTATCAAACAGGTAAATGTCCCTTTCAAAGGGTTTGGACAGGCCGCCATCACCTTCAGCGTGTATCAGGCTGATGATTCCGCCCTGCTCTTTCTTTATCAGTTCACCCATCTTTTACCTCATAATCTCAAGCGTTTTCTTATTCCATGCATCCAGAACCTGTTCCAGCTCCTGTATCCGCCGCGCCAGGGCTTCCCGGCGCGTTTCTACCTTCTCGGGGCTATTCAGCAGTTCCTTTTCCGTATAGGGGAAGCGCTGCCGGATGCGCTCCATATCCTTGCGCGCCTCTTCTATCAACCGCGTGAGCCGCAGCTTTTCATCGTTCAGCGCTTCTTTTCCGCCAGACAGAGAATCGAGGGGAAGCCTGCCTTTAACAGCCTCGAAAATCAAACGCATCTCACCAAGGTCTCCCCTCTCATAGGCGGAAACAGCGTGCTGAAAGAGGCGCAGCTCTTCCTCTCCGGCTTCCGGGTTCAGGTCAGGGTGCAGGGCCTTGACGACAGCGCGGTAGAGCTTTTTCATTTCGCGCGTTTCCTCATCCGTCATCACGCGCGCAGCCTTCCACTCGTAGGCCTGCTTCATCCTTTCTATGCGCTGGTTGAGCCGCTGCTGCCAATCCGCCAATTCGTTGTCCACCTGGCTGTCAATCAGTGCCAAATCCACTTTTTCCTGTCTGTTCTTCTTTGCCTGAATCAGCGCGCCCCTCCGTTTTTCACGCAGTATCAGGCACTCAAGATGAAAAATACTGTATTCCAGCTCGCCAAAGACAAGCAGATAGCGCATCTCAAGGTTTCTGCATTCCACATGCACCAGCTCATCCCGTTCCAGAACGAGCATGGATAGCTCGATACGCAGTTTTTCCACTTCATTTTTCAGTGATTCATCCTGCGCAAAAGGGATAAGGCCCTCGCCGCCGGGCTTTACAACCATCGATTGATCCTCCTGCATTGCCATGTTTTCGCGGCTATGTGTATCGTTTGAACTGATTATATGGTTTTGACATCAAAATAGCAACGAAGAGTCAGCCGCGCACAAAAAATCCCCGGGCGATTGCCCGGGGACGTCTCACTTTCTACTTCATTTTCTCGGTTCTCTCCTTGTTTTCCCCGCCCCCCTCGCGCAGCCTTTCCAGCGCCGCGGTCAGCGCGCCCGGCA
>CAYZTQ010000063.1:0-11601 GCA_964481445.1 uncultured Christensenella sp. | reverse complement strand
GACCAGGCAGATGATAGTGGCCCAATCCTTGTGCCTATCCATAATGCTGATAAGAAACTCAGGCTCCGATTGATCGAACCCTAACACGCCCTTCTTTTGCCGCATGAACTCGCTCAGTTTCTCCCTGTTCCATGCACGCTGTGCCTCATCAAAGATGCTGACCTTCTCAACCGGCGGCCGAGCGCTTGTCAGTGCTTCATCCCGGAAGCGATGGATCATCTGGATGAAGGCTTTCGTTTCTCGTTTAGCTGCTTCCTTGGTGATATGCTCGCGCTCTGCCTTATCCCTGGCGAGCGCTTCCTGCAGCACGTCCACCAGCGGCCCGTTACCGGATAAAAACACGGCATGTTCATCTTCATCAAATTGATGCCGATCATTGGCTATGCTAAGGCCAGCCAGCGTTTTGCCCGCGCCAGGGACGCCAGTGACAAAACAGATGGCCTTTTTCTTTTCTTTTTTGCAGCGTTCAATAATATCATTGATGGCCTGCGATGTCGCGCTCAGGTTTTCTGCCCCGGCGTCATTCCTGGAGATGTTTTCAACGGAATGGTTTCGATACAGGGCTTGTGCTGCTTCAATGATAGTAGGCGTAAGAACATAGCGGGAGTTCAGCCAATCAGAGAGCTGTACCTTTCTTTCCGGCAGCCATTTCAGCGCGCTGATCAATTGTTGCGCGATGTTTTGCTTGTTGCAGCAAAGCACGGACGAGATGCCATCCCGCATCAGTTCCAATATTCTTTCATGAGCTGAAGCTTCAGTGGATACGTTGATAGGCACGATAAAAAGGCTTCGACTGGCCTCATGAAAATACTTGAGATCAAGAGCGTAATCCATCACCTGATCGTCTGTAGATTTTTTATATTCACGCTCTCCAACCTTGAACTCTAACAAGAAGAGTACACCTCGTATCAACAAAATGACATCTACGCGGTGCCCAATTCTTGGGATAGTGTATTCAAACACGATGTCGCCATCGGGTATTACCTGGAGCTGCTCCTGTAGGATGCGGATTTCTTCACGCCATGCATTCTTTTGCAGTTCGGTGGTTTCAAATACATCATTGATGAGCAGCTGACCCAGCACTTCATCCGGTTCTGCCTGGATGAAGTGCCTAATGGAAGAAGCATAGTATTCTCGTTTCATATCTCTACGCCTTTTCTGTGCTTTACGGTGCCTGATATGTAGCCTGATCTAAGAGAATGCCTGCGGTAGAAGCCATCCGCACGGGCCACTATAACATTTATGTCGAAATTAAGTATTTCTACTCAGATACATTCTATCTTATGATGATTATACGAACAAGCCGGATTTCGCCATTGACTGACGAAATCCGGCTTTATTTTGGGCAAATTGCTCAGCCCTTCTCTTCTATGCTCAGCAGGAAGCGGGCAACGATATCCTCCTCATACCACATCTTGAAGTTGGTGCCCCAGAGGTTGTTGTAGAGGGCGGCATAGACAAGGCCGCTGCTTTCTTCGCCTGCGAAATCAAGGAGCCTCGGGGCGTCCAGGCAGATAAGCGGGCTGTCCAGCGGGGTCAGGCGGACGCGCAGGCCGTCCTTTGTGTACGATAGGCTCTGTATGGCGTGGCTGCGGCGGTTGCCGCCGGGCAGGCAGTCCTCGGGGGCGATGCCTTCGTCCAGCTTGCGCAGGCGCAGCCCCTCATGCGCGCCCAGTTCGAAGGGCAGAAAGAGCGCCTCCGGCTTGCGGTTGGCGTTCTTACCGAACAGCAGCAGCGTGATGAGCAGCTCCCCCTGCCTTTCCTCAAACAAGAGGCGGAAGCCCGCGGGGCAGCCCGCTCTTTTGACCGGCGCTTCAGGGAAGGCGCCCTCCAGCTGCCAGCCCCGCCCGGTCAGCGCGGCGCGCGTGAGGGCGGGCAGATGGTTCACATCCCGCCGCGGGGCATCGCTGGTTTCAGCGCCGGGCTTCCCGTTGTCCGGGATGGCCCAGTCCGCGTTGTCGGGGATGTTGGTCAGGTAGCGGGTGAACAAGCGGTCATAGTTTTCAAGCCCCGTTTCCTGATAGAGGGGCAGGCGCAGGGTCAGCAGCTTCCGGTCATCCCTTGTGATGCGCACGGCGCCGTCCGAAAGCTGCAGCGAGAAGGCGCCCAGCCGGGCTTCCTCCGCCCGGGGCGCGCCCTGAGGCAGCGGGGAGGGGCCGCTTTGCTCAAGCGCCTGCTCCGCGCAGGCGCGAAGGCTCTCCGGCAGCAGCGCCAGCGCTTTTTCAAGATAGGCCCGCTGCTCCGCGTGCGAGGCTTCAAACAGGGAGTAACTGCGCTGGTTCCACAGGAGGCCCTCGGGCTTCAGGGCCTCAAACTCGCGCCTTGCGAAACGGTACAGATGGTCGTAGCCCCGGCCGAGGGCGGCCCCGTCCGGCAGCAGATCGCGCCTGCGGGCGGCCTCAAAATCAGGCCTTGTCCAATTGGCGTAGTCGGTCAGAAACTTTTTGCTGTCCATGCCCCAGGTGTGCTCGCATACGAGCAGCAGCTGCTCCAAAAAGGCGTCCTTCAGCGGGCGGCCGTCCGGGGTCTCAAGCCCCGCCTGCAGGCCCTGCTGCTCCCAGAGTTCGCTCAGCCTGTCCAGCTCGCGCAGAGCGGCCGTTTTCTTCGGGTCGCTGCCCACGCCGTGTATCCATGTATCGCCGATCTCGCCGCGGATGACGGGCAGGCTGTCCCGCAGCCCTTCCAGCCCGCGCGCGAAGGCGTCCAGCGTGGAGGCGGCAATCTCCGCCCCCGGGTATTGTTTCTGCAGGCTGTCAAAGCAGGCCCGGATGCTTTCAGGCGAAGGCGGGCCGGAGTTATCGTTGCTGTGCACGAAGTACAGCGCCTCGTCATGCCCGGGGATCAGCGTCAGCCCGCCGTAGCTGCGGGTGTAGTTGACCATCAGGCGCTGCCCGGCCGCGTTTTTCCACAGAAACAGGGGCGGCACCTGCGGCATGGCCGCCACGCTGTTGATGCCGATGTGCAGGTAGCTGACGCCGCTTTCCACAAGCGGGGCGATAATACCCCGCGTGTGCCCCGGCACGTCCGACATCTTGGCGGCGATGGTGCTGCGCCCGAAGCGCGCGTCCAGCCTTTTTGCGATGCCGAGGCCCGCGCGGAACAGCTGCGCGCTGCACAGCTCGCTGTGGGTGGTGAAGGGCAGGGCGTGGTAGGCGATGTGCCCCCGGCGCACGGCGTTTTCAAGCCGCGCAGCCTCTTCGTTTGGCAGCTTCCGCAGCGCGAGGTCGATCAGGTAGGCCCCGACCGTCCAGACAAACAGGGGCGGCTGGCCCTTAAGGTTGACCTCTTCCGCCGTGCGGATGGCCGCGGGGATAAAGGCGCGCAGGTAATGGTTCTCCACCGCCTCGGCGGTATCGGTAAAGCCGATGTCCAGATGGGTCTTAAAGACCACGTGCACTTTGCGTATCAAGCCTTAGCTCCTTATATAGATGGGGTTGGAGATGGCGGCCAGGGTTGTTTCCATGCCGGGCAGGCTCCGCAGCACCTCAAGGCGCGCGTACACGCGGCTTGTGATGTCCACTTCCGTCTCAAAGCAGGCACAGCGGCCGCTCTTCCAGCTTTTCACAGGGCCGGATTCATCGATCAACAGCACCTCGTCCTCTTCGTGCAGGTTCTCTACGCGCAGTTTGAGCGTTCTGTCGCCCGTGCTGCAGACGTCGCCCATGCGGGCGTCTCCCAGCTGCATGTACAATATGGGGGCCTCCGGGTTCATGCCGATGAAGGCGTGGCCGAGGCGCATGGCCTCCAGAATGTCGCTGCCCGAGCGGCCTCTCGCGTACAAAAAGGTGCAGGGCATGCCGAAGTTGCGGAAAAGCTCGGCCCGGTGGCAGTCGCTGCCGCCGAGCGCCGGCCAGACGCGGCCTTTTTTCAGCTCGCCTTCCCACAGCTCGACGCAGCCGCGGTTCCATTTGGTAAAGGGGCCGTTCCAGATCTCGATCAGATCGAGAGGCACTTCGCTGCCGGTGCCGAAGGTCCAATAGCAGGAAGCGTCCACCGGGTGGTTGACCGAGCAGAGCGCGCCGCTTTGTTTCCCCTCGCGCATGATACGAAGCACCTCCTCGCGGGTGTTCGCGGTATAGGTCTTGACCGGCCGCCTCACACCGTAGAGGTTGTAGTGCCCGCCGTAATAGGTCATCTCCACGCCCGGCAGCACGGTAAAACCCGGCTCGGAGCGCAGATACTCGTTGGAGCTCATGGCGTTGTGGTCGGTGAGAAACAGATAATCCAGCCCGTCCGCCTTCGCGCGGCGCAGCACCTCCTCCACCGGATAGCGGCCGTCCGAATGCTCGCTGTGGCAGTGCGTATCGCCGCGCAGCAGCACCGTCTCCTTCTTCGTCTGGGTGATGGAGACGCTGACCTCGCAGCCCGCTTCCTCAATCAGGTAGGCGCCCAGCACCAGGTACCAGGTGCCGGGCACCAGCCTGGCCGGGCGGTAGCCGGGCGTGGCCCAGTTCTCATGGATGGTGACCGAGAGGCGCTGAGAGCCGGAGGCCCCAACCAGCGAATGCGCGGGGTCTTCCAGCGCGAGGTCGACGATATTGACCTCCTGATTCAGCGTGACGCCGCCCTCCTTTTCAAGGCGGCGGCGCGTGTAGCTGTAGGAGATTTCGAGCGTCTCAACGTCCTCCGCCACCTCAAAGGGCAGGCACAGGTACTGGCGCTGCTCCGCATGGGTGATCAGGCGTGTGAAGTCTGTGATAAGCGGTTGAGCCATAAGGTCTCCTTTATAAAAATCCATGAAGCATCTTCCGGGAGGTATCGGAGGGCGGAGCCCTCTGATGATAATCCACCCCAGCGGTCTCAATTCGCAATGGTCAAGCGTTTCGCGGTGCAGGCACCGCTCCCGCTTTCCCTTGCTTATTGGGCTGCCGGTTCGCTGCATCCCGCACAGCGGGCGCTTACCTCTGCCCTTGTGCGGTGGGGTGGCAGCCTTGCGTAGCAAGGCTTACATTGCCATCCGCCGCCCGGAGAGCGTAGCGAAAAGGCGGATGGCCGGTGCCTCTCCCGTCAAAGAACTTGGTTCTTTGACGGCTATCCTTTTGCCGCGCCGAGCGTCAGCCCGCCGATCAGAAAACGCTGGGCCAGCGTGTACAGCGCGATCAGGGGGATGACGGTGATGACGATGGCGGCCATGCGCGCGTTCTCATAGATGTGCATGGTGCCGGAGGTACTGTCGGTCGGCTGGGTCAGCTGCCGCAGCACGATGGGCAGGGTGAACAGCTCCGGCTTGGTGGTGATGATCAGCGGCACCATAAAGCTGTTCCACTTGCCGATAAACTCAAGGAAGGTGATGGCGGCCAGCCCCGGCAGCGCCAGCGGGATGTAGATGGCGAAGAAGATGCGCAGCTCGGTCGCGCTGTCGATGCGGCCGGACTCGGCCAGAGATTCCGGCACCGAGAGAAAGTAGTTGCGCATCAGCATGATGGAAAAGCTGGAGACCAGCCCGTTGATGATCAGGCCCTGATAGCTGTTGATCAGGCCCAGCGCCTTGTTGAGCGAGAAGATCGAGACCAGCGTCAGGTCGCCCGGGATCATCATCGTCAGCAGGATGCCCGAGGCGATGAAGCGGCGGAAGGGCAAATCGCGCTGGATCAGCACATAGCCCGCCATGGCCGACAGCAGCACGGTGAAAAAGGTGCCCACCAGCGTGACGAGGGAGGAGTTGTAGAAGGCGCGGCTGAGGCTCTGCGCGTTCCAGATAAAATGATACCCCTCGGTGGAAAAATCACGCGGCCAGAGCGCGATGTTGGATACCTGGGAGGCCGCGTTGCCCGACAGCGAGATCGACAGCACGTTGACCATCGGCAGCACCATGATGAGGAAGGTGAGCGTGAGCAGCAGGGCGTTCACGGCCCGCTGCGGCCGCGTCATCAGGTTCTGGTGGGCGCTTAGCAGCCTTTCGCGGGGGTGGCTTGTCATGCTTTTCCCTCCCCTCAGTAGCTGGCGTCCTGGTCATATCTGGCCAGGCGCCTGGTGGTAAAGGTGATGATGAAGGTGATCAAAAGCACCACGGTGGCCGCCGAGGTGGCGGTGCCGATGCGCATTTTGGTGATGCCCTCCTCGTAGATATAGAGCAGCAGCGTGCGGATGCCGTCCTTGGTGGCGGGGCGGTTCATGATGAGCACCTGGTCAAAGTTGCGCAGCACGCCCGTCGCCCCCAGCACCAGCAGGGTCTTGATGGTGGGCCAGACCTGCGGGATGATGATGTAGCGGATCTGCTTCATGCGGCTCGCGCCGTCGATGCGCGCCGCCTCAAACACGCTGGGGTCGATGCTGACCACGCTGGCCAGCAGCAGCACCGTGAAGTAGCCCGCCTGCTTCCACGCGTTGGTAAAGAGGATGACGGGGCGGCCCCAGTAGGGTGAGGTGAAAAAGGGCAGACGCTCCAGCCCAAGGGCCGCCAGCATGCCGTTGACCATGCCGTCGTGGGCGAGGATCTGCAGCCACATGCCGCCCACGACCGTCCACGAGAACAGGTAGGGCAGAAAGGTGACCGTCTGGATGCCCGACTTGATGAAGGGGCTCTGCACCTCGTTGACCGAGACGGTCAGCGCCAGCGCTGCCGCAAGGTTGATCAGAAGGCTTGTAGTGCCCACCACCAGCGAGTTGCGCAGCGAGGATAAAAAAACGGGGTCGCTCAGCGTGGCCGCGTAGTTATCAAGCCCCACAAACTTGGGCGCGCCGATCAGCCTGACCTTCTGAAAGCTCTGCACAAAACCGAGGATCAAGGGGTAGAAGGTGAAGACGGCAAAGTAGATGAACACGGGGATGACCATCAGGTAGATAGCCCTGTACTGCCACAGCTTCCTTCTCAGGCTGCGGCGGCGCCGAAGGGCCTGCCCCTGGGCTGACGCGCTCATCAGATCACTCCTTTCGGGATGCCCGCCGCATCTCGCGGGACGGAAGGTTTTGCACAAGGGGTTCGGACTTTTGAAAGCAGGCCAGTCCGCCGATAGGCGGACCGGCGCAAGAAGATAAACAAAACTTATAGGTGGTGCTGGAGGGCGAAAACCCTCCTCAACCCGTTGACAAACCCCAGGGGTGGTGCAGGAGGGCCGCAGCCCTCCTGCTATCAATCGGCCTCGGCGACATGTGCGGCGAGGCCGTAAGCCTTGCGCAGCAAGGGTTTCCTTGCCATCCGCCGCCCGGAGAGCGTAGCGAAAAGGCGGATGGCCGGTTCCCCTCCCGTTGAAAAACACAGTTTTTCAACGGGATTTATTAGATGACGCCGCGGGCCTTCAGTTCCTCATCCATCGCGGCCACGCCCTCCTGGGCGGTCTTCACGCCGGTGATGATCTCGGTGGCGTACTTGGCCACGATCTCCTTGTAGGTGCCGGTCATGGCGTTGCTCAGCTCCAGCGAGGCGTAGGGCAGGTAGGCCATGGCCTCCTCGATGTGGGGGGCGCTCCAGCCGATGGGGTTGACGAACTTGCGGCTGGCGGGCACGGGCGCGCCGTGATCCATGCCGTGGGTGGCGCCGATCTCGGTCAGCACGGCCTTGCCGTCCTTCATCACCCAGTCGTGGCCCTCAATGCCGATGGACAGCAGCACGCCGCCCTCCTGCGTGGCCATGTATTCCAGGGCCTTGATGGCGCCCTGCAGGTTGGCCGCGTTGACGGGCACCGCCCAGATGGAGGGGTCGCCGCGCATCAGCGAGTATTCGCCCTGGCTGTTCTTGGTGCCGCCCAGCGGGAAGGCTTCAATGATGTTCGGGAAGTTTTCGGGGGCGCGGGTGTTGTACAGGCCTACCCAGGCCGCCCAGTCGACTACCAGACCGGTCTTGCCGGCCATCATCTTGTTGCGCATGTCGCCGGTGGTGTTGATCAGCGCGTCGGGATCCATCAGGCCTTCCTTGTAGAGCTTGGCCAGCCACTCCCAGACGGGGATGGCCGCCTCGGTCGCGATGGGCACGTAGAGCGAGCCGTCCTCGCGCTTGGCAAAGCCCAGCCGCAGGTCGACACTGGCAAACCAGGGCTGCAGGTCGAACAGGCCCGGGATGTGGGTGTTGTAGGCGTAGAAGCCTTCGCCGCCGGCGGCCTGCAGCTGCTTGAACAGCTCGTAGTAGCCGTCCAGCGTGGGCTCTACCTTGGCAAGGTCCACGCCCGCCTTATCGGCCACGGCCTTGTTGACCACGGGCACGCGGTGCACCTCGGTCTTGTTGAAGCCGCCCCAGATGCGGCCGTCGATGGTCAGCTGCTCCCATTCCTTCTCGGGGATGACCTCGGGGTCGCTCAGGATGGGCGAAGCCTTGATGTAGTCGGTCAGATCGGTGATGATCTCGTCATTCTTCATGTCGTAGAGCTGCTGCAGGCTGACGTAGATCAGGTCGTACTGCTCGCCCGCGTTCAGCTTGTTCATCAGCACCTCGCCGTAGTTGGCGGCGGGCTTTTCCATCTGGATGTCCAGGCCCGTACCCTTGCTGAAGGCCTCGGCGAAGAGCTTCATCTCTTCCTCATCCTTGCCGCCGGTCACGGCGGTCAGGATCTTGACGGTGCTGCCCGCCTCGGCCAGCGCGGTGACAAGGCCGCTTGACAGCAGCATCACCAGCGCGAGCGCGAAGGCCAGATACTTCTTCAGGTTTTTCATATCGCTATCCTCCGTTGTATTGTTGCGGCGGGGCAGACGTCGCTGTGACAGCCCCGCTTTGATATATCATGTATATCATATCCGCATGAATATGACAAGATGATTTTTGGATATACTGATATATTTTATACGATATTTACCCACATATTACAAACATAGGCCATCATGGAGAAAACATCCGGCATTTTGCCGTTTGATACTTGCCCCTATTTGATATATTTGGTATACTTTTCAAAACGAAGCGGCGCGGAGGATGAAGCGGATGGGTGATTCGGGCTTTCTGTACGACAGGATATACCAGGAGCTGGCGGAGGAGATAACCTCCGGGAAACGCGCCCCCGGCGACCGGCTGCCCACCGAGCAGGAGCTGGCGGAGCGCTACGGCGTCAGCCGCATCACCAGCAAGCGCGCCCTCAATATGCTGGCCGAAAACAGCCTGGCGCTCAGGCGCCGGGGTCTGGGTACCTTTGTGCGGCAGGAAAGCGCGCCACAGGGCGCGCAGAAGGCGCCCGGCCGCTCCTCCTTCATCCTGCGGCAGCAGGATGTGCGCCGCATCGGCCTGATCATGGAAGACCTCGGCGAATCCTACTCCCTCAGTCTGTTTTACGAGATCGACCGGCAGGCCCGCGCCCTCGGCCTGCAGATCTGTGTGGAGCTCAGCTACGGCGACCAGAACAACGAGCGCGGCGCCATCCACCGCCTGATGGCCCTGCGGCCGGAGGGGCTGCTGATTATGCCCGCCCATGGCCGCTACTACAACACCGACCTTTTGCGTCTGGTGCTCGATCACTTTCCCGTCGCCGTCATCGACAGGCCCCTGTACGGCATCCCCGCGCCCGGCATCTATTCGGATAACCGCGCCGCCGCCGATCTGCTGACCGGGCACCTGATCGCTGAGGGCTGCCGGCACATCGCCTATGTGACCGCCGATATGAAGGAGGCCGTCTCGCTGGAGGAGCGCTACCTCGGCTACGAGCAGGCCATGTTCCGCGCCGGGCTGGACGCGCGCCAGCCTGTCATCGTCCCCCGCATCTCGCGCTTTGACCCCGCGGGCGGCGATTCCCTGAAAGACAGGGCGGAAGAGGAGCGCTTCTTCACCGACTGGCTGCGAAGCAACCCCGGCGTGGACGCCGTCATCGGCTCGGAGTATGGCATCGCCCACGTCGCCCGCTGCGCCGCGCAGGCCGCCGGGCTCCGCGTGCCGCAGGATCTGGCCATCTGCTGCTTTGACGCCAAGTACGGCTACCTCGGCGAATACGGCTTCACCCACATCAAACAGGACGAGGCCGCCATCGCCAGAAACGCCCTCGAGGTGCTGATGGGCATGCTGGAGGGCAAAAACCTGCGCCGCCAGACCCGCCTGATCCCCGCCCGGCTGATGGTCGGCGGCTCGACGCTGCGGGGCGGGAAGACGGAGTAGAGACGGAGAGAAAACGGGGAAAAGCAGGGAAAAACGGGGAGATTTTTCGGGGGAGGTTCTTGAAAGAACCTCCCCCGAACCCCCCTGAAGAACTTTATTTTTGTATGAGGGGTGTCTCGCTGAAACAAGGACACATGTGCCGCCGGTTTTTACGGCGGGTACAAGCCTTTTAGCTGCTTCACCAAATGTCCGTTTCACGCCGCGGTTTGCTCCCGCCGGATGGATAGTATCATCCGATACTGCCGTTAAAGTTCTTGGGTCTGGGGCTTCTTTCAAGAAGCCCCGGGGTTCCTCCGTCCCCTTCCGTTCCTCCCCTCTTCCCATCAAAAAAGAAGCCGCTGGTTTCTTCGGCTTCTTTTGCTGTTCTGCCTTTCTTTCCCAATCAGTTATTCAGATTCTTCCTGTTGCTGACGCGCAGGCGGGCCATGGAAGGCCGTGTTTCCAAAATCGATACTGACAATGGAACCCTGCCGCCTATTTATACCCTACCCAAACGCCGCTGCCGTTGAAGACATTGACGGCGCCGTCGATCGTGCAGTCACCCGTCGCCATGGAGCCATCGCCCCGCAGGTAATACCAGCTGCTGCCCTGCTGCAGCCAGCCCGTGCGCATGCTGCCGTCACCATTCATGTAGTACCAGGCGCCGCCCGCTTTGATCCATCCTGTCTGCATGACGCCGCTGGCATTCATGTAGTACCAGCTGTTTCCGGCCTTCACCCAGCCTGTCGCCATGGAACCGTTTGGCTTCATGTAATACCAGCTGCTGCCGGACTTGACCCATCCGGTCTGCATCACGCCGTTTGCGTTCATATAGTACCAGACGCCGCTGACGTTGACCCAACCTTGAGCCATCGGGCCGCTGGATGTGAGATAGTACCAACTGCTGCCCTGCTGCAGCCAGCCGGTTTTCATGGCGCCATCGGAGCCAAAGTAATACCAATCCAAACTTTCACCGCTGTCAGACCAGGCTTCCACCCAGCCGGTCTGCATTTCCGCGTTGACCCAATCGAAATAGTACCAAGCGCCGCCCTGCTGCAGCCATCCCTTGTTAGTGATGTAATTGCTGGGTTTCAAATAGTACCACTTGCCCTGATCCTGTTTCCAGCCGGTCTGTGGTACTCCTGCGGAGAAATAGGCCCAACCTGAATCATTACTTTCTAAATCCCATCCCTCAACCCATCCTGTCAAATTAAAATGGGAAACGCTAAAGGCCGAAGAGGAGTGCCATTGGGCATATCCCGTAGAAGGATCTTCAATAAGAAGATCAATATATGCGAAATTTTTTCCGCCAGGAATGGTTACTGAGGCACTTCCAACATTTGATTCAACAAGGGTATAAGGCATCCTATACCATGTAGTTTCAGAATCCGCAAATCTTCCTGCGACTATGTAGGTTCCAACGTCAATAGCTGTTACCCTCGGACTAATCCCGCCCTTGATATCCCAGCTGATTGTTACTGCATCGCCCGGGTTCACGCTTGTTTTGCTCAGAACGATATTTGCTGATATTGGCTCAGGAGAACCGGTAATATCAAAGGAAGCCGACTCTTGAAACTCACCTTTGTCAGTTAGGAGAAGTATCATAATCTCTCCTA
>CAYZTQ010000062.1:0-12096 GCA_964481445.1 uncultured Christensenella sp. | reverse complement strand
CCTCTTTCTATGTCCCCTGCAACTCATTTCTCACAGAAATACTTTACACTAACTTCTGCCTGGTTGTTCCCGGAATCACGAAATGCGATAAGAGACACGTACGGGCAAAATCCCGCAAAAATCGCTTGAAGGCTTGCGCCGGTTCGAACCGCATGCTATAATTTCTCGGATAACGCACGCGGGGGGACCGGCTGCTTGTGCAGTATTGCGGCCAGCCAGGGTTGAACCCCGCGGAGGAACAACAAGGAGGAGAAAGAAAACATGGCAGTTATCTCAATGAAGCACCTCTTGGAAGCAGGTGTGCACTTCGGTCACCAGACCCGTCGCTGGAACCCCAAAATGGCCCCCTATATCTTTACGGAGCGCAATGGCATCTACATCATCGATCTGCAGAAGACAGTTCGCAAGATGGACGAAGCCTATATGTTTGTGCGCAATCTGGCCATGGAGGGCAAGAGCATTCTGTTTGTCGGCACCAAGAAGCAGGCGCAGGAATCCATTGAGCAGGAAGCCAAGCGCTGCAATATGTTCTATGTCAACCACCGCTGGCTGGGCGGCATGCTGACCAACTTCCGCACCATCCGCACCCGCGTGGAGCGCCTGAACGAAATCGACAAGATGGAAGCCAACGGCCAGTTCGACCTTCTGCCCAAGAAGGAAGTCATCAAGCTGATGCATGAGCGCGAGAAGCTGGAAGCCAACCTGGGCGGTATCCGCACCATGAAGAGCCTGCCCGGCGCCGTGTTTATCGTTGACCCCAAGAAAGAGAACATCGCCGTGATGGAAGCCCGCGCGCTGGGCATCCCGATTGTCGGCATTGTGGATACCAACTGCGACCCCGATGAAGTGGACTATGTTATCCCCGGCAACGATGACGCCATCCGCGCTGTCAAGCTGATTGCGGGCAAGCTGGCCGACGCTGTGCTGGAAGGCAAGCAGGGCGAGCAGGCTGACGCAGACGCAGAAACTGAAACCGAATCTGCTGATAAGGAAGAAGAGGTTCAGCAGTAAACAGCTGATACCCGTTACAAAAGAAGGAGGATCCCCCAATGGAAGTGACTACCGCATTGGTCAAAGAGCTGCGCGAGCTGACTCAGGCCGGTATGATGGATTGCAAAAAAGCCCTGGTTGCCACCGAAGGCAACATTGAAAAGGCTGTTGAATATCTGCGCGAAAAGGGACTTTCCGCCGCTGTGAAGAAGGCCGGCCGCATTGCCTCCGAGGGCATGGTGGACAGCTACATCCACATGGGCGGCAAGATTGGCGTGCTGGTCGAAGTAAACTGTGAAACCGACTTTGTTGCCAAGACCGATACCTTCAAGGCGCTGGTGCACGACGTGGCACTCCAGATCGCGGCAAGCAATCCCCTGTTTGTCAGCAAGGCGGATGTGCCCAGCGAGAACCTTGAAAAAGAGCGCGAGATTCTCCGCGCCCAGGCTCTCAACGAAGGCAAGCCCGAGAAGATTGTCGACCGCATGGTGGAAGGCCGCATCGAAAAGTATTACAAGGAAGTCTGCCTGCTGGAGCAGCCCTTCGTTAAGAACCCTGACATTACGGTGCAGGATCTGGTCAACGAAGCCACCCTGGCCAGCGGAGAAAAAATTGCCATCCGCCGCTTTACCCGCTATGAGCTGGGCGAGGGCATCGAGAAAAAGGTGTCTGACCTGGCCAGCGAAATCGACGAGATGACCAAGAAGGCATGAACTGCCTGCGTCAGTTGAACACATAAGCAAACAGGGGCACGCGTTGCGTGTGCCCCTGTTTATTTGGAGGGAGATATGGCAAAGCAATATAAACGCATCATGCTGAAGCTGTCCGGTGAAGCGCTGGGGCTGAACGGCCAGTTGTTTGACCACGAAAAAATCGACAGGGTCGCCGATATTTTAAGGCAGGCAGTCCAAACGGGCGTACAGTTGGGCGTGGTCATCGGCGCCGGCAACCTGTGGCGCGGACGCATGGGCGGAGCCGCGGGTATGGATGCTGCATCCGCAGACCTGATGGGCATGCTGGGCACCGTGATGAACTGCCTGTGCATGAAAGAGGCGCTGCACCGCCACGGCGTGACGGCCCATGTGATGAGCGCTCTGGATATGCCCCGCGTTGCCGAAACCTTCAACCGCGACGCAGCGCTGGAATACATGGAAAAGGGCCACGTGGTGCTTTTCGCGGCAGGCCTTGGCAACCCCTTCTTTACCACGGACTCCGCCGTTGCGCTGCGCGCCGCCGAGATCAGCGCCGACGCCGTACTGCTTGCCAAGAACATTGATGGCGTATACTCCGCCGACCCCAGAAAGGACGCGTCCGCTGTGCTGATCAAGGATCTGAGCTATGACGAGGCGCTGCGCCGCGGCCTGAATGTAATGGACCAGACGGCGCTTCTGCTCTGCCGTGATCAGAAGGTGCCGTTTATCAGGGTCTTCGGCCTTGATCAGCCCGAAAATATCCTGAAGGTACTGGCCGGCGACGAAATGGGCAGCGTTGTCCATCCCTGAGGAATATCACGATGAAATATCTGCGAAGGCTGATTTGGTTTGCCGCCACCCGGCTGCTTGCCTGGGCGGTCGTGCTGACCATGATGACCATTGCCTTTTATTTTTCCATGAACGCGGCCAATATCTATGTGATATTGAAAGACGGCATGGCGGAACGCGCCCAGACCGTCATGATGGGCGAAACGCCCGGCCAGCTTGAAAAATACTTTGCCAGAAGCTACATTGAGCGCGACAACGTGCTCTCCAGCACCAGGACAGGCAGCAACCCCTACGCCCGCTACAGCATCACCGGCTTCGACCATCGGCTGAGCATGGAGTGGATGTGGTGCTGGCCCTGGGACGATACGGCGCGCGCCACCATTACCGAGCGCATTCCTGCGATTGACGGGCGCATCACCGCGGCCGGAAAAGCCATCACGCCGCAGGAGCAGTGGGGCGTTCCCAAATGGGAAAGCGCAAGGTACAATGTGGTGCTTTCCCGTGAGAACGGGCAGTGGCATATTAAGAACATGAGCTACGCGGGAGTGGTGAATGAGTGACCACGCAAAATAATAAACCCCGCGTGTTGCTTGCCCCTTTGGCCGGTATCAGCGACTGGCCTTTTCGTTTGCTGTGCGGCAGCCTCGGCGCTGATGAAACAGTCACGGAAATGATCAGCGCGCAGGGCTATTTGTGCGCCCCAGAAGACAACCGTGCCGCGCAGGACCTGCTGCTGACGCATCCAGACGAGCCGCCTGTGACTGCCCAGGTTTTCGGCCATGCCCCCAAATGGTTTTATGAAGCCATTCGGAAGCTGACAGACAGCGGCAGATTTTGCGGGATCGACATCAACATGGGCTGCCCCGCCCCAAAAGTCACCAACGGCGGTTCCGGCTCCGCACTGATGAAAACACCGGAACTGGCCGCCCGCATTGTCCGGGCCGCAAGGCAGGCAACGCAGCTGCCTCTCTCGGTCAAGATGCGCCTCGGATGGGATGAGCACAGCATCAATGTATTGCCCTTTTCCAAAATGGTGGAAGAAGAAGGGGCCGACTATATCACCGTGCACGGCCGCACGCGCGCGCAGCACTATTCCGGCAAGGCGGATTGGGAGACGATTGCCGCCGTAAAGCAGGCCCGCCGCATCCCCGTGATCGCAAACGGCGATATCTTTAGCGGAGAAGACGCCATGAAGCTGCTTGCCGCAAGCGGCTGCGACGGTGTAGCTGTGGCCCGCGGGGCTCTCGGTAACCCCTGGATATTCCGCGATATCAAGCGGCTGATGACTGGGCTCCCTCCCCTTCCCCCCACGCTTGACGAAATTGAAAATCTGAGCCTCAAGCATGCCCGTCTGATGACGGAATGGAAGGGAGAAAAGCACGCCGTCGTTGAAATGCGCAAGCACTTTGCCTGGTACCTGAAGGGGATTCGGGGCGCGGCGCAGGTGCGAAGCCGCATCAACACGCTGGAAACGCTGGGCGAGGTGGAAGAAACCATCCATCAATACTTTCTTTTGCTCGCTGCCGGCGATTGACAAGGCAGTTTTCTCCCCTTATATTTACTCTGTATGTTCAGGGCCGTGCCCTGCATGATAATTGTCTTGGAGGATAATGATGGAATACAAAATCAAGGTAGCAGGGCTGGAACGCAGCCTGCCCATTTGCCCCGTGAATGATCAGCTGTCCATCGCGGCTTTTGTCATTTTTGGTGATGTCGAGCTGACAGTGGCCTGCGCGCGCGACCTGCTGAAGATCGCCCCCGAGCACGATGTGCTGATCACCGCCGAATCCAAGGGCATTCCGCTTGTCTACGAAATGGCGCGCCAGCACAGCGAAAACCGCTACCTGATAGCCCGCAAGGCGCCCAAGCTGTATATGCGCAATGTCTTCTCCACAGAGGTGACCAGCATCACCACGGTCAACCGCCAGATGCTGTTTATCGACCAGAACGATGCCGATTATATGCGCGGCAAGCGGGTGCTGATTGTGGACGATGTGATTTCAACGGGCGAGTCGCTGAAGGCGGTTGAAAAGCTGGTCAACGAAGCCGGCGGCAACGTGATTGGCAAAATGGCCATCCTCGCTGAAGGCCCTGCCAAGGATCGTAAGGATATTCTCTTTTTGGAAGAGCTGCCCCTGTTCAACGCTGACGGCAGCGTGAAGAAGTAAGGTAATATTTCATCATATACAGGAGGCATTCCGTGGCAGACTGCATTGTGATTTTGGACTTTGGCGGCCAGTATACGCAGCTGATTGCGCGCCGGGTACGTCAGGCAAAGGTGCTCTCGCAGGTACTCCCCTGCACCGCGCCGATTGAGAGCATCAAGGCGCTGAACCCTGTCGGCATCATCCTTTCCGGCGGCCCGGCCAGTGTTCTGGATGAAGGAGCCCCTCGCTGTGCCCCGGAGGTTTTTGAACTGGGCATCCCGGTTCTTGGCATCTGCTACGGCATGCAGCTGATGAGCCATATGCTCGGCGGCAAGGTAGTGGCCGCGCAGCGGCGTGAGTATGGCCTGCGCCCGGTCGCGGTCGATACCGAATCCGCGCTGTTTTCAGGCCTCCCGCAGCATCTGAGCTGCTGGATGAGCCACACCTATCAGGTGGAGAAAACTCCGGAAGGGTTTCTTGCCGCCGCTCAGACGGACAGCTGCCCTGTGGCGGCAATGGCCTGCGACAGCCGCAGGCTCTATGGCCTGCAGTTCCACCCCGAAGTGACGCACACGCAGCACGGGAGTGATATCCTGCATCATTTCCTGTTTGAAATCTGCGGCTGCAAATGCGACTGGGAAATGGCCGACTTTGCCAAGCGGACTGTCGAAGATATCAGAGCTGCTGTAGGTGATGGCACCGTGCTGCTCGCCCTTTCCGGCGGTGTGGACAGTTCTGTGGTCGCCGCCCTCCTGCACCGCGCCATCGGGAACAGGCTGCACTGCGTGTTTGTTGACCACGGCTTCATGCGTAAAGATGAGCCCCGCATGGTCAAGGATGTTTTCACGCGCGTTTTCCCTGTCACCCTCGCGGCCGTGGACGCCGCAGACAGGTTTATGGAGAAGCTGAAGGGGGTCAGCGACCCCGAGCAGAAGCGCAAAATCATCGGCGCGGAGTTTGTTGCCGTTTTCCGTGACGAGGCGCGGAAAATGGGCAAGTTGGATCATTTCGCGCAGGGCACCATCTATCCGGATGTGATCGAGTCCGGCGCTGTGCCGGGCGCCACCGTCATCAAGAGCCACCATAATGTGGGCGGACTGCCCAAGGAGCTTGGCTTCACCAGCCTGATAGAGCCCCTGCGCATGCTGTTTAAGGACGAAGTGCGCGAGCTCGGCCTGGTGCTGGGCCTTCCGCCCGAGATGGTCAACCGTCAGCCCTTCCCCGGCCCCGGCCTTGCCATCCGTGTGATCGGCGAGCTGACGAAAGAAAAAGTCGATCTGGTGCGGGAAAGCGACGCCATCCTCCGCGAAGAGATCGCAAACGCCGGCCTTGCCGGGGAGATCAGCCAGTATTTCACGGTGCTGCCGGGCATCCGCAGCGTCGGCGTGATGGGCGACGAGCGCAGCTATGACCATGCCATCGCCATCCGCGCCGTAACCACCGATGACTTTATGACCGCCGACTGGGCAAGAATCCCCTACGACCTGCTGGCGCATATCAGCCGCCGTATCGTCAACGAAGTCTCCGGCATTAACCGCGTACTGCTGGATGTAACGACCAAGCCGCCGGCGAGTATTGAGTGGGAATAAACTTTTGTTCTTTTATGCCTCCTTGTTATGCACAAGGAGGTTTTCTTTTTGCTAATCCATTTTTCATGCGTTATCCCATAAGCCATTGACAAGTGGCAGAGTGAAGTGATAAATTCATAGTGAAAAACGGTATACCGGTATACCAAAATCTTTCGCAATGAAATCGTGTTGCAACCGGTACAGAATAATGGACATAAGCGGGCAAAAAATCGGCAAATGGAGTTACTATAGAAAAGGGCTTTGAATTGCTTGGAGGATGCTCTGCTAAAGAATTCAAAGATTCGGCATAGCCGATTACCGCAGCAACACAGCTGCAGCGAGCATTCCCCTCTGTCTGGTCAGGAGAGTGATATTGCTTGAGAGCTTGCGCCAATTCACATCAAATCATGGTGGATTAAGAGAAGGAGAATAGCATGCAGGTAAAAGACAAAACGATTCTGATCACCGGCGGGGCGGGTGGTCTTGGCAGCGCGATGGCAAGAACGCTGTGCGAAAACGGCGCCAAGGTATTGATCCTTGATTTGAAGAGCGCCAGCGAAAAAGGCGAGGCCCTGGCCGGTGAAATCAAGGCCGCTCGCGGCAGCGCATGGTTCCTCGATTGTGATGTTACCAGCGAAAATGATTGGGAACGGGCTGTCGCTTTCGCGCTTGAAAAGACCGGACGGCTCGACGTGCTGGTGAATAATGCCGGCATCAACATCCGCAAGCCGGTTGAGGAAATGTCCCTCGACGAGTGGATGACCATGATGAAGGTCAATACGGGCTCCGTCTTCCTTGGCTGCAAGCACGTCATCCCTGTCATGCGCAAACAGGGCGGCGGCTCCATCATCAACACTTCCTCGGTCTGCGGGCTGATCGGGCATAAGTATACAACGGAAGCCTATACGGCGACCAAAGGGGCGGTAACAATGCTGACCAAGGCCATCGCTTCCCGGTATGCGAAGGACAACATCCGCTGCAACTCCATCCACCCCTCAACAGTCGATACTCCATTTATACAGCTGCTGTTCAATGACCCTGAAAAAGGCGTGCAGAACCGCGCGCAGCGGCTGGGCGAGGTACCGCTCGGTCGCCTTGCCAGGGATACGGACGTGGCAAACGCGGTGCTGTATCTGGCCAGTGAGGAAGCGTCCTTTATCAACGGCGTCTCCCTGCCGGTCGACGGAGGCGTCACCTGCTACTAAAAAATTATCTGTAAAGGAGTACTACGATGGGATACACGGAAAATGAAATCAGCGCGCTCAGAAAGCGCGCCGCGCAGCTGCGCAGCAACCTGATCGACATGATCCCGGCCGGTAAGGTCGGGCATTTGGGCGGCAGCTCCTCCATCATGGACGTGGTGGCTGCCCTGTATTTCAAAGTGATGAACGTTTATTCCGACCCTGCGGACCCTCGGCGAGACCGGCTGGTCTTCTCCAAGGGACACGCGGTGCTGGCGCAGTATGCCGCTTTCGTGGAGCTGGGATATGTTGAGCGGGGCGCGCTCCAGCAGGTCAAAACGCTGGACGGCACCCTTCAGGGGCACCCTGACATGGACCATACCCCCGGCATTGAGGCGGTTACAGGCTCATTGGGACAGGGGCTTTCGGTATGCCTCGGCATGGCGCTCGGCCTGCGGCTTGAAAAAAGCAATTCCAGAGTCTATTGCGTGCTTGGGGACGGCGAGCTTGCCGAGGGACAGGTCTGGGAAGCGGCCATGGCCGCTTCCGCCTACAAGTTGGATAAGCTCTGCGCTATTATTGATGACAACGGCGTGCAGGCGACCGATGAAGTGAAGAAGGTGCTTGTCAACCCGAACCTCAGGGAAAAATGGCAGGCCTTCGGCTGGCGTGTGATTGAGATCGACGGACACGATATAAGGCAGATTCTGGGCGCCCTTGACGAAGCGAAGGCGACGAAGAATCAACCCACCATGATTCTGGCAAAAACCATCAAGGGCAAAGGTTTTGCCTTCGCCGAGGGCAAGGCCGCCTACCACAATGCCGCGATGAATGAGGAAGAGTACGCACAGGCCAGAGAGACGGTCAAGAAGATGCTGGAGGAAGCATAAATGAAAACAAGTGATATGCGCAAAGCTTATGGAGAAACTCTGCTTGAACTGGGCCGCGCCAATCCCAAGGTAGTGGCTCTGGAAGCTGACCTCGGCAAATCCACCATGTCCAATATGTTCGGGAACGAGTTCCCCGATCGCTATTTCCAGATGGGTATCGCGGAAGCCAATATGATGTCCGCCGCGGCCGGTCTGGCGCTGACAGGTCACGTCGCCTTTGCCAGCACCTTTGCTGTATTTGCTTCCGGCCGCCCCTATGATCAAATTCGTTCCTCCATCGCGATTCCGCGTCTCAACGTTAAAATCTGTGGTTCTTCCGCCGGCCTATCAGATTTTGGCGATGGTAAAACCCATCAGTCGATTGACGATATCGCCATCATGCGCGTGCTGCCGAACATGAAGGTCTTTTCCCCCGCCGACGCCATTGAGACCGCCAAGATTGTGCGCGCGATGGCCGATATCCCCGGCCCCTGCTATATCCGACTGAATCGCAACAACGTGCCGGAAATAACCGACCCCGACGCTCCCTTCGAGCTTGGCAAGGCAGTCACGATGCGGGAAGGGCGCGACCTGGTCGTTTTCGCCACGGGCTACATGGTCTACCAGGCGCTCGCGGCCGCTCAGGCCATGGAAAACGAAGGGATATCCGTCCGGGTGGTCAACATCGCAAGCATCAAACCCTTTGATACCAAAGGTGTTCAGCTGGCGGCCGCAGGAATGAAGGGCGCCGTCAGCATTGAAGAAGCGAACATCATCGGCGGCTTGGGATCGGCCGTCTGCGAAGCGCTGTGCAGCGGGCCGGCGGAAAGCCGAATCCCGGTGAGAATGATGGGCGTGATGGACAGCTTCGGCACCTCCGCTCAGAAATACGATGAGCTGCTGGCGCATTATCACCTGATGCCGGAAGACATTGTGAAACAACTGAAGGAACTGCTGTAAACCGTGCAAGCGCGGGCCAGCGATTTGATTGAACGAAAGAACAGGAGGAAAACGATGAAAATCGGGTTTATTGGTTTGGGGATTATGGGCAAGCCCATGGCAAAGAATCTGCTGAAGGCCGGATATGAACTCACTGTCAGCGACAAGTATTCCAAATCCGCCGTTGATGAGCTGGTCGCCTGCGGCGCGAAAGCCGCTTCAACCAACGCGCAGGCAGCCGCGCAGGCCGATGTGCTGATTACCATGGTGCCCAATTCTCCCCAGGTGAAAGAAGCGCTTTTTGGCGAGGACGGCGCTGTGGAAACGCTGAAGCCGGGCAGCATTGTGCTCGACTGCTCCTCCATCAACCCCGTTGCGTCGCGTGAAATCAACGCGGAGCTGGCAAAGAAGGGCGTTGAAATGATGGACGCGCCGGTATCCGGCGGAGAGCCGAAAGCCATAGACGGCACGCTTGCCTTCATGGTGGGCGGCAAGCCGGAGATTTTTGACAAAGTAAAGCCAATCCTTGAAAAGATGGGCTCCTCCGTGGTACTCTGTGGGGACATTGGGGCAGGCAACGTGACCAAGCTGTGCAATCAGATCATCGTCGCGGTCAATATTGCCGGTCTTGCGGAGGCTTTGACTCTCGGGCAGCAGTGCGGCGTTGAACCCGAGAAGATATTCGCGGCTATCAAAAACGGGCTGGCAGGCTCCACCGTCATGAACGCGAAGGCGCCGATGATGATGGATCAGAATTTCAAGCCGGGCTTCCGAATCAACCTCCATATCAAGGATTTGAACAATGTTGTGGACGCCGCCTCCAAATACGACAGCCCCATCCCGCTGACACAGTCTGTGCTGGAAATGATGAAAATCCTCCGGCGGGACGGTGATGAAGCCTGCGACCACAGCGCCCTGTTGAAATACTATCAGAAGCTGACCGGAGATGTGCTGCATCATTAAGCCTGAAGAAAGAAATAAAGCATGACCGAATACAAGCCTTTGCAAAACATAGCCTATGATCACCTGCGTGAAATGATCTACAGCCGCGAGATGAAATTCGATGTGATTTACAGCGAAACAAGGCTCGCGGGCAAGCTGTCCATTTCGCGCACGCCCATGCGGGATGCCCTGAACCGCTTAAGCCGTGAGCGCTACATCGATATTCTGCCCAACCGGGGGTTTCAGCTGCATAAGCCGAGCAGAGACGAAATATGGGAAGCCTACCATATCCGCATGATGATCGAAGGCTATTGCGGCAATTTGCTGGCGCAGAGCCATCAAACAGAAGAAGCGCAGGCAGCGCTCTCAGGCATGCAGCAGTGCCTTGACGATCAGACCGGGCTGCTTGATAATCCCAGCGGGGTTGATCTGCGCAAGTTTTGGCTGAAGGATCAGGAGTTTCATTTCGCGCTTCTGCGTTTTCTGAACATCTCCGCCTTCAACACGCAGTATGATTCCTTTATGCATATTTTCATGCCCCAGAACCTGAACGACGCCTATGTGCTTGGGCGCAACCACAGCACCATCACCGAGCACCGGGAGATTATCGACGCTCTGCGTTCTGGCGATACAGCAAAAACACGCAGCGTCATTGAAAACCACCTTAACGCGACGCTGCGCCTTTCCCTCAAGAGCATAGAACAGGAAAACCCTTAAGTTCCCTCTTTCTCCTGCAGGTCCTCCAGCGCGGTGATTCTGCTGACCGCAGCGTTCAGAACAGCGGAAACATCCGCCTGATCCGAAAGCCAGGCTTTGCGTTCTTCCGGGTCAAGAATAACAGGCATCCGATGATGGACGTGCTGTATGTCTTTTGAGGCATCGCGCGTCAGGATAACATAACGGGGAACCGTTTCCCCTTCCTCCTGCCTGAATAAGCCGGCCATGTAAATGGTGGTAGAGCGTGAATCGCGCATGATGTGGCGAAGCTTCCTGCCGGTATTCGGGTCCTTCTTCCACTCGAAATAGTAGGAAGCCGGTATCAGACAGCGGTTTTCTCTGACAAGGTCTTTGAAAGTGGCTTTCTGCAGCACGGTTTCCGCCCGCGCGTTAATCAGCAGCCCCTTCTGATCCAAAGAGCTGAAGCCCCAGCGCAGCCGGGCGCAGTGCGGCTTGCCGCCCGGAGTGAAGACGACAGCAGCAGAATAATCGCCGGGAAAAACAGTGCCGGCTTTGGGCAAGGGCAGCCCTGTCTCTCTATCGTCCGCCTCTGTCTCCCTAAAAACCGCCATCAGCTCCGGATCGTCCAGCGCCACAAAAAACCGGCCGCACACGCCGCTCCCCCCTCTGCCGTTCTAATGAGCCTATTGTAGTCTGATGAAACGGCAGAAGGCAAGAATGAAAAGCAGGAGCCATGTATCCCAGTGCCAGACGCTGCTCCCCCGCTTTCTGTTTTATACATTTAAGAAAAGAACCCCGTTTTGCTTAACAGAGTTCTTTGGCAGACTGGCTGTCTCTATCTGAGACAGTCCTTTTCAGTTGTACCCGGATCGGGCTTACTCTGTCCTGATAACGCCTTTCTTCAGGATGACGCAGGCATAGAGCGACGTCTCGCCGGTCTGCACCGTGGCAAAAGCCTTCCGGCTCTGGTCGTAGAACGCGAAGCGATCTGTAAAGCAGATTTTCGCGTTCGGTTCGTGCTTTTTGATGATACGGCGGTACTCATCCCAAATCGGCGGGTCGGCCGGCATGCTGCCGGGAACAACCTCCATCAGCGTAACGGGCGCTTCCACAAAATCATCCAGCGGCAGCAGCTGCAAAATGGCATCCAGCAATTCGGGAACCGGATGTCCGTCACATCTGATGCAGCGCTGGTTCATGCTGGAAGCAGGAAAATTGCCATCGCCGATGACCAGTTCGTCCCCGTGCCCCATTTCAGCAATGGTCTTGAGCAGTTCCGGAGAAAGCAGCGGAGAAATACC
>CAYZTQ010000061.1:0-12157 GCA_964481445.1 uncultured Christensenella sp. | reverse complement strand
GATGGATTTCAAGCGCCTGCTGCGCACGCGCAGCTTTTACCTGGCGCTGCTGATCGCGGTGTTTTTTCTGTCGATGTTCGCGCTGGCCGGCTATTATGTGACCGGCTTTGCCGAGGAGTTTGTGCCGCAGGCCGAGCGCATGATGAACGAGCAGGTGCTCGAGATGGCGCGCGGCTACATGACCTTCAACCTGTTCTTCAGCTTTTTCTTCAGCCTGCCGGGCATGCGCATGCTGCACGCGCTGCTGAGCCTGTTCGCGGCGGGCTTTCTCTCGCGCGAGCATCACAGCGGGTACCTGAAAAACCTGCTCTCCATCCGCGGCATGCGCGCCAGGTGGATGGTCTCCAAGCTGCTGGTGCTGCTGACGGCCTCGATTCTCTACTACGCGCTGTTCGGCCTGGCCTGCGCGCTGGTGCAGGTGTTCTACGGCAACCCGGTCGCCGTCAATTTTGCCCAGGTGCTGCCCTTTCTGGGCGGTCAGCTGCTGGTGGATATGGCGCTGTTTTCCGTAATCATGCTGGTGGTCATCCTGTTTCAGACGAAGGCCGCGGCGGTGCTGGTCGCCATGATGCTCAGCCTGAACATGCAGGGCCTGCTCTACCTGCTGATCGACTGGGTGAACGTGCTGCCCTTCAAGCTGGCCAGATATGGCATGATGAACCTGGCCGCGAAGGCCGAGCTGCCCGGCGGCATCGTCGGCCTGATGGGCATGGCGGGCGGAGGCTCGGGCATCGGCATGCTGAGCGGCGGCGCCGAAGCGCTGCTGCCGGTGGCGGCGGGCGTCTTCCTGCTGTTTACGGCGCTGAGCGCCTTCTTTCTGTACAGGGCGGACTATAAGGGCTAATACCAAACTCAAACATTAACGCTGTGATAGACTCGTCTTTTTCCGTTTTAGCGTTGTCTCTCTCAGTCAGCGTAGCGCCGCTACGCCTCCCTCGCTCGACTTTGCAAAAACGAAAAAATCCGTCGTCTCTCTGCGCGTTAACGTTTTAGTTTGGTATAATACCAATTCAACTTGTTCCCGCATCGTCGCGGCGGTCATTTTGTCCTGATGCAGTGTCGCAGAAAGCTTGATGCAGCGCTGCTACGCCTTTGCTTTCGCTCCTTGCCTCAGACCAAAATTCCTCGCCGCTTTGGACGCGTGAACAAATTTCATTGGTACGAACCTGCAGCGAGAGGATAACGGATTCGAAGCCCCTTTGTTTCACGTGAAACAAAGGGGCCTTGTTTTTATTACGAACAAAATGCCTTAAAATACAAAATTTATTCACGAGACTTGTGAAAAGGTCTTCCATTTCGGGGGGTGTAGTGATAAAATTATTATAAATCGATATCTGTTGTGTTGCAAGGCCTCTTAGGGATCATTGGGAAGGGGAGCGTCTATCATGGGCAAGCTGATTGATGAACTCAAAAGCATGGGCTATGAGTTTCAGGAGGGAAACCTCGTTATGGAATTTCAGGCCGGCGGACGGGAAGTGGAAGTGCACGACCTGCGGGTCAAATCCAAAGAAGGGCAGATCATCCTGCTGAAGCGGGATATGACGCCGATGCTCTTCCCCGGCAAGGATGGAGAAGATCTGCGCACCAGCTGCGGCGAGGTGTACCGCGATTATTATGAGCTGGACGATGAGAGCATGTCCATGCTGCTGTACGGCCACTCGCTGCGCACGCATAAATATCTGCAGGAGCAGCGCGACCGCATCGGCCTGATCTCCATCAAGGAAGGCCGGCCCGAAAGCTTCTTCGTGCTGGATGAGTTTGACGTGGGCATGGGCATCGGCATGATGGAAACCGGCCGCTACGCGGACGGCCGCTTCGTGGCCCAGAGCGCGAGCCAGGATTTCTATGAGGACGCCGACGTGCTGCGCATGCACTTTACCCACCTGCCCGACCAGAGCGATGTGGAGGACGCGCTGCTGATCCGCAAGACCGAGCGCGATTTCCGCCTGGCCCGCCACCGCGAAACCTTCGAGTGCGCGGACTGCGGCCAGCAGAAGCACTGGCTGGATATCCCCGGCAGCCTCAAGGAAAAGCTGAACCTGCGCCTGGCGCGTAAGTGTGGCTGTAAAAAATAGCCCGGGTAGAAAACCTGCCCCGCTGATGTGAAGAAAATGTCGCAAACAAGGCGTTTGGGCGATTGAGGCGCCCCGCAGCTTGGTATAATGAAGCGTCATGACGCTGCACAGGGTTCATGGCGGAACCTGTAAAGGAGTAGTGGAATGGAAAATTTAGAGACTTTTGATGGCAAAGAGCGCGCCAGCGACGCGATGATGCGCCGCATGCCCGCCTATTACCGCCGCCTGCAGGAGCTGGAGGCCCTCGGCTTCACCGTGATTTCCTCCAAAGAGCTGGCCAGGCGCATGGGCCTGACGGATTCGCAGATCCGCCACGATTTCAACGCGTTCGGCGGCTTCGGCCGCCGCGGGCGCGGGTATACGGTGGAGCTGCTGCGCAAATCCATCGGCGATATTCTGGATATCAACCGCAAACACGATATGATCATCGTCGGCGCCGGCAACATCGGCAAGGCGCTGGCCCAGTACAAGGGCTTTTCGGAAAACGGCTTTAACCTGACCGCGATTTTTGACGCGGACAGCGAGCTGGTGGGCAAGCGCTTCGGCGGCGCCCGCGTGTACGCCATCAACGGCCTTGTCAAATACCTGCAGAAGCACCCGGCGGATATCGCCGTCATCTGCACCCCCGCCAACGCGGCCCAGTCGCTGGTGGAGCCTCTGGTGCAGGGCGGCGTCAAGGGCATCTGGAACTTTGCCGCGGTCGACGTGACCGCCCCGCCCCAGGTGCTCGTCAACAACGTGCACCTGACTGACAGCCTGATGATGCTCACCTTCCGCATGCACGAGAAAGTGGTGCTGGAAGAGAACAAGAGCTGGGTGAGCGAGGACAAATAACCGCTGTCTTGCCTGCCAGATGCGGCTTATTTGTGTACGGAAGACATGGCCCCGCGTGATGAGACGCGGGGCTTTTGCACGCCAATGTTTCACGTGAAACAAGTGGAGGAAGACGAGGGAGAACGGAGGAAGACCGAAAGAAGATGGCGGGGTATTTCTTGAAAGAAGTACCCCACACCCCAAAGAACTTTAATGGGAAGAAAAGCTCTGGTGATATCAGTTGTTCGTGTCACGCGGTAGTAACTAACGTGTGCCGTTCTGCTGTCAGACATTCAGTGGAAGGCCCTTGAATACATAGATAACCGACTGGCCATCAACCATTACTTACCGGCAAGCACAGGCGCCTGGCTGCGGCTGCTCATACCAATTCAACTTGTTAACGCATCGTCGCGACGGTTATTTTAGCCTGATGCTGTGTCGCAGAAAGCTTGACGTAGCGCTGCTACGCCTTCGCTTTCGCTCCTTGCCTCAGGCCAAAATTCCTCGCCGCTTTGGATGCATTAACAAATTTCATTGGTATCAGGCAAAGCATTTTTTCGCGACATACCTTCTTGGAGGTTCAGAGCTTCACTCAAGTAAGGAAAGGAGGCATACTCTTTCCTCATGCTTTTACCCCATTGTTCCACGTGAAACAAAAGTGCCCGGCGCGTTTCCGCGCCGGGCTGAGAAAAAGGGGGAGAGATTATTTCAGCTTGGCAATCAGCGCATCCACAAGGGTCTTGAGGAAGGCGCGTGTATCCTCGCTGGTCAGCTGGCCAAATTCATTCAGCACGCTCATCACGTCCGCGATATAGGCTTCCGGCTGCTGGACGGTATCCATGTTGAGGAAGCTCAGCACCTGGCGCAGGTGATGGTTGGCGCCGAAGCCGCCGATAGCGCCGGGCGAAACGCTGACAATGAGGGCGGGCTTGCCGTTCCACCTGTTCTGACCCCAGGGGCGGCTGCCTACATCCAGAGCGTTCTTGAGGGCGGCAGGGAAGGAGCGGTTATACTCCGGGGTGGCGAAGATAAAAGCATCCATCGCTTCGATTTTGTCGCGGAAGGCCTCATAACTGGCGGGAGTGGCGCCGGGCGCCTCATCATCCTGATCAAAGAGGGGCAGCTGCCTGATCTCGATGATCTCGCCCTCATAGCCTTCGGGGAGAAGAGCCTTCATTTCGCTTGCGATGCTGCGGGTAAAGCTGCCTTTGCGCAGGCTGCCGACAATAATACCGATTTTCTTAGACATTCAAATGCTGATCCTTTCCATACCCGGCGCTTGCGCCGGTACAGAATATATACCCCCGCCCCGTAATTTTTAATCACTAAAACATACGCCTTTGCGAACGTTCTGTAAAAACGCGGGAAAGGATGGAGGGGCGAAGGCTGCCCGCTGCCAACAGTTTGAGCCAAAAACAAAAAAGGCGGCTGAGCGCCTTCAGGCGGACAACGAGCGATGAAACAGCCTCCTGCCCTATTAAAATTCTTTGTGGTTTGGAACTTTCTTTTAAGGAAGTTCCAAAAACCCTCGCCCGTTCCCCTTGTTTTCTCTACTCTTCCCCGTTCTCCCCGCCGTCCCTCGGTTCGCAGGCATGGTCCATGCAGCCGCGCAGCATGACATGCACATGGTCGTCGGCGATGGTGTAGAACACCATCTTGCCCCGGCGCTCGGCCTTGACGAGGTCAGCCTCGCGCAGCCTGCGCAGCTGGTGGCTGACGGCGGACTTGGTCATCCTGAGGGCGGCGGCCAGATCGCACACGCACATCTCGGCGCGGTCGAGCGACCAGAGGATTTTGAAGCGCGTGCCGTCGCCCATCACCTTGAAAAAGCCGGCCGCGGCTTCAAACACGCCTTCAGCGGGCATCTGCCGCATCACGTCGGTCACCACCTCCTCATGGATGGTGTTGACCGTGCACAGGTAGTGGGTGCTTTTTTCCGCCATGCTTCGCCCTCCCTTCTTTGCCCATCGTAGCACGAAGCGGCGGGCTGTGCAATCATTGTATTTCCGCTGAAAAGCCGTTGGCGCGGGGCGCGTTTGCCGCTATAATAAACCTTAAATCAACAAAAAAACAAAGGAGGCAGCGCCCCGGGAGGCGCGCACAGCGCAATGAAGGATCAGTTGAAAAAGCGGTATGGTCTGCCGATGGCTGTGGCCATGGTGGTCGGCATCGTGATCGGCAGCGGTGTGTTTTTCAAGGCGGAAACCGTACTGAAGGCGACGGGCGGCGACGTGGTCACCGGCATCCTGGCCTGGGCGATCGTGGGCGTGATCATGATGATCTGCGCCTACACCTTCTCGGTGATGGCTTCGCGCTATGAGAAGGTGAACGGCGTGGTCGATTACGCCGAGGTGATGGTCGGCCCGCGCTATGGCTACTACATCGGCTGGTTTATGACCTTTATCTATCAGCCCGCCATCACCTCGGTGCTGGCCTGGGTCTCCGCCCGCTACACCTGTGTGCTGCTGGGCTGGGATATCACGGGCGGCGCCTGCATGACCATCGCGGCGCTGTACCTGATACTGAGCTACGCCGTCAACACCCTGTCACCCATCATCGGCGGCAGGGTGCAGGTTTCCACCACCGTCATCAAGCTGATCCCGCTGGCCGCGATGGCCATCATCGGCACGGTGACGGGGATTTTCAAGGGCACCATGGCGCAGAACTTCGCCGCCGTCCCTGAGGGCGCGGCGGCCGGCAATACGGGGTTGTTTACCAGCGTGGTCGCCGTCGCCTTCGCCTATGAGGGTTGGATCATCGCCACCTCCATCAATGCGGAGCTGCACGACGCCAAGAAGAACCTGCCCCGCGCGCTGGTGATGGGCTCGCTGATCATCGTGGCGGTCTATATACTGTACTACATCGGCCTTGCGGGCGTGGTGCCCGGCGCCGTCCTGATGCAGGGCGGCGAGCAGGCGGCCAGACTGGCCTTCTCGCAGGTGTTCGGTCCGCTGATGGGCTCGCTGCTGTTTGTGTTCGTCATCATCTCCTGCCTGGGCACGCTGAACGGCGTGATGATCGGCTCGGTGCGCGGGCTCTACTCGCTGAGCGTGCGTGGAAAGGGCCCCTCGCCCGAGCTTTACAACTCGCTGGATGAAAAGACCAACATGCCCGCCAACTCGGCCATCGTGGGCCTGCTCATCTGCATGCTGTGGCTGGCCTACTTCTTCGGCGCGAATCTCGACGGCGTCAGCTGGTTCGGCGCTTTCAGCTTCGATTCCTCCGAGCTGCCCATCATCACGCTGTACGCGGCCTATATCCCCGTGTTCATCCGCATGATGCAGAAGGAAAAGGATCTTTCCACCATGAAGCGCCTGGTGATGCCGGCGCTCTCCATCCTCTCCTGCCTGTTCATGGTGGCGGCCGCCATCATCGGCCACGGTATGGCGGTGGTCTATTATCTGGTCATCTTCGCGGTGATCATGCTGGCCGGAGCGGTGTTTGAGAAGAGGAAGGCGGGCGGGAAGGCCTGAGCTTGCCAGGACAGAAAATGCCCCCACTGGCTAAATGGCCGTGGGGGCGTAGCTGTAAAATCGGCGCAGACGATCCAATTCAATTTAACTCAATTCTAACTCGCAGCTGTCGAATTAGAATTGAGTTAATACCAAACTCAACCCTTAACGCTGTGATAGACTCGCATTTTTCCGTTTTAGCGTTGTCTCTTTGCGCGTTAACGTTTTTGTTTGGTATAAAGAGCCTATCATCAGGCTTGTTCACACATCGATGCAGAAGGCTCTGCCTCGATACCGCTCTTATGTAATTATTTCTGATTCGAGCCAAAGTATTACTATTCTGAATGAGTCAAAACAATTGATTTGCATCAGGGCTGGTTGATTGCATATTTCGAGTACTTCCCTCCCTGCAAAAGCCTCAATTTACCTTCTTGCTGAAGACGTTTGATCACAGAATAGGCCTGAGTTGGAGATATTTTCAGAAGCTCCGCTACATCCTTTTTTGTAATGATTCCCTTTTGAGTTTCTGCAAGCTTCATCACAAGCTCAGGATATCTGATGCTGTCAATATCGGTCTGGCGAACATATTGAATCGTTTTTTTGCTGTCTCGATAGATCCGCTTTCCCAAAATGAAGGATCTGTTTCTTCCTTTTCCGGATGATTCGATCAGGCCCTGTTCAATCATGTTTTCAATTGCCGAGCGGAGCTTGCTTTTACTTAAATTCGTCAGGTCTGTTATTCTATGAAGGTCAGCCCTTCTTTCGGTGTTGAGAACAGACAGTATCATCAGGGTATAGATCGATAAGGGCTTGCCGGATCTGTTTTGCTCCTCCATGATGAATTTCGCGAAGGGCAGGTCGGCTTTGGCTCTTTGGATAAAGAGCTTAACGATTCTGCTTGTTGATTCAGAATAATCCGGCCATGGTCTTCCAAACATGATGGATCCTTCGAAAATACGGTCGATACCGCGTCCCGTTTTTTCCGCAAGGCCTATTCTTTTCATCGCATCTGCCAAGGCCGGATTTCTGCCGTGCGGTTCTACAGTTAAAAGGTTTTTCAAATTGACGCCATCGATGAAACCGCCAGGATTGCTGATGACCATGCCTTCATCATCAATCAAAATGCGGACGTTTCCCAAAATAGTATAATCTCTGTGACAAAAGGCATTCACCAATCCTTCACGGAAAGCGGCCCGGTCAAACTCGGGAATCGGAATGCGAAACATCCCATATTCAGTTTCTTTCTCAGGATTCCAGGCTTTCAGGTAGGTTTCGTAGTTCTCGAATAATTCAAGCAAAGGCTTGCTGCTGTCTTCATTCATCCGTATGCTTGTCCCTTCAAGAACCTGAAAGCTTGATTTGGCTGTAGGGATGAGTTCAGCGATGCGCTCTTCCTTCCCAAGGAGCAGCATTCCCGTTATGGTAGGAACATAGTGCCCGCCGACTTCAGTAACAAGACGCAAAGCAAGATTCAGCTCGTCGTCTGGCAGAGAAAGCAAAGATTTCTCTCCGCCCTGCCTCGTCTGAATAATTCTGCGCAGTCGGGCGTGCTGAGTGGGGTCCAGGTCCTCAAGACTTGCCCCCATCAGAGGCTGAGTCGAGAAATCCAGCATGCCTAAATCCGATAGTCTTGTCGGTATTTCATAAGAATACATCGGAACGACTTCCGGGCGTCCGTCCGTTTTTAGTCTTCTGCGAAGAATTTTACCTGAAGAAGTGGATACGATGCTTCGGCTTTTGGGAATTTCTATTCTAAGAATGTCATGATTGTCTTCCGACAGCAAGTCTGCTCTTACAGATACGGGAGGCACAGTACTGTTGGCAATGAGCGCGGTGAGACCAATTGGATCCCTATGATTTTTATGAACACCGGAAAGTCTGCCATCGTCTTCAACACCCAGATACAGCGTTCCACCCTCCGTATTTGCCATTCCAACAATTTCATCGATGAGCTCATGGTCGGGATAGGATTTCAAATCGCTCTTAAATTCTATTTCAAGGCTTTCATGTATTGGTATATGACGCATTGTTGTACCTCATTTTCTCACATTGCTTATGCTCAACTCATTTTAACTCATTTTTAACTCGATTGTCGAGTTAAAAATAATTAAAGATAATGAGGATGAGTTAAAAACTCAATTAACCTGTAAGAAGATAAGAATTTTCCTGCCAAGTATCTCATATCAAAATAATGATGATAAAAAGCAGGAGAGCCTTCACCCTCCTGCCGTTTCATGTCTATTTTGTAAACAGGCCCTGTTTTCTTAGCTTCTCTGCCTTCGATGTTTGTTATCCATCCGTAGCAAGTGTACCTGCTGCCTGTCCATAGAGTTTGTCTTTTCCCGCCAGCCAGCTATTGATTGGGGGAGATTCTCTCTCTTACTTCCCGCCCCTTCCCATCAAAGGGATGGCCGCGGCGGGCGGGGTAATGCCAAGGGCGCTCAGGCCCTCGGGGTCGTAGAGGATATCCAGGGCGTCCGGCGACTGCCAGGGGATACCGGCGGGGTTCTGGCTGCTGAGCGCCAGAGCGCCGAGCCAGCCGCCCAGCTCGCCGATCTTCTTTGCGTCCGCCGCGCAGGCCGCGGGCAGGCCCGCTGTCACCTGCGCTTTGCTGCCGCCGATGACCAGCTTGCCCTTCTCAAGGCCCATGGCGGCCAGCTGCCGCAGCATCTCATCGTTTTCAAAGTCTTCTGTCACGATGAGCAAATCGCAGTCTTCAAGCAGCTGCTCCGCCTGCAGAAGCAGCTTCGCGATGCCGGAGGCGGAAGCCAGGCGGATTTCCACGCCGGACACCGCTGAGACCTCCTGCGCCTCCTGCTGGCGGCGGTCAAAGGGCGAGTGGATCAGGCCGATCCGTTCGGCCTCCGGCTGCAGGTACAGGGCGGCGTTCAGCAGGCTTTCCAGCGAGGGCCTGAGCCGCACCCCGGTCACAAGGCTGTCATTGGGCCCGGCGAGGCCCTCGTTCACCTCGTCTTCCACCATGCCGCAGATCAGCGGCACCTTGCCTGCCAGCGCCTTCTTCAGCCTGTCTGCCATGGGCGTGCCGACAGCAATCACCAGATCGTATTTGCCGCGGCTGATGGTCTGCGCCAGGCGCTGCGCTTTGGTTTCATCCCCCTGTGCGCTTTGGATGTCCGCGCTCAGGTGTCTGCGGCCCAGCTGATAGCCGGCCTTCTCAAGCCCTGTCAGGATGCCCTGCGCGTAGTCGGTCTCAGCCTGGCTGCCCTCATACAGGGCGATGGCCGCCCTGACCCTGCCCTCGCGCACCGCGATGGGCCCGCGGCTTTTCAGCTCCTCTTCCTGCCGGGCGATCCACGCTTCCAGCTCTTCATATTCGGGTGTGCCGGGCGAAAGCTCGCGCAGTCTGTTCTGGCTTGTGATGCTTTCTTCCCTCGTCATGCTCTTTTCGGTTTCACCGGCGTCGGCCTTTTCCTCGGGTTTCTCCGTTGCGGCTGCTTCGCCGCTTCCCTTATCGGGCTTTCCTTGGGCGCTTCCGCCCGGCTTGTCAGCCGCTTCACTCGGCGGGGCGGGCGTGGCCGTCGCATCCGGCGGCTGCGCCTCTGTTCCTGCCTTGCCGGGCAGGCTGGCCGGTTTGGCCGAATTGGGATGCAGCACATCGATGGCGAAGGTCACCACGATGTCGTTTTCCAGATCCGGGTGGCTGACGGTCACCTTGACATTGAAACGCTTGACCTCGCTGGTATCATCCGACCAGCCGCCCGGCTGAGGGCTTCCGGAGATGTTGCCTTTCCCGTCATCGCTGACGCCCGGAGGCAGCCCATCGACCAGCACGCTGGTCAGGCCGTCCTTTTCGCCTATCAGGATTGACACGGGCTTGATTGCGTTCCCCGCAACCACCCGCTGATTCTGAGGGTGCAGCACCTTGACCGGCGGCAGCGGGTCTCCCTGGCTCCATCCCCAGGGGGCATTCTGGTATACCTTGAAGTCAAAGCCGGTTTCCACATCGTACTGCCTGGGGTTGCCGGTGCCTTCCTCATCCAGCTCGGGCCGCCTGGGCAGCGAGGCCCTGCCCTTGATGGTGACGGGATAGACGCGCAGCTGCTCGCCTTCCTTCCAATCCTTCACGTTGATGAAGCCCGAGATGACATGCCCCCTGCCAAGGCTCAGACCGGGCGGCAGGCCCTGCGCCTCCAGACTGTTCAGCATAAAGGGCGGCAGGTCGCAGCTGACATGCACCGGCGAAGCGAAGAGGCCGTCCATCGCCTCCTGCGTCGTGATCGGCGTGATGCCGGGCGTTGGCAAATCCTTCCTCCTGATGGTCAGGTAGAAGCTTTCCTGGCTGGAAAGGCCTTTCTCCTTTTGCTTGGCGAAGACATAGATCAGTATCTTGCGCTGGGTTTCCCAGGGCTGCCAGTCCTCCAGATAGGGCCTGCCGCGCAGCACCATGGCCGTGGAGGATCCATTGTCTTTGCCAATGCCCATGCCCGGGGGCAGGGCGGAGGAGGAAAATTCCACGCCGCTGAGGGGCTGCCTTGAGCGCAGCCTGCAGACGATATCCCTGCACGCGACCCCTTCATCGACCGCTACATCGTTCAGCGCCTCAAACTGGAGGGGCTCAAGCTCGTCGCCCGTCTCCCTGTCCGGCCTGAGCACTGTGATGCTGAAGGATTCATAGGCTTTTTCGCTGCCGAGCGTGGCGGTGATGAAAAACCGGATTTCCCGCCGCGTTTCGCCCTTCCTCCATTTGGCGGGCTTTTGCAGCTTCGGGGTGCCGGAGATCCAGTAGGTGTGGGTCAGGTACAGGTTCTGCTGATCCACGCCCGATTCGATGACCTTGGACACACCCATGCCGTGGTCGCCCAGCGTGTGCGATTTGAATACGAGGTCGCGGCCTTCTTCCTCCAGCCACATATACGAGCCTTCCACGGTCGGGATGCCGGGCTCGCTCGCGCGCACCGTGATGGGGATGGGCTTCATCCGCTGGCCGTACACCACCGTGCAGCTGGGAACAGGGTCGATGGAGAGTTTGGCAAAGCCCGACCAGGGGCTTCCGTTTTTGCTTACGCGCATCCTGAAATAATGCGTGACGGAGTCCTTCTTGCTGTCCTGCGCCCGGTAGCGGATGCGCAGATCCCGGTACATCTCGCCGGGCAGCCAGTTGATGCGCGGCTCGCCGATGAAAACGCCACAGCCGTGGGTATAGGGGTCGCCGGAGTCGGTCCATCCTTTGGGCAGCACCTCAAGGCCGTAGGGCTGCACCCCCGGGCTGCGGTATTTGACGGGCCATTGGGCCTTTCCGTCGTCAATCACCGTGTAGGAAAAGCGTCTGATGGGGTAATCCGAGTAGACCGACCTGTCGGGAATGTCTGTGATGTTGATTTTGTCGCGCTCCGCTTCGGAAATATCCGGGATGCCGTCGCGGTCGGAATCCCGAAGATAGAGGATGGTGAAGGGATAGTTCGCCTCCATCTTCCTGCCCCTCAGGCTGCCGATGACATAGACGTTGGCCGAGATGCGAAGTTCCAGCTTGTCGCCGAAAATGCCGGTCTTCCTGGGATCATCGCCCTGCGGCACCATCTGATCCTTCTCGTTCCAGATAAAACTTTCGTCGATGGCGGGAGCGTTTGGAAAATCATCGCTTCGGATATAGCCCCAGACCTCGCCCTCGGGGGTCAGCGGGCTGGACTGTTTTTTGACCGCGGAATACTGAAGCAGATTGGTTGTGCTGATGTAGAGCCGGGCGTCCTGGATCCGCTCGCTGCCGCCCACCGTCACGGGGATGGGCTCGAAGCTGGTGCCCTCCACATAGGTCAGCACGCTGCCGAAGGGCTCGATCCAGATGAGCGGCGGGTCGAG